>NZ_JAPIVJ010000030.1:0-12174 GCF_054182245.1 Komagataeibacter sp. NFXK3
ACAACAAGCATCCCAAACCGGGCCTCCATTCAGCATGAAGGCCATCGTGAACCCGTTTCTCAGAAAGGGGTCGTTTTTGGCTGCCTGTCCCCCTTCCGAAGGGGTCACTTTTCCATGCCGCTTAACATCCGAAGAGCAGCAGCGTCGTATTGCCGCCGTCAATGAGACGGCCGGGCTCGTTTCATCGCAAACTTTACATGGGCTGTTTGAGACGCAGGCAATCGTGCAACCCAATCGGTCTGCTGTAATCACGAAGTCCCGCACACTCACATACGGAGAGTTGGACGCGATGGCACGATGCCTTGGTAGTCGCCTTCGTGCACTCGGTGCGAGGATCAATTCGCCTGTCGCTATAGTAATGGACAAAGGTTGGGAGCAGGTGGTCGCGGTCTTGGGGGTTCTTTACTCCGGTTCGGCCTATGTGCCAATCGACGCGGGTCTTCCTGCGGAGCGTCGCAGGCTACTACTGGAACGAAGCGGAGCGAGGCTGGCGTTGGTTCAGCCCTGGCTGAACCCCGATGAACTGGGGGGTATGGTTTGTCTCATAGTCCGGGACGAAGAACCAGTCGACGAGATTTCGCCGCTGGAATTTGTCCAGAAGCCCACCGATCTTGCTTATATCATCTATACGTCTGGATCTACGGGCGAGCCTAAAGGAGTTATGCTCGATCATCGCGGTCCAGTGAATTATGTCTTAGATATTAATGCTCGTCTTGGGATAGGATCTACGGATCGCACATTCGGACTATCGTCTTTGTCCTTCGACCTGTCCGTCTATGACATGTTCGGAATATTTGCGGCTGGTGGCGCTCTGGTGCTGCCTGAGGCCGGGGATGCAAAAGATCCCGCATTATGGGCGCAGTATCTTCGACAGGGTATAACGGTTTGGAACTCGGTACCAGCGTTGCTGGGGCTCCTCGTGGAGTATGCCGAAGGAAACCACGACTTAGTGGAAGCCATGGGCAGCTTGAACAAGGTAATGCTGAGCGGGGATTGGATACCCGTAAGCCTGCCAGATGCTTTCCGGTCCCAGGTGGCTGATGCTGCAATCATCAGTGTGGGGGGTGCCACTGAAACGTCCATCAACTCAATCTTGTATTCGATCGGGCAGGTGGACCCTGCATGGTCAAGCATTCCTTGGGGCAGACCGATGGCCAACCAAACGGCCTGGATCCTTGGCCCAGATCTAGAACCGTGTCCGACATATGTGCCAGGAGAAATTCATATAGGCGGATGTGGTCTTGCGCAGGGGTATTGGAACGATGAAGAACGAACGCGAGAGCGGTTTATCTTACACCCCCGCACTGGAGAACGGCTTTATCGCACCGGAGATTGGGGCCGCTGGTTGCCCAACGGGGACATTGAGTTTTTGGGTCGCCGCGATCAACAGGTTAAGGTGCATGGTTATCGTGTCGAACTCGGTGAGATCGAGTCATTACTCGAGCGACATTCCGACGTTCGACAGGCTGTGGTGGTGGCGGTGGGCGATCGTGAAAAGCGGCTGGTCGCACACGTTGTGTTGGATGGTTCGGGCGAGCGCTTTTTCACCGACAGCCCGTCGCCTAGTTCACACCTGAATGAACGTCATGAGTCGGTCCCGGTCTCGGGAGCACAGTCCCGCGACATTCTCGCGCTGCGGCAATACTGCCAGAGAGTGCTTCCAGGCTACATGGTGCCGGTGCAATTTCGAATTTGTGAGTCACTTCCGCGGAACGCCAACGGGAAGGTTGACCGAACAGCGTTGGCCAAAGCTAATTGGCACGAAAATGCGACAGTGATCCCGCCCGTAGCTCTTCGCGCTGAAATGATCGATATCTCGCCCGATGAACTCAAGAAGATCATCATGCGAGTCGCAGTCGAGACATTTTCAGTTCCGGAAGTTCAAATCGAAACTCCATTTACTGATCTTGGTGTTGACTCGCTGTTGGCATTGAGGTTTCGTGACAGGCTCGGACGAGTTCTTAACCGCTCTCTGCCGGTAACGTTAGTATACGACTACCCTTCAGTATCGTCTCTCGTGCGCGCTTTGATGCCGGATCAGCCGCCTGTAAAGGAGCCGACGAGCGACAACTACGCCAAATTTGAGGTATCAGCGGCGCGGCGGCTTAAGGTTCTGGAAGAGGAGAACGAGAGACTGAAACGGCTTCTGGCGGAGAGCGCGTTGGACATCTCGACACTGAAGAAACTGTTGGAAAGAAGTCGTGACGCCTAGCAGGCTGTCGGTTTGGGTAATGTGGCAGTGATGAGTGACGAAGGCGCCGTTGTTTATGCGGCGGTCAGTCGGGTGATCCTGCGGCAGTTATATGTGAGGGCGGCAAGGGGCATTCTGTTGCGACGTTTGCGAGGCGCCGGAGGTGGAATCGGGTGAAGCCATGGCGTCCTTGATGATACCGGAGACCGGTTCGACGGTCTGCTTGCGTAAGGCGTAGCGAGTGTTTGCTGGAGCCTATTGCAGCTTGACTTTCATTTTCAAGCGCAAGGGCTCGGTGATCCAACGGAACTCTCTGGGCAGTGGCTTCGGTTGGAGGTCATAACGGTACCGAGCTACGGGACCGTCCGATGGCAACCTCCGGATTCACGCCCCTGGCCTGAAAGGCTTCGACGGCCTTGCGGCTCTACCCATCCTGAAGGACTTCCATGCCTGGGCGATCTCCCAGAAAGCACGGGTCTCCGGTAAATTCGCGCTGGCCGGGGCTATTTAGTCTCGGAAGCCTGGGTCTATCGATTGCTCAAGGCCCATGACCTGATTATCAGCCCGAAATTCATCGTCATCAAGGCGACAGAAAGCTTCCACACGAAAATGAGAATGCCAAACCAGATTTGGCAGACGGATTTCACCAATCTCAAGGTCATCGGCTGGGGATGGTTTTACCTATCGACTATTCTTGACGATTTCTCGTACTATATCATGGCTTGGAAACTGCGTAAGAGCATGACGGCGTCCGATGTGATGCAAACGTTAGAACTGGCCTTACAGGCGTCAAGCTTTGATCAGGTCGCAGTCAGGCATAGAGCGCGCCTGTTGTCCGACAATGGCCCGTGCTACGTCGCCGAAGACCTCGCGAAATGGCTCAGTCAGCACGCGATGGATCATGCCCGTGCTGCCCCGAACTCTTCCCAGACACAGGAAAAGACCGAGCACTGGCATCAGACGCTCAAGAACCGCCTGCTTCTTGAGCATTATTATCTTCCAGACGATCTCGAACGCCAGATCAAAGCATTCATCGATAACTATAACCATCGCCGGTATCACGAAAGCCTGAACAATCTCACACCCGCCGATGTCTGGTTCGGGCGGGGACAGACTCACCCGTCTACCGGTTTTTTGAGACACCAGATAAGCGCGTGAGGAAGGCGCGAGGGTGCCAGAATGACGAACGACCTGAAGAACGAG
The DNA here is from genome assembly GCF_054182245.1 of Komagataeibacter sp. NFXK3. Lineage (NCBI taxonomy): Bacteria > Pseudomonadati > Pseudomonadota > Alphaproteobacteria > Acetobacterales > Acetobacteraceae > Komagataeibacter > Komagataeibacter sp. NFXK3. The sequence goes on from NZ_JAPIVJ010000030.1 coordinate 3,395, forward strand.
ACGAAGAAGCCCGGACCTGGCGGACGGATGTCGCGTCGCCCATATTCCGAAATCTTTCGACGACGGACACGTGAAGGGCACCTCACGGAAAATATCCGTTTCTACGCCCGTGCCGCGCTGCTGATAGTCAATAAGATCGGATATCTCTCGAACACCAGCGGCGGCACCAATCTGTTTTTCCGGTTGATGAGTGCCCGATACAAAAAGGGACCGATGATCCTGACTTCCAACCGGGGGGTGCCAAATGGGCCGACGTGTTTGGCGATCCCGTCGTCGCAACCGCGCTTCGTGATCGTCTCCTGCACTATGCCATCGTGCAGATCGAGGGAGCCAGCTATCGGTTGCGTCAGCATGTCGACACGGTACCGGAACACACGCGGGTCATGCCAATCTTACGCCGCCTTCGCAGCCAAAACGCTGCGGCCGCCAACCCGGAAGAGGAACTGACGATCAAAGATATGGCTGCTCCCTAGCTCGACAAACTGGGGATTTTTAACCCAGCACCTTTGCAGGCTTTTATCCAGCATTCACAATGGGTTATTAAGTTTAAAAACTGTCCGAATGGAGGGGCCAGCTCTTGATTAGCTTTTCAGTCGAAATTAAAGCTTGTAAGCTAGTGCGCCTACGCATGCGCATAAACTGAACCCGGAAAGGTATTTATTGTGACGAATTTCAATAGTATGGGCGATCCGCGTTTCTTCGTCAATACGGGTCCCTATACGCTCGCTGCTGTCGCGCAAGCCCTTGGATGTAAGGCACCTTGTCGTGAGTTGGTGGTAACGGGACTCGCCGGGTTGGAGAATGCGGGGCCACACCACCTGAGCTTTCTTGGAAGTAAGAGGCTCGCGGCAAAACTACATGAAACGCGTGCCGGCGCGGTGCTGGTCCGAGAGGACATGGCGTCCCGAGTTCCGATGGGCTCTACGGCGATAGTCGTGGAAAACCCCTTCATCGCCTGGGCAAAGGCTGCGGCTCTCTTTTATTCGGTGCCGGAGGTTGTCGCCGGTGTCCATCCAACGGCGGTTATTGCACATGACGCGGTTGTAGACGCAACTGCGCAAATAGGGCCGAATGTCGTGATAGGTTCGCACGCTGAGATCGGCCAACGCTGTCGTATTGATGCTGGTGCGATAATCGGTGACGGCGTGGTGCTTGGCACTGACTGCCGAATCCACGCGCACGTTAGCATCAGCCATGCGGTTCTTGGCGCACGCGTGACCCTATTTCCAGGAGTGAGGATCGGGCAGGAGGGATTTGGATTCACGCCGACGGAATATGGGTTCTTGACATTACCTCAACTGGGTATCGTAGTGCTCGGCGATGACGTGGAAATCGGCGCTAACACCACAGTCGACCGGGGTGCGATGAGCGATACGGTTATTGGCGCCGGCACGCGCATCGACAATCTCGTGCAGGTCGGTCACGGCGTGCGAATTGGGCGGTGCTGCGCGATTTCTGGGCATGTAGGACTATCCGGCTCCTGTGTGCTCGATGACTATGTCACGATCGGTGGCCAAGCCGGACTAGCCGATCACGTTCATGTAGGGGCAAGGGCGCAGATTGGCGCGAAAGCGGGGGTCATGAGCAATATCGCACCGGGAACGACCGTGCTTGGTTCGCCGGCACAACCGGTGCGTGAATTCTTTAAGGAGGTTGCGACACTACGGAGACTGGTACGAAGCGGGGGCAACTCGAAGTGATCGCACCTCCACGAATGTGCAGGTGCTCTGATATTACCCGGCTTTGGCAGACACCGTTGTTTGGACTGGAAAGTCAGAATGGTCGATAAAGCTATTACCGCCGTTTCGCAGTGCAAGGTGAACCAGTGCACCGACGAAACTCGGGGTCATTCGCGCGTTTACTATTTCGTTCTCGCGGCTGTATAGGCGGCGTCCACTAGTCCCTGCCCTCGTTCATTGAGCAGTGGTCCCGCGCCCATACGGTTCATCGTATAACCAAAGGCCATCCCGATTTCTGGATCAGCAAAACCAACGCTACCTCCCGTGCCGACATGGCCGAACGCGCGCTCGCCAATCCGAAAACTGAATCCGCCCGCCAATCGGTTGTCCATGCCGACCATGAATCCCATCCCGAACCGCATGGGTTGTAATAGTGTCGCATCCACGTAAGTGGCAGATTGGCAGCGCCCCATACGCGCCACTGACTCCACCGAGAGAAGCCCACAGCCGGCACGTGCGAGCGGCGCATACATCCCGGCTAAGCCACGTGCGTTGGTCACGCCGCTCACGCTGCCAAGTTCAGCCGCGCGCATCGCAGGCGAGCTGAAGTCCGCACCGCCGGTGTTGCTTACAAACAGTTCTGGCAGGCTACCGGGCTGGCCAACTACTGCTTGAACGAAGCGCGAAGAAAGGTCGACTTCCCCAGGATCACTGGCGATCATCCGCGCAACGCGTGGCTCCTCAGACTCCGGCAAGCCAATATAGAAATCCAAGCCGAGTGGCCCGGCGATGCGCTCGTGAAAATAAGCGCCTAAAGGCATACCCGCCGCCAACCGAACGACATTTCCGACAGTCCAAGCGAATGTGAGGCCGTGATATCCTTGTCTCGTACCAGGCTTCCACCATGCGGGTTCGGTAGACACACGCTCCACCATGTATTCCCAATCCAGCATACCGTTGGGCCGTATTGGTTCGCGTAGATGCGGCACCGGGCTTGTGTGGCCCAACATCATTGCAGCAGTGGTGCCCGCCTTACCGGCTTGCGCGAAATCCGGCCAAAGCCGCGCAACGTCCTCATAAAGATTAAGTCGTCCTTCTTCGGCCAGAATATGCGCGCAGAGTGCTGTTGCACCTTTCGTACAGGACAATACCGTGCTCAACGTGTCCCGTTTCCAAGGGCGCTTTGTCGTCAGGTCCGCCACGCCACCCCACAAATCCACGACTGGGCGACCGTGCATGATGACACAGACGCTGGCACCCACCTCGTGTCTACAAATAAAATTTTCGCGAAAGACATCGACGAGCTCGGAAAAATCAGGATCATAGGTGCCAGCAACTTGGAACCCGTTTGAAACCATCTCGTCTAGCGTCACCTCCACCAAGAGCGTCTCCTTTACAGTTCTCCTCGAGCTGAGCGAGCGGACAATCCGGCCCCGGCACATTTCTGAGGAGTGAACCTCCACATCCTGTCGAAGACGCTATGGTGAATGGTCTAGACGTGGCATCAGCACTAGTGTTAGTAGCAGGGATGACCATTCCATCAGCGTGACGATGTCGCCTGAATACATCAATTGGGCAACTCTGTGAGAAGTCGCATAACGAGCTCGCTGGCGCACATTTCATGCTTATCGGCTTTTGCGAAACACCGCTTCACCGCGTCCCACAGTACTGGAGTGTTCTCCATCAACTGACGTTTCCTTGGGCCGCCTGAGGTAATCCTTTCCAGGCTTATCGGTCCCTTTGCTCGGAGCCTCCGAAAAGAGATAGCGACTCTCTCCGTCAGGGCCGTGTCCTGAGTACGATGAATTATGTCACCTCTGAGCAGCAGTAGATCGCCCACATCAAGCTCAGGTGTGACAGCCAATTTTTCTATATTTATTGGCATTGTCTCCCAGGTGTTGTCCTCATTATAGAGAACAACGGTCTCGTCTTTGCGTGGCCAGAAGTGCGTTGCACCGCCCCCCACAAGTTTTGAGTAATACTCCGGTGCATGAATCTTGAGTTGGTCAAAAGGCACAATACTGACGTTTGATTGCTTTTGATTGCCCTTTGTTATCGGAACATAGAAATTCAGATAGTGATAATGATCTTGAAACAAGAAAAAACTTTCGAGATCCTGATGCCAGCTGAAGTTTATTCCATTTTCGATCGAAAAATAAAGAGCATACGAAGTCATGTCCGCATCAATTCCAGTCTCTGTGCGGACAGTTTCACTAATCGCCTTCAACTTCTGTTCAAAACGCGGAAGAAGCGAATATGCGGCAAGTTTAGCATCGTAATTTGCTATCAACGTTCTATCCGGCGTACTTTCGTAGTCGTTACGAATAGCACTCAAATCTTCTTGAGAAAGAAACCCACGTAATACCACATATCCTTTGGATTCCAGATCTAGCCACGTCCCGTCCATGGAAATCACTCCTTGTGCGAACGATTTGGGGCAAAAATCGAGTATTCACCATAGCACGTCAATAGCGAAAAGCGCAAGCTTGGTAAGGGAGAATATGCCGGAAATTTAGCCCATCCGGCGGGCTATATTCCGAATGTGGTGCCTAGATGCGAAGAGTAAAGCCAATTTTGCAGCGGAACGATCTCCACAACAACAAACTATCATCTTATCGGACGGATGAGAGGTGGACCCGCCCATTCGGACGGGTTTGTTGACTTAGCAAGCTATACCCGGTTGTCGTCTATGTCGCCATTCTGGCGGCGTTGGTGTTGGCCATTTGGTCCCGAGTTAACCCCGGACGAGATGGCGTCGGCACGTCATGATAAGCCTCACCGGCGTGCGTCCAGCGGGTGCTGAGTGCAGACGCTGCCCGGTATAATGGGCGATCCGGGACTGTCGGGAATTTATGGAATGGCCCGCCCCTCAGTGTCTGACCGAAAATGAGCTGAGTGATTTCAGCAGGTTATGATTCATGGGTTTGCGAGAACCTGATGAGATCAAGATGGCCTGGACTGAAATCACCCGAGCGCAGTATCGCCGGGACGACCTAAAATATGCAAGCGACCTGTGCGATGCGGAGTGGGCGCTGATTGCGCCGCTGATGCCCGAGAAGAAACGACTGGGCAGACCACGACGTACGGATTTACGCCGGGTCATGGAGGCGATTCTCTATATCGCCACGACCGGCTGCCAATGGCGGCAGTTGCCCCGGCACTTTCCGGCCTTCACGACCGTACAGGGCTATTTCTACCGTTGGATCCGCGAGGGACGATGGGAAGCCATGAACCATATTCTCGTGATCCTGTCGCGTGAGCAGGACGGGCGAGACGCCACGCCTTCAGTGGGCATTATCGACAGCCAGTCGGTTAAAACCGCTGAAAATGGCGGCCCACGCGGTTATGACGCGGGCAAGAAGATCAAGGGACGCAAGCGACATATCGCGACCGACACGCTGGGTCATGTCGTGGCGGCTGTTGTACATCCCGCCGACATTCAGGATCGTGATGGTGCGCCGCTGGTAGCGGTCAGGATACGCTCATTGTTTCCCTGGCTTCGCCATCTGATCGGTGACGGGGGATATGCTGGCGAGAAGTTGCGTGGTGCGCTGGCTGAACTCGGCCGATGGACGATCGAGATCGTCAAACGTAGCGATCGGGCCGAAGGCTTCGTCGTCCTGCCCAAACGCTGGATCGTGGAGCGTAGCTTTGCATGCCTCGGACGCTGCCGTCGCCTCAGACATTCGATGAACACGTTGTCCGGCAAACGAGCGCGCCCATCCATGCTGGTGCGAACCTGACGTCATTCCAGGACCTCGGTCGCCCGAGGCGTTGTGAATTGTGAACTGTGGACGCCCTTCTGTATTTCAAGTGGCGTATCTCGATGCATTGATCTCCGTACCGACCAGCCAAGGCGAGAGCGCTTCGAAAAACCGGAGAATTCACCCCGCAGCAAGCGACGGCGCACGAGAGCATTCAAGATTATCGTTCCCATGCAGCCGAAAAACACTCTTGGCCAAGTCAAGGCCAATCGTCGAAATCGTTCCCAGTTCCCAGTTCCCAGTTCCCATAGACGGCTTCACGCGTTGCAGGCGGCAACGATCTCACCCTCGCAAATTCCGTGCGGGAGCCGTCCACAACATCACCTCTGTTCACGATTCACGGAGCGACGACCCCGCGGCGATATGCTAACCTCAAAACAATTGACACGAATGTTGTGATTGCGACATCATGACGTTCACATGTAGAATGTTGTCGAGTGTGCTGTTTCACCATATCTCTGGGAGAAAGTACGACCATTCTAGAGCTGAACTTAAAGGTAGGGGCGTGCTTGCGGCAGCGATGTGGAGCGAACGTTTCACTTCTTCCGAAGCGATTCGATAAGGTACGGTCGTCGTTACCTTGGCGCATGGAGATGCGTATCATGGATAAACATTACCTTACCCTGCCTGATCGACCAAAGGGCGGGACTCGCCAGCCGCATGGTGTTGTCCGTCGAGCAGAATGCAATTGTCTCGAAGTCCAGGTGTTGGGGTTAGGTTAGCAGCTCTCTGCTATGGCTTGGTGCACGTCGTTCTGCATTCGGGCCAATCAACATCACGCTCTGTCAAAATAGTAATCACGGTTACACACGAAGAAATTCACCATGCTGCAGCGGCCCACCGGATTCAGCTTCCGACTGCTTTAAGGAAATGAGAAAGGGGCATCAGAGTAATGTTTTGCGGAAAAACCACAAATTATTCGAAGAAAAGTTGGAGAAAAGATGTGTAAACGAATAGCGATTATTGGGGCTGGTTTAACAGGAATTGGCTGCCTGACCGAATTGGTCAATGCAGATTATAAAGTGCGGCTGTATGAACGTAATGATGACATAGGCGGTGTTTGGCATCCAGAGAACTGCTACTCTGGATTGTCCTTGCACGGCGCATCGGCAACCTTTGAATATCACGATTTTCCGCTTCCTCAATCCGTTGACAAAGCTAGACCCATCTCGGCGCGCGAGGTCTACGAATACTTAAAAGCATACTTCTCTCATAAGTCGTTCTACAATTACGCGGAATTCAACACAGAGGTGGAGAAAATTTCATACTCCCGGAGTTCTCGCGTTTACACATTGCATATGCGGAAACGTGGAACCAATGAGGCTCGCGAGGAGCAGTTCGACTATGTAATCTACACTCATGGCTTCAGCGCAAGAACAGTCCCTAGCATTCCAAACTCCGCCTCTTTCGCCGGAAAAATATTTCACTCCTTTGACCTTACAGATTCGAAACTCAACGATCTAGTCGAGGCAAGAAAGAATGTCGTTTTAATCGGAGGCAGCAAAACTGCAACAGATCTGATCCTCCGATTTAATCGTCACGGGTACAGGGTACGTTGGCTATGCCGTAAGAACTATTGGTTTCTTCGAAGCGAACCTTTGATAGCTATAACCGAGGCCCGGATGGCAGGCACATCTTGGGGTGGATATCGGCGACTGGGGATGTTCATCGGTAGCGTTGTCGGTGGGAAGTCACCGCGCCTTCATCTCGCAATATGGAGGGCATGCGGTCTACTTGACACATACGGGGCGCGCCATTGGGACTTCAGAAAATTCCACTGGGGCAGAATTGGCGATAACGCGATGTCAACGCTTAGACAATACTTTAAAGGGCACGGCCTGATCGGCGAGATCAAAAGTTTTTTTAAAGACGGGATTACGCTTGAGGATGGTAAAAATATCGAGTGCGATACGGTCGTCTTTTGCACGGGTTCCAGTCCTCATAAAACTCTGCTTTCAATCGAGCTTGACGACGAAGTCTTCGACTTAGCCGGAGTTACCCGGATGTATAGAGAACGAGTTATCCCGGAACTACCTGGGCTGATATTCACTGCGTTTCACGTGTTCACGTTTGGGGTTGTCAATGGCTTAGTAACAGGAAAGTGGGTCTTACGCTACATTCAAGGTGGGTATGGCGAGACATACCTTCATGATCACTCCAAAATGTACGATCCACCTTTTTTTTCGAGGCCGAGCTTCCTGTTCGATTCCTCTAGGCCCACGAATGTGAGATCTGCAGAGGTTTTAACGGAATTTTTCGAAAGCGGAGAAATATCCACCAGAGATTATTTGAGGTGGCTATGGAGTATAACATCCGCCCCGAGCGGCGTTTTACCGCTTGAGATCAACGCGCCGACAGAATTTAAATGAATATTATTAGTTCTAATTGCTGCCCCAGACAGCATCTGTCTTGCTGATTTCAACTTACGGGAAAGACGCAGGCTTGCTGCGGGACCGCCTCGTGCGATACGCGACGCAACCCTGTAGGTATGAGTGATACTAAACCAGGTTCTCCGGTACTCGGCGAAAGTGGATTATTTCTGGACGTCGGTGCCTAACGCGTCCGGTGTTTTGCGCCGCACACGCTACTCCGAGGCTGAGCTACGGGGAGCTATGCTCTGCGGTCTGAAATCCTACTCAATACAGCTGCCAAAGTCAATTTACATAATTTACCGTTAAGACTTCAATGAACGGTATACACCTTGACCCGCATGCCCTAACTACGCGATTATCATTGCGAAACGAATTTTACTGCCATTAACCATGTTCCAGAAAGCCCTCAATGGCCTCCAAGCAAACGACCAGTTGTCGTAATCAGGCATCGTAGGTTCGCTGCTGTGGACGCTAGATAGACACTGAGGTGCGTCTTTTCTGCGTGTTCACTGATCGTAAGACTTAATAGAAATCGTCCGAAACTAGACGGCCTTGTTGCTGTCCCTCTAAGAATCGGTCCAATAAATGAACCCGTCATCCCGCGTTGTTGTCATCACCGGAGCGTCATCCGGAATCGGTCGAGCGACTGCCGAGTTGTTCGGCGCCAAAGGTTGGAGCGTTGGCCTCATCGCTCGATCAGTGGAAAACCTTGATGTGACTCATTGCGCAATTGTCGAGGCTGGCGGCGTCGCGGCGACCGCGGCGGCGGACGTGACTGATAGTGCGGCCCTAGAGAACGCGGCAGATACGATTGAAAACGAGCTAGTGTCCTGATTCTGAAGTTTCGCTGATTTTGGTAGTACGGAGGCAGAATCGCTTGACGGCCTGCAGGATGTCGTCGGCGGATCTGGTCCATTTGAAGGGCTTGGGCTGTTCGTTATGGACGGCGATGAAAGCCCTGATGT
>NZ_JAPIVJ010000031.1:0-12057 GCF_054182245.1 Komagataeibacter sp. NFXK3
CGATGCTCGTCCAGAAGGCGTACGGCGCGCTCACGGAACTCAGGCGAATATCGCGATGTCTTCTTCTTCTCTACCATAGGGCTCATCCTCCGAGAGTTTTACTCTCCGGTAAACCCGGGGCAGTTCAGGAGGGGCAAAGCCATCAGGCCCGACAGCACGGCGGAGAGCAGCAGCAGGAGTGTCGCCACCGGGCGACGGACGAACCAGGCGATGAATTTCAAGGAAGCTGTCCGGTCCCTGCGGGAGGACTCTGTTTATAAGGACGATCGGCCACTGCGTTTTTTCAGCGGCCGGATGAAAAAAATGCTTCAGCGCTTAGCGCATGTCCGCATCACCGGCGGCCAATACCGGTATCACGGTAATGGCGGCGGCCTGCACGGCCAGCCCGTGCTCGGCCGCAGCCCGGCGCAGCAGGGCGGCCACTTCCGGCATCCGGCAGGGAATCTTCCGCCCCGTGCCCGCCTCGACAAAGGTGACGGCCAGCCTGCCTTTGCGTTCGGGCGCGATGCCGTAATGCCACAGGCGGTCCGGGGAGACGTCGCGGCGCAGGATGTCGCGGGCGACGAGCAGGTTCAGGTTGCGCTGGATCGAGCCCTGGCTGGGCGGATGGCCGTCGGTCATGGTGCGCAGGGTCTTCCAGATCTCGATGGCGGTGGCTCCCGCACCCGCTTCAAGGATGCCATGCAGCAGCACCCGGCGCAGGTCAGTCATCTTCACGCCCGCCTCCCGGCAGCGATCCTCAAGCTTGCGCACCGCATTGCGACTGGCTCCCATGCCGGGACGGATCTGGTTCAGGGCGGGCGGAGAACGACGGTGTTCGGAAAAGGCGAGCATGGGAATGATCCTGTCACGATCAGAATAAAGGAATGGCCAGAAACCTCAGTTCCTGTCCGGGTGGATGTAGAATTCGACGGGCACGGTCAGGGTGATCGGATCGCCTGCGACACTGTCCGGCGGGATGGGTAGCGGCTGGGCGCGTTTGGGGAGCGCTATGGCTTCCTGATCCAGCAGCGCATGACCGGAACTGCTGGCAAGTGTGACCGAGAGCACATGGCCCTTGCGGTCCATGGAAAAGGTCACGGTCGGAACACCTTCCTGATGGTCGGCCATGGCGTCGGACGGATAGCGCTTGAATTTTTCTAGTTGCGCCAGCAATGCGCCCTGCCACGTCACCGGGTCATGCGACGCATGGGCCGATGACGAACCGGACGCGGGGGCCGCCTGCGTGGGCGCCGGTGGCGCTTCCGAGGAGGGTGGCGCGGTCGTGGCCTCTGCCGGTGGCGTCCTGTCCGGGATTGGCTTTTTGAGCATTGGCACCGGCTTGCTCTTCTTGACGATCTTGCGCGGTTTCTCGGGCTTGGGTACCGGGACTGGCGGATTGGGCGCGGGTGATGGTGGCGCCGTGATCTTCGGCGGCTCGACCGGGGCCGGGTCAGGAATGGACTGGGTCTGCTTCGGGCCGATCGGTGCATCCGTCGGTGGCGTCGGTGTCGAGACAGGTTCCGGAGCCATGTCGATGGCGATTGCGGCAGGCGGTGGCTCGGGCACGGCCATCACGGGTGGCGGCAGGCGCATGATCCACCAGACCGCTCCGCCACTGACCGTGAGCACGGCGAGGAAGGACAGACCCCAGCGGAGTGCATCGTGACGTCGGGCCAGACGGGCCTGCCTTTTCTGCCACTCGGCAAAGGATGGGGGGACCGTCTCCTGTGTCATGTCAGGATGTGGCGTACCCACCATGTCAGCCGTGCCGCTCACGGCGTGCCTCCCGCAACGGGAGCCGTGGCAGGAGCACTACCAGAGGTTGTAGAACCGGTCGGCACCGTTGTCATGCCAGCTTCGCTGCCTTCCTCCTGTCCCTGCAGGTTGACCAGTGCGACCTTGAGGTAGCCAGCGGACCGCAGCTTATCCATCACGCCCATCAGCGTGCCGTAATCCACGGTCCTGTCGGCGCACAGGAATATCCGTTGGTCCCTGTTGCCCTTGGTGGCACTCTCCAGCGCGCCCGCCAGACCGTCCATGGTGATGTCGTCTTCCCCCAGCGCCAGGCCGTGATCGGCCTTCACCGTCAGGAACACCGGATCATCCGGTCGCGGCGTGGGCTTTTCGGTCGAGGATGGCAGGTCCACCGGAACGTTCACCGTGGTCAGTGGCGCTGTGACCATGAAGATCACCAGCAGGACCAGCATCACGTCGATGAACGGGGTGACGTTGATCTCGCTCGCCTCGTGCGGGCTTTCATCGGTATGGCGCATGCGGATCATGACGGATCACTCCCCGGCCGCCGTGCGGACATCCCGCGCCTGCGGGCCAAGGCGCACGATATTACCTTGCGCCATGAGCATCTGCGTGCGGCCCAGATCGCGCGACACCAGGCGCATCACCAGCGCTGTGAGGTCGGCAACCTGTGCGCGGCACGAGGCCGTCTGACGGGCGAGATGATTGTAGATCACCACAGCCGGGATGGCCGCGACCAGACCCAGCGCTGTTGCCAGCAGGGCCTCCGCAATACCGGGGGCGACCACGGCGAGGCTGGTCGCCTTGCTGGCGGCGATGCCGGTGAAGGAGGTCATGATGCCCCAGACCGTGCCGAACAGACCGATGAAGGGCGACGTCGCGCCAATGGTGGCCAGAACGCCGGTTCCCCGCAGGAGTCTGCGCCCTTCGGCGGCCTCAAGACGTTCGAGGTGCAGGACGATGCGTTCCTTCAGCCCCTCGCTGTCATCGGGGATGTCGGCAGAGCGCTTGCACTCGGTCTCGGCGGCCATGACCAGCGTGTGGGCAATGGACGAATTCCCCCGTGTCCATTCCTCGCCGAGGTCCAGCGTGTTGGCCTCTTCCAGCGCTTTTTCGGCCTTCTGTAGCTTGAGCCGCACGCGCAGCAGTTCGACCGATTTGGCGATGAAGATGGTCCAGGTCAGCAACGAAGCTGCGGCCAGCAGGGTCATGACGCAGTGGACGACAGGACCGGCGTTGAGGAACATATCCCACGGGGAAAACGAGATCGGGGTCATGACTGACCTCCTTTGACAGACGGGGTGCGGCACCATGCCCGGAGGACGTAGGCAACCGTCACGATGAGGGGAATGGAGAGGGCAGCCCAGGACAGGGCCAGCCAGATGCCGTGCTGCCCCAGCAGGGCGGACAGCAGGCCGAAGATGGTCAGTAGTCCCAGTGCAATCGGCCACGGCCAGACGGCAACGGGGTGACGTGATGCCGACACAGGAAGGGATGGCGTGGGGATTTCTGGAGAGACGGCGTTCATCGCGTGCCCTCCACCAGAGCAGGCAAGTCGTCCGCATCATCCAGATCGTAACCCAGAGCCCGCAGTCGGGCGTCGGTGGCGATCCTGCGCTTGCCCGCCCACAGCGCCACACCGCTGACCAGCACGCCGATCACCACCACATCGAGCAGCGCCCACAGGATTTTCAGTGGCATGCCACCGTAATCGCCGAAATGCAGCGGGCGGGAGATTTCGAGGAAGCGCAGATACCAAGGCATGGGATACGCCCCGGTCAGTTCGCCCGTGCGGGCATCAACCAGAACCGGGGTAAACAGACGCGCCCGCAGCGGGGTCGCGCCGCGCGTCCAGAGCACGTAATGCACCGGACTGCCGAAGGATGCGCCGGGGAAGGACAGGCCAGTCACCTCATTGCCAGGCGCTGCTTTTGCCGCCATGTCGAACGCGGCCTGCACCGAGGACAGATGGTCCTGCGAGGGGACCGGCAGATTAGCATAAGGTCGCAGGATCTGACGCACATCGGTCACGCGCCACAGCCCGAACAGTGGGGTCTGGAGTTCGTTGACCAGCCCGGTAAAGCCCACCACCGTCGCCCAGACCAGCGTGGCAGCCCCCAGCAGGTTGTGCAGATCAAGCCATGTCAGCCGCGAGGCCCGATCCGTTCGGACAGAACCGAACGGCAGCCGCTTCATGAAGCGGCCGTACAGCACCGTGCCGGACACCAGAGAAGCGACGAAGACGCCGCCCATGAGACCGAGAAACAGCCGGCCGGGCAGATAGGCGAACAGGCTGGTATGGAGGCGGTTGCAGATCCCCATGATGATGCCGGTCCAGCTGCGCGGCTCCTTTGGCGCATCGGCCGGACGCGACTGCTCCAGCACCTTCGCCGTGCGGGCGTCGAACTTGATCCAGTGACCGGAATGGCGGTCCGGGTAATTCTCGTCGTCCTTGAGCGCCTGCCAGCTTGGGGCCATAGAGACCAGCACCGCCGGCTCATCGTCGTCAGGATTGACGCTGGTGATGATCTGGCCGGGATAGAGCGCACGCGCCTTGTCAACGATAACATCCTGACTGGCGTTGGGTGTTCCCGGCGGCAGAACCTCGTAAGGCGGATCATCGTCGCCGACGAACGTGTCCCATATCTGCTCGGAAAACAGCAGCGGCAGACCGGTCACGCACACGATCAGCAGGAACAGCGTGCAGACCAGGCTCGTCCATTTATGGACTACAAACCAGCGACGCAGGGTGCGGGTGGTCATGAAAACCACGCGCTCACAAGTGCGTGTAATAGTGAGTCGCAACTCCGTTTTGTGTAAAATTCTGCCGGGTCCATTACATCTACGCGCCTTCGCATGCGTCGGAAATCGGGAATATTTCGCTAATGACCGGCTGATCACAAACGGTCAGCGACAAATCCCTCACCTACAAAGACGATCCAAAACCGGCTTTTTTCTCGAGGCTCTGAAATTTTTTTCAGATAACGCGTTGAAACGCCTGCCTGTCCCTTCCTCGAACAAAGCGGATCATGTCGCTTGCCGCTCCGTTCCACAGCACCAAGACATTCTGGTTTATCCCAAGCGACGGCCATTTCCGGCAGCACTGTAGGATGTGAAAATATTGCGACTTTTTCTCATTTGCGTTAGAGGCATGAGTCGCATTGACATGCTGTTCGTCTCTACGGATCACCCCCAACCCGTCATGACCGATGACATGAATGGACCAAGCACGTGACGTCCTGGAGCACACTTCTGACAACGCTTTTCCGATCTGAACAGCGAAAGGTCGAGGCGCTTGCCAGGAGGAAATGTGCGGATCCGGAACAGGCTGCGGACGTGGTGCAGGATGCGTTCATGCGGCTCAGTCGGCTGGCTGAACCTGAGGCCGTCAACAACCCGGGACATCTCCTCTTCACCACGGCATCCAACATCATGCTGGATTATAACCGTCGGATCAGACGTGAACGCAACCGGGATGGAGGAAGTATAGCGCCAGACCTCCCCTGCCCCGTTCCCAATGCCGAGGCACAGCATGCTGAAAAGCAGCGCAGGGCCATTCTGCGAGAAGCAATCGCCGCTCTCCCCGACGAAACACGTGACATCTTCATCCGCTTCCATCTCGAGGGACGCAGTTACCGTCAGATCGCGGAAGAAAAAGGGATGGACCTCCGCCGTGTCGAATATCATCTTCGTGACGCCATGAAAGCCTGCCGCCAGTACGCCCGCGACCATCAGTGACAATCATTTACGCGTCACCGCAAACAGGATCATGGTATCCCGACCTGTCGCCTGTTACATCTGCGGAAACGATAAACGAGACAGCATGTCCGCCTTCTGGGCGGCTGGGTATCTGAACGTGCAGAACAGGAATGAACCGTCAGGTGACGCATTTGATGCGGCCAATGCCTGGTATCATCGCTTGCAAGGGGACAATGTCACCGAGGCAGATCGGGATGCTTTTCGTAAATGGTGTGCACAGAGCCCTGACCATGAGGCGGCGTGGGAAGACATCCAGACTTTTGCATCGGACATCAGGATAACGCTTGCACAAAAACCACCAGTGCCCGCGCGCAGCACCATCCGACGCCCCCGAGGTTCACGCCGTTCGGTCCTGGCGTTAGGCAGCCTTGGTCTGGCCATCGCCTGTATCGCCATGCTGTCCAGCGGGTGGAGAGACTGGCTCCAGGCAGATTACCGCTCTGGCCAGGGCGAACAGAAAACGGTGACATTGGCGGATGGGTCTGTTGCAACGCTCAGCCCGAATAGCGCCCTGAAGATACTGCCTGACACACATGAGCGAGGCCTCGCCCTGCTCCATGGAGAGGTATGGTTCTCTGTCCGTCACGATAGCGCGCACCCGTTCTACGTTCTTGCCGGCAAAGGCCGAGTGACCGATGTCGGCACGCGCTTCGATCTCCGATATCTGGAAGGACAGACAAACGTCGCCGTGGAAGAAGGTATGGTTGACGTTGCCTATGGCCCCCCTCCCCCCGATCACGTCAGGCTAACGGCAGGACAGGATATCTCCTACGGCACAGGCGATCTTGGCGGCATACAGGCAGTTGATCCTGATGACATTGGCGCATGGCGCAAGGGGAACCTCGTTTTCCGTCAGAAGCCGCTTGCGGAAGTCGTCGCGGAACTCAACCGGTATGGAAGCACGAAGCTCGTACTCGCCAGCCTTCAGGGGCGTAACAGGCCCGTTTCCGGCACGTTCGTCATCGGTCAGGAAGACACAGCCCTAAACGCCCTTCACGAGGCATTTGGACTCAGGATTTTACGCTTCACGCGCTATCTGACCGTCCTCTACTGATCTTTCGTCCAGCTTTGACACGATCAGCAATGACCTGACCCAAGGAGCAAAATACCGTTTCCGACACCGGACAGACCTCTCAGACAGCACTCTTTTTCACATCGCAAAAAAATAAATTCATAAAAATTTTCCGAAAGTGCCGGGTTCCGTCGTCTTCACAAACAAGATGCAAGTGAGAATGCTTCTCATGTCAGGAAGCATTCCCGGAAGATGACAGGGAACCAGAACAGGTGAGCGGATTTCATACACACTCCAGATGCCTCCCCTCGCGGTGCGGAATGGCGCGACTGCTGCTGACAACGTCTCTATGCTGCTCGGTCGGCATTGTCGCCAGCATCGGGCAGGCCAAAGCGGCAGCGACCGTCAATCCCACCGAACAAACTTTCTCCTTTTCCATTCCGGCACAATCACTGGATGGAGCACTCGCCACTTTTTCAAAGATCACGCATATCCAGACCGTCGCGGCCGGTGAATTAACACGTAATGTACGTTCCCCAGGTATCAGCGGTAATCTGACGCCTACCGCTGCTATGAATGTCCTGCTCGGTGGCACTGGTCTAAGCCCCCGGACCAGTGGAAATGTCATTATTGTTCAAAAAGCAGCCGCCAATATCACCCTCGGCCCCGTGCGTGTGGGTGGTACCGTTGCTCATGAAAATCCGACCGGACCGGGGGTCGGTTACGTTGCACTGAACACCATGGCGGGGACTAAGACAGACACTCCTATTACCGAAATTCCGAATTCCATTTACGTTGTAACCAAGCAATTGATGCAAGATCAGCAACCTCAGGACGTCGCAGAAGCGCTACGCTATACTCCCGGCGTATATTCAGAGTCTACCGGCGAATACGACAACGGAAGCGGATTGACCGGGACAGCGGGCGGGATCAAACAACGGGGATTCAGCACGAATGCTTTTGTTGATGGGTTAATGCTCAATTCAGCAAGTTCGGGTGAGACCGCTTTTATTGAAAGGATTGAAGCGATTAATGGACCCGCATCGGTGATGTATGGCCAAACCAATCCTGGCGGTATGATTGGTATTAGTCTTAAAAAGCCAACGGACACACCGTTACATCAGGCTTCTATAGGGTTCGGGAGTTGGGGGCGTTACGAGGCTACGCTAGATGTTAGCGATAAGATCACAAAAAGTGGTAGTTTGCGCTATCGCATAGCGGCGATTGGCGTAACGTCTGGAACACAGGTTGATCATATTGGCTATCATCGTGTGGGGGTTTTACCCTCCATTACATGGGACATTGATCCTAAGACATCTCTTACTTTACTCGGGATGTATATGTACACTCCAGGTAATGGTACAAATTATATGCAGTACAGGACTTGCGGCACCTTAATTCAAGATGGCAACTGCCCTCGAATTCCACGAAATACATTTACCGGTTATCAGAGTTGGAATGAAGACGAATCAAAAGAGGCAATGTTTGAACTCATTTTCCAACATAAGTTCAACAAATTCGTCTCTTTTTCTCAGGTTTTCCGATATGAAGACTCACAAAGCGCTAACAGAGACACATACACTAGTTCACTAATAAACTCAAATGAAGAAGAAATAATGCCATGGTCTATTCTGAGTCGTTCAAAAACCATCGGGCTCGACTCTCGTGTCTATGGAAAATTCTCCACAGGCCCTGTAAAGCACACGTGGATTGTTGGTTCTGATTTTAGACAATTAGAATATGTCCAAAACGCGCTGTATGATTACACGAAAACATATACGCAAAGTATTTACAATCCTTCTACGGATACGGCAGTTTGCCTCGACATTCACTCCGCTGCATGCACCGTTTACGGAAGTGTCGGTCCATATAATTATTTTCAAGAAGGTGTCTATTTTCAGGACCAGATCAAATGGAAAGGACTCTCGGTTCTCCTTGGAGGACGTGAGGATTGGGTGAATTACAACAACCAAAGATATTCCGTAAACAATGATAATGCGTCACATACGGTGACAGAATCGAACATTTCTAAGTCACCCCGACCACAACATGCATTCACGTGGAGAGCTGGATTAATATACAATACAACATTTGGCCTTTCGCCATATTTTAGTTATTCAACCTCTTTCGTCCCGCAAGAAGGATCAACAAATTATTTAGGAAAGCCGTTTTCTCCGTTAACAGGAAGTCAGATGGAGGCCGGTTTTAAATATAAAGTTCCCAATAAGGATATTCTAGTCACAGCGGCAGCGTTCCACATTGACGAAGATCACTACTTAATAAGCGATCTCGTACATACAGGCTTTAGTAGCGATGCTGGCAGGGTTAAATCTCAAGGTTTTGAGGTCGCGGCAAATGCAAACATTACTCGAAATCTACGCGTTGTGGCATCATACACATATACAGACATGCGTTTTGCAAAGACCAATGCTACAGCAAAACGTACTGATCCTTTGACCGGCGCTACATACGGATCCGCTGTGTCAGAAGAGGGGAAAGTAGTTCCTCAGGTGCCACGTAACATGTTTTCCATCTTTGCTGATTATACTATCCCATCTACCTTTGCCAGAGGTCTTGGACTTAATTGGGGAATGAGGTATGTTGAATACTCATACGCGACGAACGTCGAGTCATTCAAGGTACCGTCTTATGTATTGTTTGACATAGGCGCTCACTACGATCTGGGACAAGCAATCCCAGCTTTAAAGGGATTGAAAGCGCAACTCGCAATATCGAATCTTACGAACAAATACTACGTAACGAGCTGCGGTGGATCGTTTTGTTATGCCGGGCAGGGGCGTCGGTTTTACGGAAACTTGACCTACAATTGGTGAAATTTTACCAACAGAAACTGCACCGACTTTCCTTATTTAAAATCAATGTGTTGCCCGTCATCTCGATGCCAGAGTCGTGGGGCAACATCGCTGCAAGTTCCGAGGGGCATCCCATGCAACAATCATGGGTTATCCCCGGCAAGATCCACGGTGCCATCCATGCCAAACTCGGGGGACGATGCTGTGCGCTATCCGTGAGGTCACACGGCAATTGGCGAGGGATGCGCTCCCCGCCCCAAAAACTTTCGCGAAACTGGAGAAACCTGTTCGGAGATATATCCAGTGGGATCACACCAGAATGATGCGCAGACCGACCGGAATCTGCTCTTCCGCCTGATCGTCAGCGGCCAGATATCCCTTACCTCCCTGGTCGAGGCTCTCGCTGTGGCGGAACATCGTAATTTTCGAAAAGCTGGTGAAACGTTACAGATTTCACAATCTTCTATCAGCAATCGGATCGGCACGCTTGAAGCTATTATCGGTTTCCGCCTCTTCGAACGCCGCAACGGCGTGCATGTCACCTACGAGGGACAGCAGTTTCTCTCCGTCATCAATGAAGCCGTCAGTCTGATTGACCACGCACTCCGTCCCACCCGCCTGCTTCCAATCGCCACTGAAAGCAGGCTTATGGTCGGTGTCCAGTCCTCAAGCGCGGGAGGATTTCTGCATGATATCCTCGATCGTTTCGTAAAACATTCGCCTTATGTCCGGCTGATGTCGGGCGAATTCGCCCCTGACCTGCTGATCTCCGGCCTGCGACGACGCGAGATCGATATCGCCTTTACCCCTGACATTCCACCACGTCGGACACTGGCCCATGATATTCTGTGCGTCATGCCCTTGTGGACCGAAACCATGATGGCGGCACTGTCCGAGCATGACCGGCTGGCCATGCAGGAGGCCGTGACATGGAACGATCTTGCGGATCATACCTTTTTGGTTCGCCGGGAGGGCATGGGATCGTGGCTGATGGCGCAGGCCCTTCCCTATCTCGAACAACATGGCGCACCACCCCGGATCGAACACATGGTGGTTGGGCGAGACACCCTGCTGGCCGATGTCGTGCGCCGCCGAGCAGTGGCCCTGACCTCCGCCGCGACAACAAGCCTGTCGGTTCCGGGCGTGCGCCTGCGTCCTCTTGCAGGTGATCCCATCACCCTGACCTTTCATGCCCTGTGGTCACGCCAGAACCACAATCCAGCGCTCCAGACGCTTCTTAAACTGGTTAGGACGGTGAAGCCCCCGAACATTTCTGACGCCACCTGACAAAAGCCCTGTCGGAGAGCATGAATTTCTCGATCATTGGGGCTATCAATTTCTGTGGCGTGACACTCTGCCGGTGCAAAGCGTTCATGGCTTCCGCATATGCCAGAAGATCCCGATGCACGGACGCGGGCAGATCGATCGTAAGCCGAACCGGTTTTTCGTCGGGCAAAGCACTGATTTTCAGATCACTCATGATCCGTTTCTCCTTTTACATGCCATGGTCGGACGACCAGATCCCGATTCAGGACGACGGTGAACGGCAGCCCCGGCCGGTCGGTCAGGGTGGGCTGGACATTCAGGCTTCGGTCAATCAGCCGGTTGCCGACCATGGAGAAGCCGTTGCTGGCGCCGGAGCGGATCGCCTGGGCCAAATTGTTTTCACTCTGACTGGTCCCCGCCTCCGAACCCACGCTGAGCAGGGTCGTGACCAGGGCCGCCCTGAAAAGCTGACCCCAGTGATTGTTCACCTCGTCGGACAGGCCCGACTGGCCGATGGCGTCACCACCGGGCAGCTTTTCCAGCACCAGGCTCTCGCCGTCGGGGAAGATCAGCCGCGTCCAGATGACCTGGGTGCGCTGCTGCCCGAAGGAGACGCTGCTGTTATAGGCCCCGAACAGCAGGCTGCCCTGTGGGATCAGCAGGTAGCGGCCGGTCGGGCTGTCATAGACGTTCTGTGTCACATGGCCGATAATCTGGCCAGGCAGGTCGGAACTGATCTTCGTGTTCAGCGCGCCGGCAATCACCGTACCCGCCTGAAGGATATAGGGCGAGGCGGGCGGCATGATACGGTCCGGGCTGGTCGTCGCGCGATCAGGCTGCCCCGCCAGAAAGGCGAGGTTTCCAGCCTGTGGCCCGGCCGTGGTGGACGCCCGCCCCTGAGAGGCAGGAGCAACCGGCGTGGGCGGGGTCGCCTGTTCGCTGGCACGGTCGCGCTCCCCTGTCTGCACGAACAGCCGACTGGCGATCGCGGCCTCGATTTCCTGTTGCGCGCGCCGGTCGTTGCCACCCGAGGCCGCCTTTCCCTGCCCCTGTGCCTTCAGGATAGTGTGCCCAAGGTCACCGGGCAGAGCAGGACCGAGCTTCGGCACGCCGTTGCCGACATAGTCTGAGGGCAGCCCTGCCAACCCATCGGCGGACGGACGCACATCCGTGTCCTGGCTGGCGGCGGGCGGCGCTTTGTGGCTGCTGTTCTCCAGCGCGTAGCCGAGCGCGAGACCAATGGCGAGCATCCCTGCCCCGCCGAGCGCCCAGACCACGGTGCGGTTAAGACGCACCACACGCGGTCGTTCCGCCCGCAGGCGCAGATCGGGTGGGGGGACCGGGGTCGTGGAAGATCCTCCGGTCGCAGGAGCCGCCCCGCTCATGTTCGACGTCCATCGGTGCGGACGATGCGCACCCGTTGCTCGGAATGTTTGTCGCCCAGTCGCAGTTCGGCTGCGGCGAACAGCC
>NZ_JAPIVJ010000032.1:0-11394 GCF_054182245.1 Komagataeibacter sp. NFXK3
AATGCTTCGCCGACTGGCGTAGGCGTTGTGCCAGATGATGTCCTGCGGAAAAGCTGAATTCCGACGCGCTCCTCAAGTAGCCGAAGTGAACGACTGACTGCGGACTGTTTGGAATTTAGAGCGCGTGCCGCGCCATGGATGCTTCCTTGAAGAGCAATTGCGCATACGCATTGCAGTTCCCGTAGATCAAGAGGAGGGTGTCTTACCATTCCATTTCTTTCCTCTCATACAAATTAAAATTCGACAGTTTGTAGTGTGAGTGTTGTAACGCACAATAATATAATTTATGTATACATGAAAAATATAATGTAATATTTATATATGTCTTATATACCATAATTAATTCATATTTATATTTATTAACATCTATAGATATGCAGGCATAA
The DNA here is from genome assembly GCF_054182245.1 of Komagataeibacter sp. NFXK3. Classification (NCBI taxonomy): domain Bacteria; kingdom Pseudomonadati; phylum Pseudomonadota; class Alphaproteobacteria; order Acetobacterales; family Acetobacteraceae; genus Komagataeibacter; species Komagataeibacter sp. NFXK3. Next base: position 387 of record NZ_JAPIVJ010000032.1, read on the forward strand.
CTCTAGTTTGTAGGCAGAGATAAGGTTGTCGGGTCCATTCGCCCAGCAACGGCAACAATTGCAATAACAGCAACAGCAAATGCAATTTCGGCTATTGTTCCACGTTGGAGATATTCAAGGTTGGTCGTGATGTTTCTTTTCTGGCGTAGATTTTTCACGTAAACATAGCGGTTGACGCAGGCGATACAGATCATACCGCTCGTTAATCCCAGCTTGAGAATGAGTAGTGTAGAATAGACAGTGACATGCTTCGGCCATCCCCCCAGGATATTCAGGCCGAGTCCAGAGCCGGTAAGCAGGACCAGAAGCACCGCGATATGCCCCGCAGCCGAGTAACGTGCTAACGCCACTTGCATGGAGCAATCCCACTTCTTTTTTCGTGTATCACTGACAAGCATGGCAACGGGGATGAGGCCCCCGCACCAGAAACCACCTGCAAGCAAATGCACGGCCTGGAAGAACATCGCGCCCACACCGATCATGCGCACGTGACCTGTCAAGGCTGTCGCCGTCAGAAGCACGCATGCGGGTATGACCGACAGGACCGCGCCGCATTTACGCCAAGTTAGAAGTATAAGACAGACGCCAGCTACGGCCTGAATGATCCATGCCTGTCCAATGGTGGTGTCAACAAGCACGGCTTTGCTTAAAGTCGGCGAGAAGGCATCCTGCCATCCATCTCCGACCTCGGAGACTTCGGCTGGCAGTGTTGCAACGACTATTACCGTCGTAAAAACGCTCCCCCATGCCCAAAACTTTCCCAGGCGGGCAGAGAGTGCGTTTCCGAGTTCGCGCGGAGCCAGCCACCCTGCAAAAAGCAGGCTACCTGTAAGAAAGAGCGCCAGGCTGTCTCGTGCGGCGCGACATAGGATCAGGAAAGCATCCGGTGTCATCGGTTAGTAACTGTGAACCCGTAGACGCCATGAGTCTTGTGTCCATCGACGGCAAGGGCGTGCCAGGTTACGGAATATCGTCCAGGCACGAGCTCAATTTTGAGCGGGATCGTCAGAGTCTTGCCGTCATCCGACAGGGCAACGTTTCCTGTTTCTATAACATTACCCTTGGGGCCAGTGACAACGACGCCCGTGAGCTTGACAACTACTGCTTCAGTAAAGCCTAGCGTCAGGCTCTGCGGTGCCGTTCCCGTGCTATCCGCAGCGGGTATTTCGGCGTTCAGGTGGGCATGTGCATAGGCAGGGTCCGCCATCTGCAGAACGAAGTTCCCTGCGAGACACATAGAGGCAACGATTTTACGGATAGAAGTCATGTTTACTTTCCTTGCTTGGTGTGAATTACAGCAGAAAGACAAAGATTTTCAGAGAAGAAAGTCTCTTATTGACCAAAGAAAGGGATACTTTCGAGGCAGCTATGCTGTTGAAAACAGAACAGTATTGAAAGCTTTCGTCATGCGTTGCTCAAGCTCATCAATGTCTTTTTTAGAAATAATGAGAGGAGGTGCTAAAATTATGCTGTCGTATGAGATTCTTATCAGGACGCCGTGTTCCATACACGCTTTCACAACTGACCGTTTTATGTCTCTCTTCTCATCATTTCGGAAATCAAGCTCCCTGTAGCTACGGAATCCGACTTCAATCGCGCTTAATAATCCGATTGTCCGTGTGGATCGGACCAGTTCGTGTGCCGCAAGTTTCGAAATCATCTTTATCCAATGTTCCGAAATATCCCGCACATGATCAACTATTCTTTCATCCTCGTAGATTTTTAGCGTTTCAAGGGCGACGGCAGCGGCAACAGGATGTGCGTGATATGTGCCGCCATGATGAAACCCATGATGCATAATCGAGCAGTCCACCAATGCGGAGTGAAAATCATCATTCATGACGACCGCCGAAATCGGTTGATAGGCCGCTGAAAGCCCCTTCGATGCGACGAGGCAGTCGGGCGTCTGGTTGACGGTCTGGCTTCCCCACATCTTTCCGGTTCGACCGAAGCCCGTCACGATTTCATCGAAATAAAGAGGAATATCGCGCATCGACAAGACGTTGCGGATTGCTTCAAAATATCCTTCCGGCGCTGGGTACATGCCGCCAGCAATCGAGACTGGCTCGCAGAGAAATGCCGCGATATTTTCAGCACCCGTCTGATCTATCAGTTCTGCCAGTTCCCGAGCCAGTCGGTGCGCATAATCTTCTTCTGTTTCTCCAGCCAACGCGTCACGTGGCCAGCGGGGTTGCGCAGCATACAGAATATCGTCACCCGTCAGATCGAATGAATTGATAATGCTTTCGATCCCGCCAAGTCTCGTGGCAAATATCGTCGATCCATGGTAGCTCCCCCGACGCGTGATTATTTTATGCCGTTTTGGATTTCGTTGTTTATTGATATACCAAGTCGTTTTAATGAGAGTTTCGATTGCTTCCGATCCGGTTGTGGCGAAAAGAACGTGAGCGTCCGGTATCGGCGCTGCCGCGCTGAGCGCGTCCGCAAGCGCGTGGACGACAGGGACCGTCCGGTTTAGCGCGGTGGGATAGACTGGCAGCTCTCGCATCTGGCGTGTGGCGGCTTCGATCAGGCGTTCATTATGAAAGCCGAGCGTGGCGCAAAACAGTGCCGACACCGCGTCGATATAGTCTTTACCCGAAGAATCGAAGACGAAGACACCAGATCCAGATACCATATCGACGCCTGATGACATGGCGGAGTTGCTAAGATGCGATAAGCCGTACACCAGTCGCGAAGTCATCATTGTGCGCCTTTACCAGAGGAAGAGGCTGAGGGCAGAGCCAAAGGGCAGGTCTTTCCTGGATCTGAGAACGCCGGGTTGGTGAGGAAGCTCTGATCCGTCAGGGAGTTCAGGAAGGCGATCACGTCCGCGATCTCCGCCTCGCTGATATCGAACGGCTCTATGAACTGGTCGCGCAACGGGTTCTCTCCGTGTGGCCCTGTCGCCGACCGACCTCCCTTCGAGTAATGTGCTGCCAGCACGTCGTGCAGCGTGGCGATGGAGCCATCATGCATATATGGACCCGTCAGAGCCACATTGCGCAGGCTTTCCGTGCGGAATTTCCCCTCGTCCTCTGCATTGCCTGTCACTGTCCGCAGCCCGTGATCACTGGCAGGATAGGCCCCCTTGCCGTCCTCGTTATACAAGCCGGTATTGTGAAAGCCTGTTTCTGGAAAGGGCATGTTAGCCGCGCGGATATTGTCGGTCAGATTCAGGCCATTATGGCAATGCGAACATTCGAGCTTCTCGCCGAAGAAGAGCGCCTCGCCCCGTTGCGCGGCCGGGGACAGCGCCGTCTTGTCGCCATGCAGCGAGTGGTCGTAGGGACTGTCGAAGGACAGCAGCGTGCGCTCGAAGGATGCAATCGCCTTCGTGACCGTGGAGAGTGTGATCGCGCCCTTCGCCTCGGGGAAGGCGACACGGAACAGGCGCGCATAGCAGGGATCATCCGAGAGCCGGGCGAACAGCGCCTTTTCCTGGCCGCCCATGCCCAGCTCGACCGGTTGGTCGCTGAACATCGGGATCAGCATCTGCTTTTCCAGAGTGGTGAGCTGTGGATTGGCCCAGGTGTAGCTCGGCAGATAGGCTACGTTCGCCAGTGGCATCGGCGTGCGTAGTCCCGGCTCGCCATGCGCGCCTACATGCGTCGGGACACCAGAGGCAAAGCCCAGTTTCTGGAGATGGCACGACGCGCAGGCGAGCGTCCCATTCTCCGATAGCCGTTTGTCATAAAACAGCCGCCGCCCCAGTGCGACCTTCTCTGCCCTCATCGGATTGTCGGACGGGACGACTGGCGCAGGCGCCCAGGAGGGGATGTCCCAATGCCACGTCGTGGGCCGGGTTGCGGCCGATAGAAGCAGCGCCCCCCCACCCAGAAGGGCCATCTGGAGAACTTTGCGAAATAACGTGCGCATCTTATCGACCCCGAAATACCGACTGAGCCGGCGGAGAGGTCTCTGATCCGAATGGCAGGCCGAACTCACGGAACACACCTGCGCAATCCTTGTCGTCCGGTCCAGACATGCAACCTGGCGCACTATTAATCTGGTTGGTGCTGACATTACTCAGAGCGAGCAGTCGACTTATGTCGAGCTTCACGGTCTGATGCGCCGGATCGAACTCCGGCAGCGTGACCATGACGAGGTTCGAGGCCGTGCACACGCCCTTCGGCGCCTCGACTGCGCTGGCGGACACACAGCCGGTGCTCCCGATATGGACAGGGAAGCCGTGCGGTCGCGCTTTGTCGCCAGGCTTCGGAATCATCGTGATGTCGAGCGTGAAAAAACGATATCCTGACTGCCAGGTCCAGAACATGCTCGTCATGTTCAGTGGTGGCTGTGCAATCGTAGGATCGCCGTGATTGGCGGCCATAGGCAGCCCAACGGTGAAGCGCAGGCCGGTGAAATGGCCTTGCGGCCAAACAAAACTGATAGCCGAGTTCGGCGACGGAGTCGTATCGCTGCATGGAATATTGCGATCGATCAGGTCGATCAGCGCTATCCCGTCACGCTGCCAGAGGCCGGACGGCCCTGGCTTGACCAGCACCGCACGGCCGTCCTTCGTGAGCAGCGCCACATCGTGGATGTAGAAGCGTAGATCGTTGATGCGGACCGTATTGTCGCTTGTCCCCACCGGGCTTATGGTTCTAGCACAACTTACCGGCTGGTTTCCGAATGCCGCCTGGAAAGTAAGGCGCCCGAGCTTTGGTGCTGCGTGGGCTTCGTTTGAAGAAAAGGCCGGGAAAATAAATAGACCCATCCCAATGAATAACAAAAAAAAATTTATTCTATACACTGACGGCGCATAGGTCAAATTGCTCACAGTATGCGGCTCCATCCAGGGAATACAGAAATTTTGTTATCAAAAATAAGGAAATACGACGGAATATCATCTTCCGGGCTTAAATCCGCACCAATTTCAATTTCTTGAATTTCTCGTTGCAGATCTACCGCACGGCACTTCCAGCCGACAGTCCAGTTTTGTTTGATACCGCGGTAAATGGCGATGCCTAGTGCTTCTGTGCGATCAGATATGGCCCACCGAGCAGCTGCAGCTCCCGCCAATTCCGATAGAATGATTTCGGAATTAGAACTATTCAGCATCTCATTTTCTTGCAACCAAATGATAACCCAGAGGTGTAATGGCCAACCAAAACAAATTTTTCGCTCAGAACCCCACCTCATAAAGGGCCGAAAAATATTGAATCCGTCTTGATCACCAGAAAAATCCAGTAGGGATGGACATGGATCATAAAGAGCATGCCAATAACCGCGCCACGCAATATCTAATCGCACCAACGCGCGCCTGTTGTCAGAAAACAAAGAAAACTGATCTGGGCGCGACATAAAGTCTATGACATCGATATCACGCAAATATTTTCTATGATTGTTCATTGTATACACTCTGGTTTTTCGATTTCAAGCGAAGGCTGTTTAAATCTTCCACTATAAGGTCGTAATCAAAATTTCCGTCTCGTTCGTAAGTAATTGTAGTATTTTCACGAAAAAACAGATCAGCATAACGATCTATGAAGATCTCCGTTTCTGATGAAATTTGCTCCGAATGTGAATCAATTAAAATATTATTATCGCTTGGTGCTGGAGTGTATCCTGCAACATGATAGTGTAGCGTTTTCGATATTACATTCTTCCAGTCGTCTATGTCTGCGCCCGTATTCCTAGAGGCACAAACAGCATTGGATATATCAAACAACACATTACATTCAGTTTTCTTTGATATATGCTCGAAGAAAGTTGGAGCTTCATAAGAACCGTCGAGCAGTGAAGGATAATTCTCTAAATATAGAGTATGACCAAGCATATCCTGCCATCGCCGAATTTTATCAAAATATATTGACCCTATTGCATAATTTATTTCGGCGAGTTGATAAAAATTAGTTCCGTTATGCTCGAAAAGTGCGATATGATCGGAAATATAAAGTGGCTGAAACGCCTCAGACATTTGCGTTATTCTGCTTGATATATACTTTAATTCTTCCTCACCTCGCTCCAAAAAACGGGATTGCATAATATGGAATGCGACAGGGCAAGGAAATTTCTTTGCAATTTCTGTTGGATTGAGATGTAAAAAATTGTCGATCAGGAGTTCGACGTAATCTATATGTCCCTCGTCAATAAGGGACATAATAGATGAGTAAGATTGGCCGCCAGTGAAATTTATGCCAATAGAACCGTTACACATCGTATACCTCCTAGGGCGAGACTGGCGCGGAAAGGCGCCAGTCTCTGTATTGTTTTAAGCGTTATAACCGCAGACACCCGAACCACACTGCAGTCCGGCCCGGACAGGTACAGAAATTTGTTTGGTTTTAAGTATAGTTATAGTAATAGTCATTTCATACCTCCAGTAACCACAATAGACATTCTATGTGGCGTCTAATTATACATAAAAACAGGAAATAAATCAATGGAATTACGTGTAATAATTTGATTTATTTCAGAATAACCTCCTGGCGATTGTCAAAATCTATATGATAGATCAAAGCGAAAGCTGCGACCTACTTCAGGAAAATCAACGTTTGTGGAAGCCATTTTATACATACTGTATTCCTTGTCGAATAAGTTGGTAACAGCAAAATTAATTCGCCAAGGCTTGCGAGGAGGTGCCCAGGTTGCGAGTATGTCGTGCACCATATAGCCGGGACGCCGACGAATAATAGTTGCATCGTAGTTCTGAGCGTCTACGGCCATGAGGCTGTACATTAAAGTCAGTCCGATGTTCGGAAAACGGTAACGCATATCAGCGGCAACTTTATCTGGAGGCGAGTACAACCCAGCACCGGTCCGAGCGTTTGTGACTCTTATGTGGCTGAAGCTCAGATCAAACCCCCAGTTTCCTATGTCGTAATTACTATGTAGCTCAATACCGTAACGTGTGGCGTGTCCAACGTTCTGATATTGATAAATGGGTCTGTTTTTCCCATATTTTCCATTAAAACGCCCGATAGCAACTTCTTGAATGAGATTGGTTACGTCTTCGTAAAAACCTGTAGCGCGGACGCTCGCACGATCGTGCTCGCTAAACAGTGCGCTCTTTGTATAAGTAAATCCGCCTTCGTATGTTTTGGCAGATTCGGGTTTTAGATTTTTGTTAGAAACAAAATTTGCGAACCATTGATTGCCTGTCAAATCCATGTCGCTTTGCGCTGGGGTGGGAGCATTATAAGCTTTCCCCCAACTGAGATATATCATCCATTCGCGTGTTGGTTGCCACGATAATGTTATTTTTGGAAGAATAGCACCGTTTGAGCTATTTGAGAGACCTTTCCCGTGTTCAGGAAAGGTATTGTATCTATCGTAACGCAAGCTAGGGGAAAGAGTGACATGGTGGCGAAATTTTATTTCATCTTGCCCGTAAACCCCATATACCTGCTGTTGTGCGTTGGGTGTATTTGAACCAGATGTGGTGTACGTATAAAAATCGCGGTAGTAATTTACGCCTCCAGTAAATTTATGTCTTCCAAACAATCCGAAATTACGAAAGTATGATTTTTGTAAGTCGAAACCATAGGTCTCAAGGACAGTGGACCCGCCATTAGAGTCCATGCTGTTCGGCACCTGCTTTGAGGCCATTTTCGTTCTGTAAAGGGTCAGCCTTCCATCTTCCTCGCCTTGCTCGTTACGTGTTGTGAGGTGCAATGTTGACTCGTCCTGTCGGACATTTTGCTCTTGGCAGGTAGAACAGTGGTAAGTGGAAGGACCTTTTTGTGGCACTGAAGATCTATAGTTTTCATCAAGATAAAATTGCTGACCAAAATCTATTCTAATTCGGTCATTGATGTCATATCCAAGTTTAAGTAGTGCGCTGTGGCTTTGCCCGTCATTGGGTGAAAGTCTCTCGCCGCCCCCTAATCGTATCGAGTTGAAGGTTTGCCCAGAATAAGCAAGAAGCGCATCGAACTTGCCCCATTTTCCGTATATTTTTGCTGATCCCTTCCCATTTCCGTTGGCGCTTTGATAGCCGCCATCAATTTCTCCGCCCAAGCCTTGACCCGGTTTCAGAAGGGACTTTGCGTCAATAGTCTTAATTGACATAACTCCGCCGAGACCACCTGTTCCATAAAGAGTGGACGCTGATCCGGCGACAACTTCTACACTCTGGATAAAGGCGGGATCGATATAAAGCGGCGCTTCAATCCCTTGGGAATCCCAATTACGCCGTGCGCCATCGACCATCAAAATGATCTCGCGTCCCGCAAACCCACGGATTTGGGGAACCTGACCTTCCATACGCGCCGTGCCGACCATATCGACATCAGGCAAGCGATTGAGGGCATCTGAAATCGTGGAAGATTGCCTCATTTGGATGTCCTGACGTGTTATCAGGCTGACCGAGGCGGGAACGTCCTGGATCTGCTGTGGCGTTCGCGTGGCTGTGACAACGAGCCGCTCAGCTGCGTTGCTGGATATAGGGACGGCTGCTCCTGTTTTTACGTGAGCGCCGAGTTGTTTTGACGTGTTTCGTGATGACTGTTCCGGAGTTTTTTTAATCGCCGCCTGCCTGGTTGATGCGGCACTCTCACGCTCTTTTCCGGGCAGTTCATTGGCATGCGCCGCGAAGGACGGGATAAGAAAAATTGCGGCGGCTGAAAGTAAGTGCGCGCGATGGAACCTGCGTGCGCAAACATGTGTCGAAAACATGGAAGCTGATCCTGAGCTGAGAATATCGTTCAGCCAGCAGGACGGTCATTGTCTTTTTCGTCATTAGTTTATGACGTCAGCGACGCACTATGCGTTAAGTGAACGCGTACGGTCGATGAATGACAGCTTAAACAGCCTGCGGGCGCTAGAAGACCGCAGACACAGGGGGGCCACAGGAGAAAGGAACACCAAGTGTGATGACAGGTGGAGCACGGGGGTTAACGATGTTGACGTGGCGTTGCCAACGAATAAACGCCAGTGCCAGCAAGATAACGAGAGCTGTGAACAGGAATACTGGCAGGTGCAGGAGAGGGCATAACGGACAGCTTCCATCGTGATGAGAAGGATGCCCGGACATGTGGTCGTGGTCGCCCTCATTGTCGGCTGACACAGCCTGCGTCACATTGTCCATTGTCATGCCAGGCATATCCGCACAGACGGAGTGCTTATGTGGCGTGTGATAAACATGTGGAGCGATATCAATGCCTGTCAGGCGCAGGATGGTAGCACGAGGCATCTCTCCCGGCATTGCCTGACTCTGGATCAGGAGTTGCCCCAGAAAGCCCATGAGCGTGAACGCGACCAGAAACCAGCGGCTCAATGAAGAGCGGGGCGCAGGATGTATGGCATGGGCCATCTTTTGAAAACATATGCTCCTGTCACGGTAGACTTTTTATAAAATCCATTGTGGTTGCGAGCCTGTCAACCCGATATTGCACACACATGGCAGGCATTCCTACCAGGATGCTTGAAGAGCCCATTTTGGCTTGGCGGCGGCTTTGTTTCGCAAATACGTGGAAGATCGCCGAAGTTCACATCCACGTTGCTACTTTTAACCGCTTCACAACGCTCGGAACCTCAATCACTTAGGCGGTCGTATAACAAAAAACATAAGAGCGTTCAGCACGACCAATCAGTGAATTGTGCAACAAAGCCGAATATATTTTTAGGTATTTTTAAAAATAGTTCTGTGAGGCAGGGCATAATTGACGTGTTCAGATGTTGCTCTCGCTGCCTCCTGAAACAAGTGCCGTAAAAATTTTCAAATCGATCCCTTTGACTGCACGCTGGATTGGTTCTTTCTTGAGGTGAGCATAACGTGCGGTCGATTTGAGATCGCGATGACCCAGCAGTTTCCCGATCATGACCAGATCCTCGCCGAGTTCCAGCGCATCGGATGCAAAGGAATGGCGGAGATCGTGAATGCGGACATCATGCAGCCCGGCTTCCTTTCGGATGCGCCGCCACGGCTTCTCCAGATCGGTCAGGTGACCACCGTCTTTCCGTCCCGTGATGACATAGGGATTGCCCTCAACCCGCGTGATGTCTCCAAGCAAGCCGATCGCACTCTCGCCCAACTGAACCGTGCGGGCACCATTTTTGCTGTCAGGTAATCTGATTATCCCTTCGTCCAGAAAAACATATTCCCATTTCAGACGTTGGATTTCCCGCAGGCGGCAACCGGTTAAAAGCAGGAGTTGGAACGCGTTGACGGCTTCCGGCATTGCGGAACGGCCGTCGTCGAGTGCTTTGCCAAGACGCTGATGTTCTTCTGTTGTGAGGTAGCGCTCGCGCTTCTGCTCCTTATAGCGTTTCACGCCCCTGCATGGATTGACGTTGTCTGTCCGCACACCCCAGAGGATTGCCAGAGAGAACATTTTCGACAGCACACCCAGAGTCCGGTTCGCCTGATACGGGATATGGCGATAGGCGTGGTGGAATGCGACCACATCCGAGTGGGTCAGGGTGGCCACCATCCGGCTGCCAATTTTTTTTATAATGAACAGGTCAATCGCGCGTTGATATTCGGCTTGTGTGGTTGATTTCAGATGCGTCTTTACATGCCGTTCAATGAAAGTCTTGCAGAACTGACTGATTGTGGGGGAGGTCCGCTCTTCGCCGCGTTCGGTGTTTGGGTCGTTGCCGTCTTTCACACGAGCGAGGATTTTAATCGCTTCATCGCGTGCTTTGTCTGCCGTCCAGGGACCATGATGGCCGATCGTATAACGTCGGAACCGGCCATTGGCTCGATAATGAACCACGTAGCTCATCCGACCCGAAGGCCAGACCCGCAGGGCGAAGCCGGCGACCTGATCGTCCCAGACGATGTAGTCCTTCTCAGCAGGCTGGAGGGTGGCGATTATGCGCTTTGATATCCGGGGCATGGCTGCCTCCACAGGATGCGTATAGGATGCAAATGGGATTGAAACGTCAGCGTGAGTAAGCGTAGACAGAAGAGCCAAAATGAACGACTTATTCAATTAAAATAATAGGATAGTAGTGGTTCTTCGGGATGCGTCGGGGAATTTCGTGGCAGGGCGTAGCTCTTGCCTACAAACTCATAACCTGAAGGCCGCAGGTTCAAATCCTGCCCCCGCAACCA
>NZ_JAPIVJ010000033.1:0-10332 GCF_054182245.1 Komagataeibacter sp. NFXK3
CTCTCCAGATCCATACCTGCCCCGGCCTGTCTCCTTACGCCTACGGCTTCAGGAGACAGGCCGGGCCTTCAACAGGGGGTTAATATTGCATGCCGATCAGGGGTTATTTTTGAGTGCCGATTGACATTCTCGGCCCTAACCCGTGTCGGCTTCGTCTGTCAGACCGTTCGGCCCCTCGTACCATCAGTATTTGCTGCAGTTGCATTACAAGGCGAGAATCCAAAACTTGAAAGTTTTGATAGGAAGATACTGGAACATACACGAGAGTGTTACACAGGAAATCATATCGCCAAGCGGATTGGAATATTGTCAAACGGTTTGGCCGCAATGGGGCTTACATCGAAGGTTATTCATTTCCGGGCATACCAACCTCGTCATGGAACTGAAACTGATAATATCAATCCTGAGTGGATGACATGGTGCCGACGTTGGTTGGAAACAACAACCTTGCGAGAAGGGTCGAGGCGAGCAGTTTACAACACTCTGACCCGTATCGGAATCTGGTTGGGTCGCGAGCATCCTGAGGTCACAGGACCAGAGCAATGGACGGTATCGGTATGTGCCGACTATCTCGCCGCCGTCGACAGGTTACGTATTGGCGATTGGGGCGGTTCCACCTTTGATTATCGTCTGATCCCAACAGTTGGCCAGCCTCTACAGGCTCCAACGAAAGTTGCTTATTATCAGGTTATGCGTCGGTTTTTATCTGATATTCAGAGTTGGGAATGGGCGCAGCTCCGGTGTAATCCGCGATATCATCTCTCGACACCGAAGAATATTGCGAAATATATTGGCGTAAATCCTAGGACCATAGATGATGCTTCTTGGCTGAAACTGACCTGGGCCAGCTTCAACATTGAACCAGACGATCTTTCTCCTGACTGTTTCTATCCATTCGCCCTGTTGCAGGCAATCGCCGTGGTGTGGACACATGCAGGCCTTCGGAGCAATGAGATCGCCCGACTTCGGGTCGGCTGCACGCGCGAACAATCAGAGGATGTGGTTGATCAGTCTGGCAACGTCGTTCCGGCAGGGCAGGTCTGCTGGCTTGATGTTCCGGAAGGTAAAACTTCGGTCGCGTACACTAAACCGGTCGGCCATGCTGTTCATAAGTACATTACGGCCTGGATGAAAAAACGAGCGTCACCCCGCAAACATCTTGATCGGCGAACCGGTGAACATGTACATTTTCTCTTTCAACTTCGGAACAGGCCAATCGCGAAGGAAGTTTTAAATCAGACTGTTATCCCGCTTTTGTGCAAAAAGGCTGGTATTCCGATTGAGGACAGTAAAGGCCGTATTACAAGTCACCGTGGACGGGCTTCAGCCGTTTCTATGCTGGCCAGCGTTCCGCAAGGAATGACAATATTCGATTTGGCAAAATGGTGCGGCCATACGTCCGTTCAATCGACGATGAGCTATGTTCGGTCGAAACCTACGCAATTGGCGAGTGCGTTTGCCAAGGCGGATCAGGCGGCGCGGATGATCGAAATTGTTATTGATAAGGAGGTTATTGCGGCAGGCGCAACGAAGGATGGAGCACCTTGGAAGTATTACGATTTAGGTGATTCTTACTGTAGCAATGCGTTTTGGAGCACTTGTCCGCATCGCATGGCATGCGCACGCTGTTATTTCAATATTCCGAAGCCAAGCGCCAAGGGCGTTGTCCTGGCCGCTCAGCAAGCAGCCAATCGTTTACTGGAAGAGGTCTGGTTAAGCCCAGAGGAACGGGATGCCGTGTCCGGAGACGTTGAAGCATTGGAGGGAATGTTAAACAAGCTTCGAGATAAGCCAGCGCTGGATGGCCGAACGCCTGGCGAAATTTCGGCAACATGCGGTTCCCAAGTGTCTTCTCCGTTCACAGAATCAGAATGACCAGTGCCGTGGTTGGAGAACAATGCCAAACGGAAGCGCTGGCCGGCCTCGTGGAGCGGGTGACGTTCCACAATGCCGAGAACGGTTTCTGCGTCCTGCGGGTGAAGGTGCGGGGGCAGCGCGATCTGGTCACTGTCGTCGGCCATGCCGCCATGATCTCGGCGGGTGAGTTCGTGCAGATGTCGGGGCGCTGGTTCAACGACCACACCCACGGCTTGCAGTTCAAGGCGGAGTTCCTCAAGGCCAGTCCGCCGACCACGGTCGAAGGCATAGAGCGCTATCTCGGCTCGGGCATGATCCGGGGCATTGGTCCCGTCTATGCCAAAAAACTGGTGAAAGCGTTCGGCGAGGCCGTGTTCGACCTGATCGAGCAGGAACCGCATCGCCTGCGGGAAGTGACAGGCATTGGTCCCAAGCGGGCCGAACGGATTGTCGGTGGCTGGGCAGACCAGAAGGTGATCCGCGAGATCATGCTGTTCCTGCACAGCAACGGCGTCGGCACGTCGCGGGCGGTACGGATCTTCAAGACCTACGGGCAGGATGCGGTCAGACTGATCAGCGAGAACCCCTATCGGTTGGCGAAGGACATCCGGGGCATCGGGTTCAAGACCGCCGACCAGATCGCCCGGAAGATGGGGATCGCGCCTGATGCCATGATCCGGGTGAGGGCCGGGATCTCCTATGCCCTTGGTGAGGCGATGGATGAAGGGCATTGCGGCCTCCCGGTCGGTGAACTCCTGACCAGCACCGCCGAACTGCTGGAGGTCGCCGCCCCTCTGATCGAAACAGCCCTCGCGCTGGAGCTGGAAGCGGGAGACGTGGTCGCTGATAGCGTGGGAGAGACGAGTTGCATCTTCCTTGCCGGCCTGTATCGTGCGGAGCAGAGCATCGCCGAGCGATTGCGCGCCTGCGCCGTGGGTCGGCCGCCCTGGCCGGAGATCGATGCTGAAAAGGCCATGACCTGGGTGGAAGGCAAGACCGGACTTGCCATGGCGCCCAGCCAGCAGGAAGCGGTGCGCCTTGCACTGCGTAGCAAGGTGCTGGTGATCACGGGTGGTCCTGGCGTGGGCAAGACCACGCTGGTCAACGCCATTCTGAAGATCGTGACTGCCAAGGGCACAGACGTGCAACTTTGCGCGCCGACCGGCCGGGCGGCGAAGCGCCTGTCGGAAAGCACGGGGCTGGAAGGCAAGACCATCCATAGACTGCTGGAGACGGATCCGGGCAATGGCACCTTCAAGCGGGACGATACCAACCCGCTGACCTGCGACCTGCTGGTCGTGGACGAGGCCAGCATGGTCGACGTGCTGCTGATGCGCTCCCTGCTGCGCGCGTTACCTGACAGCGCGGCTCTGCTGATCGTCGGCGACGTGGACCAGTTGCCTTCTGTCGGACCGGGGCAGGTGCTGGCCGACATCATCGGCTCCGATGCTGTCCCTGTGGTGCGCCTGACCGAGGTGTTCCGCCAGGCGGCACAGAGCCGGATCATCACCAATGCGCATCGGATCAACGAGGGCAGGATGCCCGAACTGAGCGCGGAAGAGGGATCGGATTTCTACTTCGTGGAGGCGGCCGAGCCCGAGGTCGGGCTGCGCAAGTTGCTGGCCGTGGTGAGGGATCGCATCCCGGCGCGGTTCGGGCTGGACCCGGTTCGCGACGTGCAGGTGCTTTGCCCGATGAACCGGGGTGGCCTTGGGGCGCGGTCGCTGAATATCGAATTGCAGCAGGCGCTGAACCCGCCGGACGAGGTGAAGGTCGAGCGGTTCGGCTGGACCTATGGTCCGGGCGACAAGGTGATGCAGATCGCCAACGATTATGACCGGGATGTCTTCAATGGAGACCTCGGCGTTATCGGCAGGATCGATGTGGAAGAGGGCGAACTGACGGTCTCATTCGATGGACGGGATGTCGTTTATGGCTTCGGCGAGTTGGACGAACTGGTGCCGGCCTACGCCACCACCATCCACAAGAGCCAGGGCTCGGAATACCCGGCGGTGGTGATTCCGCTGGTGACGCAGCATTACGCCATGCTGGCGCGGAACCTGCTCTATACCGGCGTGACACGGGGCCGGAAGCTGGTCGTGCTTGTGGGACAGAAGAAGGCTCTGGCCATAGCTGTGCGAAATCAGGGCGGAAGGCTACGTTGGTCAAAACTGAGAGACTGGCTGGTGGGTACGTCAGGTACAGGTCATATATCCCGCCTAAAGAAACCTTAAAATTGCTTTTTTGAGGTTGTGAAATTGTATTCCACATAAATTCCTGGCGGGGGGCGAAAGTCGGCTTCCTGCGGAACTTCCCGCATGAGTTTCCTGATGCGAAGATGTTCAAGCTGGAGGAGAACTTCCGTTCCACCCGCCATATTCTTGATGCGTCGAATGCGGTGATTTCATTTGACCCGTCGCGGATCGAAAAGAGACTGTTTACACGTCGGGGCGAGGGCCTCCCGATCGAGGTTCTGGGGTTCTCCTACGCCACCGAGGAAGCTGCGGCGATCATCCGGGAGATTGGCCGCCGCGCGGCGACCGGCGTCGCCTGGCATGACATGGCTATCATTTACCGCCAGAACAGGCTCTCCCGAACGCTGGAGGAAGCACTGCTCCACGCTCGCATTCCGTACGAGATCATCGGGGATGTGGGTTTCTATCGGCGTACCGCCGTCAAGGACGCTCTGGCCCTGCTGACGCTTTGCGCATGGCCCGATGAGCGCAGGTCGGACGAAGCCTTTCGGCGGATGGCCAACCGGCCCCCGCGGGGCCTTGGCGCCAGGGGCCTGGGGAAAATCGAGATGGAGGCTTCGACGGGTGGTCTGTCGCTATGCGCGGCGGCCACACGGACCCGGCTGTCCCCGAGATGTGCCGTGGCGCTGCAGGGATTCGTCCAGATTCTCAGACAGATCGGATGTCGGGAAGGGGAAAGCCTTGGGGAGCGCCTTACCGGCCTGCTCGAGGCAACAGGGTATCTGGACATGCTGCGGGCTGATGATTCGGATGAAGCCGCAACCCAGCGCGAAAACCTCGCGGAACTGATCGAACTGGCCCAGGGTTTCCGGCGCGTGGAACACCTGCTGGAGCATGCGGCACTGGCAGGCGGAGCACCTGGAGAAAAAGGTCGTGATCGCGTTCAGCTCATGACCATGCACCGGTCGAAAGGACTGGAATTCCGGCACGTCTTTCTTCCTGCGTGGGAAGAGGCGATTTTCCCCGGTGCGATGCCGCGCAATCCCGAAGAGGAGCGTCGCCTTGCCTATGTGGCGCTGACCCGGGCTATGGAGCAGGCCACGATCACGTTCTGTGATTATCGCCAGGGCGGATCTTCCCGTCCGAGCCGGTTCATTGACGAAATTCCACTCGAGAACCGGGTCAGCAGCTGGAATCACGGCAGGAACGAACCACGCCAGTCTGACGGTCGCTGGAGGCAGGTTGATCAGGAACTGAATGCGCTTGGCTTGTGAATGCGGACAATGCATGCTCCGGCAGCGGCGACATGCGTTCGCGCGGCCGGGGCATTGCACCAAACAGGCTGGTTCCGCCCGACGCTTCGGTCTTAAATTGCTTTTCTTTTGGTCGAAGGACGTCTGCTTTATGGCGAAAAAGCCGGTGCCGCCGATTGAGCCCGATGACTGGGATGATGACGAGGCGGGTTTCCTGCAGCCTCTGGAGCCACCGCCGCCCGTCCGGGATCCGACGGATCTCAGGCTGCACACGCGCCAGCTCGCCGACCTTCTCCGGGCCAGATTTCCCGACAGATGGGTCGGTGTGGAAATCGGCACGCTTCCGCTTCGGTGTGAGGACGACCTGTTCTCCGATTTCATCGACCTTGGAGATGGCCTTGGGGTTCGCCTCGATTATGACCCCGAGGAGCCGGAGCGGGTACTCTGGATCAGTGCCGGCAACCGTGACCATGGTGGTGAGCCGCTCGATTTTCCCCGCGATAGCGAGGACTGTCGTGGGCGCATGCTCTCAACCGGGGAAATCGCGGAACTGCTCGATTTTCTTGACAGGGAGGCCGCTTACTGATGCCCGCTGGCATGGCAGGCAAGCCCGATGCGCCGCCATGCGTCAGTCAGTGTGCCCCGCGGCACGTTGCGCTCAAGATCGTGCAGCAGGGTTTCCAATTCGGAAAGGGAAAGGGTGCAGGCGACAAGCGCCGGCGACAGGACCGCAGTTCCCGTCATCACGACGTGGCTGAAGACCTGGATGGTCGGGTCCACGAGGCGGGCCAGCGCGTAGACGGCGCGGCAATGGGCGGCATTCTGCATCACCGGGCTGTAAATCAGCCGGGGCGGGGCGTCGGGCGCCTCGCCCGCGAAACGCTGTCGCCACCGTTCATCTTCCGGGTGTCCGGTCAGTTCGCCGCCATACCGCTTTGTCTCTACGACATGGATGCCCCTCGGGCTGAGAAACAGGTGGTCAATCTGGGTCGTCCTGCCGCCACCTGCCGGCAGCATGGCGTCGTGCAGCACGGCCAGGCCGCTCCGGTCGAGCACGTGGGCTACGGCGCTCTCTCCTTTTTCGCCCTGGATGGCGGCGCTAAAGGACCGCCATACCTGCATCTCATGGGCTGTCAGCCGACACCTGCCGGGAGGCTTCACGCGATGACGTCGAAGTCTTACCACGCAGTTTCCCCCTGTGGTTCCATGGCCCGATAGCGTGTCCCGTATATCTGTCCGTCATGCGACTGGGGCAGGAAATACTGGGAACCGTCTATGTTCCGGGTGAGAGTCCGGGTGCATGTCCGCAATGTGGATGCGGATCACCAACAGTGCCCGCTCACCCGCCAGCCTGAACGCAGGAGACCGGACAATCGGCGGCAGGCTCGTCCAGGTCCGCAGAAGATTCAGGATCCCGTCTGAACCCGGTATTCTCGTCCCCCCATTTCTTGAGGGCCATGATGACCGGCTCCAGGGTCCGTCCCCGTGCGGTCAGGCTGTATTCCACCTTCGGGGGCACCTCGGGGTAGACTGTCCGCAGCACAAACCCGTCCTGTTCCAGTTCGCGGAGCTGGGCTGTCAGCATGCGCTGGGTGATATTGGGCAGGCGCCTGCGGATTTCGTTAAAGCGCAGGGTTCCCTCAAGCAGGTGGTAGAGGATCACCCCTTTCCATTTCCCGTCGATCAGCTGAAGCGTCGCTTCAACGGCACAGCCGGGACTGCAATCAAGTGATTTATGCCGGATACGGGCCATGACGGTATCATTTCCGATACTATGGGCGTTAAAAGTGCGTTCTTGTCCGAACCCAGCATAATGCTCACTGTTCTCCTTCATCAACACAGGAGCAGACATCATGCGCGCCGTCGGTTACCAGACGCCTCTCCCGATCGACAATCCCGCGTCCCTTCAGGACATCGATCTGCCGAAGCCTGTTCCTTCAGGGCGGGATCTCCTTGTGGAAATCAGGGCTGTGTCGGTCAATCCGGTCGATACAAAAGTCCGTCGCAGCGCCGCGCCGGACGCGGGTCAATGGAGGGTTCTGGGCTGGGACGCTGCCGGGATCGTTGTCGGTACTGGACCTGAAGTCGCGGATTTTGCCATCGGGGATGAGGTTTTCTACGCAGGCGCGCTCGATCGCCCGGGAACCGATGCCGAATTCCACCTGGTCGACGAGCGGATTGTCGGCCGTAAGCCCCGTTCCCTGAACTGGGCTGAAGCCGCGGCACTGCCGCTGACAGCGATCACCGCCTGGGAGATGCTGTTCGATCGCCTGGATATCCGTCGGTCAGTCCCCGGCGTGAAGCCAGCCGTGCTGATTATCGGCGGCGCTGGCGGCGTCAGCTCCATCGCCATCCAGTTGGCGCGGGTCCTGACCGATGTCACGGTCATCGCCACCGCCTCCCGGCCAGAAACGCGCGACTGGGTAAAATCCCTCGGGGCACATCATGTGGTGGATCACAGCAGGCCGCTTGCCGCGCAGGTCGCCGCCCTTCCGACCGGCGCGCCCGGCTTCGTCTTTTCCACGACGCAGACCGATCGGCATATGCCAGAGATTATCGCGCTGATCGCGCCCCAGGGGCATTTCGGCCTGATTGATGACCCGGCCGCGCTCGACGCCCTGCCGCTGAAGAAGAAAAGCCTGTCGCTGCATTGGGAGCTGATGTTCACCCGCCCGCTGTTCGGCACAGCCGATATGGGCAGGCAGGGCGAGATTCTCAACGAAGTCTCACGCCTCGTGGATGACGGGCGTATCCGCACCACGCTTGGCAGGAACCTCGGCCTGATCACGGCGGCGAACCTGCGGCAGGCCCATGCCCTGATCGAGAGCGGCCAGGCAAAGGGCAAGATCGTGCTCGAAGGTTTTCCTGGCTGAAATGGAGAAGACCATGACTGAATCCGCAAAAGCGCTCGTCGAGACATGGTGTGGAACATGGGCGGAGAACAGGCCTCATGACTGATGAAGAGCATCTGATGACCCTGAACCGTACCGGTGGACGGTTCGATCTCAACAGGATTGTGGCAGCGTTCCCGCACACTGCGGATACGATGCTGCTGGATACCTATCTGACCGACAGGCCGGAAGCCAGTATCAGGGTGTTCCGGATCTATCGGGACGTGCCGCCGCATTATCATACCCAGTGTGATGAAGTCCTCCATGTGCTTTCCGGCGAAGGGACATTCTGGATTGATGATCCGGCTGAAGAAGCGCCGTTTGTTCCCGGGCACCTGCTGGTCTTTCCGCGGCGTGCGGTGCATGCGGTGCCGCGTATCCTGCGTGATCCTGTCACTTTTCTTGCCATCGACACACCGCGCCGGGCACCGGATGACGTGGTGTTTGTCGATCCTGCCGAAGGCACGCCTTCCGGCTTCATCAAGAGTATCTGAAGGAATGTCGCGGGTCACAGACGAACGGGAGCTGTGGCCCTGCAGCGCATGGCCGCAAAACGCGGCGCAGGTACAGGGCGTCTGGATACGGTTTCCTCTCCCGAAAGGGCCGGTCCGGGAAACATCTCTGTTCAACAGGAAAAAAAGAAAATCAGGGGCGGCCCCTTCGGGGTTCTCTCACTCTGGTTCGCTAAGCGGCTGCGCCGCTAACCTCACTGGAGCCCCCTGCGGGGTCTCCACGCTTTCACGCAACGGTTCGACCGCTCGCCCTGGGGTTCTTCAGGATGAATACTTATGAGATTCCTGATAATACTGCGATTAATAAAATGGGCATAAGGAAATAAAGGGAATAAAAACAATAGTAAACTAATGTTTACTCATAATATATTGTCTTTTTTATTGTATTTATATTCTGTCTGTACTATTCTTTATTTGTGGAGAGGGAAATGGTTCCCGCCACAGACGCCCCGCCCGGTGCTGACACACCGGACAGGGCTGACGCCAGACAGAAAGGCCTAGTTTCATGTCCAACGCTACCAACACAATGACCGCCGCCCTCGCTTCCGCGCAAGAGAAGAAAGCCGCCAGCAAGGCAAAAGCGGGCCAGAAGGCCCCCGCCGCCCGCCGTTTCGAGGAAGCGGCCCGGCGCGCGCCTGTCATCACCATCGAGGCCGCCGAAGCCCTGATCCCCGTTCCCGACCAGATCACCAAGATCGTTTCCCATTTCGGTCTTGAGGACTTCGACGCCGACGCCCTCGCGGAAACGGCCCGGCAGGCTTTCACCGTCATCGCCCGCAGCCTCTCGCCCGTGCTGGTCGTGACCACATGGAACGGCGAGCAGAACGACAAGGGGCTGGAAATGCACCTCCAGCGCATGGCTGGCGCCGCTGTCGCGTCCGCCTTCGGGGCCGCCCAGTTCTATGACGCCAAGCGCGCGCAGGCCCGCGAACTGTCCTCACAGTTCAACGAGTATCGCGAAGAGGACCGGATGGGCGTCGACGGGCTGGAAAACAGGGCGGCCAACGCCCGCCGCTTCGCAGCCGAGCAGGGAATCAAGGCCGCCGCTCTGGTCGCGTCCGCCCGCGGGGCCCTTGCCGCCTACGAGGACATGATCGGCGCCCCGTGGAAGCCCTACACGGCTAGCAACGCCCGCACCATCGACCAGCGGGCCGCAGCCGCCGAGATGGACGCTCTCGGCTTCTGACCGACCCGGCCGGACCCGCGGCAGGTCCGGCCACCCACGGCAAGGTACCTTTCCGCAAGGATCGACCCGCATGAGCGAATATGAATCCATGGCAGACCGCGACGAGGCCTTTGCGCTTTCGCGTGCTGCGCCCGACCACGCATGGGTCCTGACGGACCGGGACGTCTGGCATCGCAATCCTTTTTATCACGGCCCGGAAATGCCGCACCCCGAAGATGACGGCGCCCATGACTTTATTGCCGACCACGGCATCGACGCATGGCGGGAGGCGACCGAGCAGCCTGTCGGGTTGGGGTACCCTGTGAAGGGGTAAGGCTGTAGAGTGTCGCGATGAGCCGCTTCATCCCGTTTGACCGATCCCAGCCGTATCTTCTGCCGCCTGATCTGACGTCGTGGCTTCCGGCTGACGATATGGCGCATTTCATTGTCGCAGCTGTT
>NZ_JAPIVJ010000034.1:0-10013 GCF_054182245.1 Komagataeibacter sp. NFXK3
CGCAGTCCTTCCCGGCTATGTTCACGTCGGGCAATACCAGTCCATGTCACCATTCACTCCATCTCTTCGTAAAGACGGATGAATCACAACAGGCTGGTATTGTTCAAAAACTTTCGGATCAGGCTCTAAGAGATTGGCTCAAGCGAATGGGCATTCCACAGGGCGGAAAATCCATCGCTGACGTTAGAGCCTGAATCAGAAAGCGGTTTGATTGATTTTTCGCAGAACTCTGCGGATATGGGCAATCATCAACCACGCGTGGGATGACGAGATTGTTGCCTCGACATCCTTCGTGAGGCGACGGCAGCGTCCGAGCCATGCAAAGCTGCGCTCCACGATCCAGCGTTTGGGCAGGACGACGAAGCCTTCGGCCCGATCGCTACGCTTGACGATCTCGATCGTCCATCGGCCGAGTTCAGCCAGCGCACCACGCAACTTCTCGCCGGCATACCCGCCGTCACCGATCAGATGGCGAAGCCAGGGAAACAATGAGCGTATTCTGGTCGCTACCAGCGGCGCGCCATCACGATCCTGAATGTCGGCGGGATGCACGACGGCTGCCACGACATGACCCAGCGTATCGGTCGTGATATGCCGCTTGCGGCCCCTGATCTTCTTGCCCGCGTCATAACCGCGTGGACCGCCGTTTTCAGCAGTTTTAACCGACTGGCTGTCAATAATGCCTACCGAAGGCGTGGCGTCTCGCCCGTCCTGCTCACGCGACAGGATCACGAGAATATGGTTTATCGCTTCCCATCGTCCCTCGCGGATCCAACGGTAGAAATAGCCCTGCACGGTCGTGAAGGCGGGAAAATGACGAGGCAATTGTCGCCACTGGCAACCCGTAGTGACGATATAGAGGATCGCCTCCATGACCCGGCGCAAATCCGTACGTCGTGGTCTCCCCAGTCGTTTCTTCTCGGGCATCAAAGGCGCAATCAGCGCCCACTCCGCATCGCGAAGGTCGCTTGCATACTCCAGGTCGTCCCGGCGATACTGCGCGCGGGTGATTTCAGTCCAGGCCATCTTGATCTCATCAGGTTATCGCAAACCCATGAATCATAATCCACTGAAATCACTCAACTCATTTTCGGTCAGACACTTAGAGAACAAGCCGAACGAATCTCAAGATGCCGAATTAATTTCGAATTTCATGGTGGGAACTCTAGCGGTCTCATCAATCAGAACATTGTCGATACAGCAATGTTTTTCGAAGATAATCAGCAAAACAAAACACAGTTTTTAGAACGTGTAAAATTATCAGAAGTATTTTTTGAACAACTCATTCGACATCCTGTCCCAATTGAAGAAGCTGCGATCAGATCTTTAAATGGACACTCGCAAGCTCTCGATATCTACTGCTGGTTGGCTTATCGACTACATGTTCTACAACGCCCTACTCCTATATCTTGGCTTGCCATTAAAGCTCAATTCGGAACTGGAGTTGTTCGCATGGGCCATTTTAAAACAAAGTTCATCGATAATTTAAAATTGGCTCAAGCTGTTTATCCGGATGCTAAAACTGACGTAACTTCAACAGGCCTGACCTTATACCCTTCAAAACCGCCAGTATCTCCGAAAACACAAAAGCCTACGCAAATTCGGTAGCTAAAAAGTGTCGCTAGAGTTCCCGCCTACCCCATAGGCATATCGGCGCTACCAGACGTCCGCTATTCACAGGTAATTCAAAAAAAAATTATGATAACCGCTCACGAGTACTGGAATATTCAATTCGAGGTACCGAAGAACTGTTAATCGATGCGGCTGCCTCACAATTTTAGACTATTGGCGATTTCTAGGAGGCATTCGATCTGTGTTCTGAGCAGATTGGGAATTTCACGCTCTGCCTTGCTAAGCGGCAGCGCTGACGTCTTCCAAGAAGAGAAAGCACCGCATGCTGTAGACGGTGTTGGCAAGGTCTATCCTTATGATGGCTCGGACGGTACCGACAGTTCAGACGCATAGCCCGTCTATGATTTCTAATCAGCATCGGATCAAACGGAGGAGAGCAATTTTTGCTGCCGTCTAAATAGGGTGTCCGGAAGGTGAGCTTTGTCCAGAACCCTATAAAGGTAATTTACGGACATATTGGTCTCCCCCTGTCCGAAAACGATCGTTTTCGGACACCCGAATTTTATGGCACCAACAATAAAAATGACCTAAACTCGGAAAATGACCCAAAACAAGGTTGCAGCCTTTTTGAACAGGAGATCAGTTGCATGATTCGTGTCAACGTTATGCCGAATGGTCGACTTGTTCTGCCGGTTGGCTTGCGTAAGTCGCTCGGCGTCGAAAAAGGCGGCCAGCTCATGGCGGAGATCGTAGATGGGCAGGTTCGCTTAATGACGCCTGATGCCTCGCTTGATCGGGCCAGAGCACTGTTCCGAAAATATGTCCCGGCCGGCACCTCGATATCCGACGAAGTCATTGCTGAGCGACGCGCTGAAAATGCGCTCGACAGCCATGACGATGAGGCGAAGCGCTGATGCCGATTTGCGTCATCGACACATCCGCTGTCTTTGCGGACCTAAACGAAGAAAAAGGAGCTGAAGAAGCTCGGTACTGGCTGCGCGATGCAGCCATCTCCGCGATCAACCTGCAGGAGATCGTTTCTAAAGCTGTTGATAAAGGCGTCCCAGTCGAAGGAATATCCGAACTTATCGCGGCTCTACGCCTCGACGTGCGGCCCCTTGATCACAATCTGGCTCTAGCGGCCGGATTGATGCGCGATGCGACTAAGCGGGTTGGTCTCAGTGTCTGACCGAAAATGAGTTGAGTGATTTCAGCGGGTTATGATTCATGGGTTTGCGATAACCTGATGAGATCAAGATGGCCTGGACTGAAATCACCCGAGCGCAGTATCAAAGGGACGACCTGGAGTATGCAAGCGACCTTCGCGATGCGGAGTGGGCGCTGATTGCGCCTTTGATGCCCGAGAGGAAACGACTGGGGAGACCACGACGTACGGATTTGCGCCGGGTCATGGAGGCGATCCTCTATATCGTCACTACGGGTTGCCAGTGGCGACAATTGCCTCGTAACTTTCCCGCTTTCACGACCGTGCAGGGCTATTTCTACCGTTGGATCCGCGAGGGACGATGGGAAGCCATGAACCATATTCTCGTGATCCTGTCGCGTGAGCAGGACGGGCGAGACGCCACGCCTTCAGTGGGCATTATCGACAGCCAGTCGGTTAAAACCGCTGAAAATGGCGGCCCACGCGGTTATGACGCGGGCAAGAAGATCAAGGGACGCAAGCGACATATCGCGACCGACACGCTGGGTCATGTCGTGGCGGCTGTTGTACATCCCGCCGACATTCAGGATCGTGATGGTGCGCCGCTGGTAGCGGTCAGGATACGCTCATTGTTTCCCTGGCTTCGCCATCTGATCGGTGACGGGGGATATGCTGGCGAGAAGTTGCGTGGTGCGCTGGCTGAACTCGGCCGATGGACGATCGAGATCGTCAAACGTAGCGATCGGGCCGAAGGCTTCGTCGTCCTGCCCAAACGCTGGATCGTGGAGCGTAGCTTTGCATGGCTCGGACGTTGCCGTCGCCTCACGAAGGATGTCGAGGCAACAATCTCGTCATCCCACGCGTGGTTGATGATTGCCCATATCCGCAGAGTTCTGCGAAAAATCAATCAAACCGCTTTCTGATTCAGGCTCTCAGTCACGGAGACCGCGCCTGTCTGGCACTAGCCAAGAAAATGGGGCTCCCCGCTGTCACGGCCGATCGGGCATGGGCTGAAATTGCGGACGCAATCGGAGTTGAGGTGGTTCTCATTCGATAGCCGTACGCAGCGTAACCCTATGCAGGTTTTCTGTTCCACTGCTACTTACCCCCAGGAGGAGCCGCTTGAGATAAGCAGACCTTCCGCTTACGCCTCAAGTCGGACATGCCCGCTTATCAACAGCTTTGCGCATAGCGGACATGAGCATCATGGTCTCTCTCGGCCAGTTTTTTTGGTCGTTGCCCGACAGCACTATACAAATTCGACGCGATAAAGCCAGGCTCGTGCCAGATCGGTCCCCGTCTTGGGGGAATATCCTTCGCTGAAAGGGAAAACGATCCGTGCGCCGAGCGGGGGGCCCTCAAAGATGTGGTAGAGTGCAAAGCCAAGCGCTTGTGCCTTCGTACCCAGCGGGCATAGCATTATGCTGGTGCTGCGGTGTCGGGCTAGTCTTTGCTCTATGATTTCGCCTAGCACCGATGCTGTTCCAAATGGGTCGTTGGCGGGTGCGAAAGATCGGTGCGTCTCGGAAAAGTTGGGGTCCCCCAGTTCGTCAGCCGCTCGGCGCGACCTCAACACGCTCTCCTGATACATATCTGCCCTCAACGAAGGGAGGCCAAATACCTGATGTTTCTCAGCTTTGTCTTTGTTTTCGGCGACTGCGGCCAGTAGACGATCATCATATCCCATCCCGATCACGAGAAAGTCCTCACCACCGCGCACACTCGAAGCTCCCTCGAATCCTCGAACAGGGCGCACTTCGATAATAGATCCCGTCGAGAAAGGCGTCTTCTCCTTGAGTGCGTAGTGTTTAGGTTCCGAGTACAGCATATCGACGACGCGAACACCAAGGCGTTGCAAGTAGAGAGTGATGAACATCAGATGGGGGCGGAGAATTCCGGTAATGTCTATGCACAGCCGTGTGCGTGCAACGTCCAACTTGCCGTTTGCAAGCAGACTATCGATCAAATCCTTGCAGTAAATCGCCTCGTCCGGAATCGAGGATTCGAACTTCTGACCACTTGGCAGTTCCTCGCTAGAGAGACCATATTCCTTATGAATCAGCCAAATTTTTTCGGTTGCTTGGATGTGTTCGTATACCTCGACGGTTCGCTCACCCAGATTGAACGCGGAGAGGAATAGGTCATAGGTGTCGGTCGCCTGCCACCCCCGGCCACCGAAGATTTCCTGGCGCAGGTAAAGTCCGTAGTCGTGTGCCATGGGTTCAGTCGCCGAAAAGATCACGCTGGCTATCGTCAGCGTCGCTGTCAGCGAAATCCTTGGACGCGCGGCGTGCACGATCAAATGGAGCGTTCATCCGACTTGCCCAGTCAGCTTTCACACTATCGAAAGCCTCAACCATCTCCGGATCGAAGATCGCGTTCATCTCTACCTCACTCAGGGGCTTGATGCCCCTCCGGCCCGTCGCTAGCCCCCACTTAGGCACTAGCATCCTGTTGAGTTGGAATTTGCCCGTCACCTGCTCGGAATTTCGCTCGGACTGCCCCCCAAGAATCTCGACAAGAAATGAGTGGTCAAGGGCGAGCCGCAGGTTCCTCTGGGATGTCTCGGAGCCAACGCGAGCGCTCACGCTAAAGCCGATGAGCGAGCATTCGATGGGATTGTCCGCAAACCTATTGATTCGAAAGAGCTCCGCCAGCCGGTCGACGGCGATGAGGATTGCCTGCCCATCGCCCCCGGCCTTCCTCATGTTGTTATAGAACCAGTCTGCTGCAGCGAGCGCGCCCTTGCTTTCCGCATCAAGACTAATGCTACCGGACTCGAATGGGCGTTCACCTTGGAAGGAGGCCCAGTCGAAAGTCTGCTTCAACAACGTGATCAGCGCCCTTGGCTGCCCCTCAGACATGCGCGTGAACTCGTCTAGTCCGCCGTAGTTATATCTGAACGAGGCAGCCCTAAACATTTGGGCGATAAGGTCCGACTTATAGTGCTCAAGCTTCTGCCGATACCGTCCGGCGCTCTTGGAACTGACGAAGGCCTCGCAGTCAGATCTAACTGAAGTCGCCGCTTGTACGAGGTTCAAGCCTTTCGCCCATGCGTTGAAAATGAGGAAGGTGTTCAGCTTCTCAAGCAGAGGAGCCTCGGGAACGACGATTTCGTTCATGATCGCTTGGATATCCGCCTCACTTTGGACCCCGCCTACGCCACCGCCTGAAAGCCTCGCCGTCATTGCTTCTCGCAGATGGGTCATATGCGGTCTTTCCAAGGACGGCGCACCCTTGACCAGTTTCATGAAGAAAGGATCGAAGGGATCCCGCTTGGGCTCTTCAAACCAGTCCGTGAGACGACGAGCCCGGCCGGTCTGTCCCGTCGACGAGTGCGGCCAGAAGTTCTGAAGCCGGCGTTCGACTAGTCGTGTCACCAGCTCTCTGTAGGTTTTCTCGTTGCGCCGGAATCGGAGATCCAGCCGCAATTCCTCAAATTCGGAATCTCTGATGTTCTCCTCACCCGCGCTCATTGTCTCGTGTGTCTTGATCCCGAACTGCCGTGCACCGATTTTGAGAGTAGCCGGTCCGCGGCGATCGCGCACGAGCGTGTTCACGTGCTTCTGCTGGACTTCGGTCAGATTCTCCAGTTCATCCAACTGATATGCGAAGATGAATCCGCCTAGGTCGCTAGAGCAATTTTGGAAGACTTCGGGAATTCCAAAGATTATTCTTCCGCGGCTGGCTGTGACGTTCGGAGCCAACTTGCCCGTAAACGCGGCGTTGTTGACTTGGTAATCAAGTTCGCGCCTACGCCGCTCGAATTCGTCAATCAAAGCCTCGACGCTACTGGCGGCAGGCTGATCGAAATCGAAAAGCTGGCAGACCGCCGCACATAGCAATGGTTCGATGTTATCTTGGATGCCACTTCCCAGCAGATCGTTTATCACCGCAAGCGCCGCGATTCCTAGCGAAAGCTCAAGATAATAGGAGAACACCTCAAGCCAGGCTTCCTCGGACTGGCCTTTGCCTTGGAAACGTCCAGTCTCGAGCCCGCTGCACAGAGTGTATATACCCACGTACCCGTCAGCTTGGGCACCGGCGAGGAGCGTCCGCCTATCCCTTTCGAACCGTTTTTTCTGTAAGGGGAAGGAGGCGTAACGCATGAGATGCGTTTTGCCACTACCCTTGCTGCCCAAGATAAACGTTGGCATGGGCGATGCGAATCTACCAGCACCGAACAACGAATCCGGACTGTCGGCCGGAGCGATATCGACCCAGAGTTCTTGTATCTGGTCGTCGCTCAGATCATTGGCCTTCGTTAGGCTGAACGGGTTGCTTGGTGTCATGCCGGACATCACCATGAAACCTTTGGGTATCGGCGGAAGATCGGCCGCCAAGTTTGTGGGCCGGTGTGATCAGACCAAAATATTGGCAGACTATTGTCCGGTGTATTATGCGCGAAGCCGATGTAAAGCTGGCCATCGTCCCAACCCAACGGATGCGCGGGCACCAACTTGCGCCCATAGCGACGGCAGGTGGCTTCCGTCGGCAACCGAAGCGGGGCGATGCTCGGCTCGACGTAGAGGCGAGAATCCGTCGCAAAGGCTCGAAACGTAGAGTCGAGTTCGACCACGGGATAGACCTCATCGAACGCTGAGTGTTTGCGTAAATGTTCAATCCCGTCGGACAGCCCGAAAACGGGATAATAATAGGCCTTCACCTTTGGGCTGATGATCTTCAGCGGCTTAACGACCCGATCGGAGTATTCTTTACCTTGTTGTCCTGAGCCACATAGATCGTCGATGAAGACGTAGCGGGTTATGTCGGCATTTTGGACTTTTAAGCCGCCAATAGATCCAGCGGTTGAAAGATCGAATATATCCGAACCGTGTATAAAGAGATTTTTTGGTAAGGTATTCTCTTGCCGGAAATAATATAGAAGGAGTGCACTACTCTCAGACGGGTTGCCAAGTGATACGAATCGTGTGTGCAGCAGCTCGCTGGCAACCATGCTGGCGACCGTAGTAAGCGTGGTCGAAGGATGCAACTTTGAGCGTACCTCCTTAGCTATCTGCGGACGGAAGGTGTCGCGAAAGAGAGAGCGGAGCAGGGCTCGGATCTCGTTAACCCCGAAATACATGAAGTTTGAGAGCAACCGGAGCACCTGAAGTTGCTCATCGATGTCGGGATCATCGTGCTCTTCGAACTGGTCGAGCCAGTCGAGCACTTGGGGCCAGTCTGCCCGTCGCTCCCAGATCGAGCTGTGCAGTGTCTTAATCTTCGCCTGCAACTCGTCAGCAATGAGATCATGAAGCGGCCCCTTACGCACCGGTGCGCACTCTCTTCAAGAGAAAAACGGACTCTTGCTGGATCAGACCTGCAGTACGGTTACGCTTCGTCATCAAACCTCGCGAAGCTATCGAGTCAAGAAGATGAAGCTTGGTGGAGAAGCCAAGACCCTCAGCGATCCGTTGCAAGAAAAACGGCGTTGGAAACTCTAGACCGGCGACGAGGTTTGGGCCAACCACGAGGACTAGGTTGCCGTCATGCTTCATTGTGCGCGAAAGCTCAGACAAAGCGTCTCGCATCTCGAGCAGATAGCGCTGTGCGATGCGTGCACGAAGCGGGTTGCGCTCGACAATCTCTTCCAAGAGGGCATCTGCCTCTGGTATGCCCGTCCCCGAAGACGTGAGCGCTTCGTCAGCGGCGAGGTGCTCACGTCCAATCGACTGCCGTTCGATGGGACGCAGCTTGCAATCCGGAGTCAGACCGAGCCATCCGAGCGACAAGCTGGATGCTCGCACATATTTCTGGGCGCCAACGTAGGGCGGTGACGTGATGGCGAGATCCACCGAGGCTTCTGCGACTCCGAGCGACCGCGCATCGGAGAAAATCTCCGGTCGGTCGACTGCAAATAGTTGTCCGAGTTCGGGGCATCGCTGAATATTCTGGCTGGCGATGCTCCAGAACAACGCTCCCACGTCGACCTCGCCCAACCGCACGAGGCGGCGAATGACCTCGTCACCTTTCGCCCCGTATCTCGCGCTTCGGTCTGGGTTAATCTTGACTGGAACCGACAGCCTTGGATCCGCATAGCTGACGCGCCTTGCCGTTGCTGAGAAGCTGACGTCAAACACCGGCCGATACGGCGCGGGCACGTTACGCTGAATGGCCGTCTTCAACCGTCCCAAACAATCGGAGATTCTCTCCGAGAACCAGTAGTCTCGATTTACGACATCCGGAATGTTCGGAGAGGCTGAGGGATAGGCTGCCATAACTTCGTCTAGATGTCGTCGCGCGATCGCGCGATCCAACGGTGTAAGCTTTGCCGTGGTGATTAGCCGCGCCAATGGATTGGAATCCGAGCCTATGGGACGCAGGCCAGCCAGCATCCCTTCGTAAAGAACTGTCCCAGAGCCGCAGAACGGATCGAGTAGCGCGCTGCCTGACACAGTTGGTAGTGCGGCAAGGAAAAACTGTGGGATGTTTACGAGTAGCTTCGCAGGATATGGATGGATCGCGTGAGCGCTCTTATTCGTGCTGCCATCCGAACTCATGAGTTGCCGGAAGTTGACCTCCACCGCTGATCCCGTCGCTTCAAAACGCGCAATTAGGTGAAGTAGACTACTCTCAGCCGCTCCTCTCTGCTCCTCCCGCTTCGTGCTTAACAACATAAATTACTACTCCCCGTGCAGCATAGACACTCAGGCGATTAAGGCAACCATTTGATGGCTTTACGCATTGCCGAAGAAGAGACCACCTGCTCCGCGAGTGGGGGCTCAAGGCCCGATAGCACACGTCTTGGCTTGACAATAATGCAGCGTGCCAGAATTAGAGAGGACGTCGGCTTACGATGTTTCATGTCGGATACCCGATGGACCGTTCTCCCCCCATTTTTCCCATTCGAATTAAATCCGTATTAAACAGACTATAGTCTGTTTGGGACGCCCTAGCAGCCTGTCGGGTTGGGCATTTTGCGGCTGATAACGCCGAGGCTGACCCGGCTTATGCTGCGTGAAGCCGTGCCATTCTTTTGCAGTTGTATGCGAGAGCGACGAGTGTCCATTCGGTCGTGACTTTTGCAAGGCTGCGCAGACTGAATCTTCTGAACCCCATGATGCTTTTGATAATTCCAAAGACCGGCTCCACGGTCTGTTTTCGTAGTCTGTAAATATCTCCGGCTTCTGTAGTTTCCAGCCTGTCCTTCATGGCAAGCCGCCAGGGTTCGGTGATCCGGCGCGGTTCCCTGTCTTCAGGAGGTGGCCGGAAGTCATAAGGCCTGCGGGCGCAGGGCCGTCCGATGGCGACCAGCGGATCGATGCCTTTTTTC
>NZ_JAPIVJ010000035.1:0-9851 GCF_054182245.1 Komagataeibacter sp. NFXK3
TCTCCAGATCCATACCTGCCCCGGCCTGTCTCCTTACGCCTACGGCTTCAGGAGACAGGCCGGGCCTTCAACAGGGGGTTAATATTGCATGCCGATCAGGGGTTATTTTTGAGTGCCGATTGACAGCGCCACCCGCGAGTTGAACAAGGGAGAGGCCCAGAACGCCCTCAAGCGCGCCATCTTTTTCCATCGCACCGGCCGGATCCGCGATCACGGACTGCAAGCCCAGGGACATCGGGCGAGCGCGCTCAATCTCGTCGCCAGCGCCATCGTATTGTGGAACACCACCTATCTCGGAGCCGCAATGCGGCATCTCGAACGTCAAGGACGATCCGTTGCGCCTGATCTGCTCCAGCATCTCTCTCCGCTGGGGTGGCAGCATATCAACCTGACCGGGGATTACCTCTGGACCGACGCCGGCATCCCGGAAGGGAAACTCCGCCCGCTCCGGCAAGCCATCACAATCACCGATAATCCTTAGCGTATATCTGTGCCCGTTTTATGTACCGACCCCCATCCGCGCTTATGACGTGAACATGCATTGGCCAGCCTATCAATCCCCGACAAGGTCCGCAGAGCGTCATGGGAGGCCACACGAAGCGTAATTCCCGTTATTGCCACCCAACTAGCCACCACACACAATAACGCCTGTACGGCCATCCTGTGGCGTCTGGTGGGCATGCTGCGACACGTGAGCTGCTGAATGATCGTCTGAACACCGGTGTGTCTTGAGCAGATTACGGTCTTGCTCAGTTCTTCTGGTGTTGCAGGCGTCGGGCGAGCGCGGAGCGGGAGCCCCGTAGGGCGTCGAAGACGCCGACGCAGGAGAGGAAGCTGCTGGTAGAGAGATAATGCGGTAACGCATTGTCGGATTATGATCTCGCGCCGTAGGCGTGTCCGTTTAGCGCAGCCCTGAAAGGGCGAGCAGGGGGATGCCGGGTGGGAGATCGCGCGAAGCGCGATCGGGGCGGCCGTAGGCCGCGAGCCGGCGGGGGCATAGCCCCCAAGAGGCGGTGCTTCTTTGTTAAGAATTTTGTTAAAATATATAGTTAAAAGAGTTAAGCACTAAAAAACCTATGAAAACATGATTGATAACAGTCTGTTACGGTTATGGGCGGTGGGTGAAACCACGTGTTTTGGTGGGTGAAACCACGATGCTTGGGTGGGTGAAACCACGATGCTTGGGTGGGTGAAACCACGACAGTTGACCATACTTATCCACAGGAAAACGTAACATTCCCTATAGCTTGAGTGGTTTCGAGTCGTAGTAACTCTCATTTTGACTACAGAGAGAACTCATTGGGTGGGTGAAACCACGATAGTTTAACGAGGCCGCCCTCGTGACAAACGATCCATCAACCCATCCACCTCTTCAGCACGCCGACGATCTGCGTCTACGCGCTCTCTTTCTTTTTCGAGTTTCCTATGCAGCTCAGTCGCTGCCTCAATACCTCGCAACTGAAACATCACTGCCGGTGTGCCTTCAACAGTCTGAGTCAACGACATGGTGTAATCAGGAAGTTGGTCTGCTTCGATGATCTTCCGCAGCATACGATTAAATTCTTTAGGCTGCGCATCGCTACCTGTTTTTTCATGCAGCACCTCGACACGGCATATCCACCCACCTCTCTGCTGACCAGCATGTTTACGTGCGATCCGATAGAGGGCCCGCTCTAATCCACCAGATAAAAGAAAATAATCCTGATGCATTGTCAGCAAGGATCGCTCACTTACAATGCCTTCATAAACCCAGTTTGATAGGGTGATCGTCATTCCACGCGGCTGATCTGTGTCTGGATCTACTTCCAGCGTCCATCCATCCAGCCATCCAAACTGAGCCTCATTACGGCGCTTAGGTGCCCGTAATGATGTACGGATGGATGTTGTTTCTAGACGCGAAAGAGCAGCTTGCAATTCCTGATAAGCACGTCCCCCTGTTCCCCGTCGAAT
Organism: Komagataeibacter sp. NFXK3; assembly: GCF_054182245.1. Taxonomy (NCBI): domain Bacteria; kingdom Pseudomonadati; phylum Pseudomonadota; class Alphaproteobacteria; order Acetobacterales; family Acetobacteraceae; genus Komagataeibacter; species Komagataeibacter sp. NFXK3. Next base: position 1,951 of record NZ_JAPIVJ010000035.1, read on the forward strand.
GCCGCGCAACAAATCATAGGTTGTTGTTGTAAGCGTTCGCGGAAGATCATTGATCCCCTGCTCTTTCATCCGATTCAATACGGAAGCAGCCCACACAAGAATGTCGGCATCCCATATTGTCGCCATGCCATAAGCTGGCATAGCTTCAACTTTCACCCATGCTTCGCCATTTGGACTGCGATATTCAATTGGCTTAAGACGTTTACGTTTCTGAAGTGAGAAAAATGGCCGCTCCATCACTTCCCGCTGATCTTTCAACGGAAGATCATTCATTAACGGAATAAAAAAGTCGAACTCGGGGTTCGGATCACGCCGTTTACTCATGGTGCAAACCTAGTATGCCCTCGCTGCACCAGATATTGGCGCAATAAACGCTCGGTAATGACCGTCAAAGGTTCTCCACCTTCCTCTACACTCAGCTGACGGAGTGTACGGTGCATATCCTCTGGGATATGGATCAAAACCGGTTTTTTGCCAGGATGACTATTTTTCTTGCGTGGCGAAGGTGCGTTCCCATCAAGAGGTGATCGGGTAGTAGCCTCTTTAGGCACATTTTCTGCTACAACCGTCGGAGATACAGGGGCACTTTCTTCCTCAAAAATGCCGGCTAATGCCGATGCTTTCTTGGGTTTCACCATCATACTGTCTCGCTTAATGGTTTATTCGCATAACCGCTTAGTCGCTTAGCCTCAGCATAAGCAGAGCGTAGTTCAGCTGCGGCCTTACCATCTGGATCCAATTCGGCAGCGGTTTTCCCAATCGGTGTTGCTCTATAAAAATCCTTACGAAAATGAAGTTCTGTATCGAACATAGTGACGCCTTTAGCGATGAAGCCCGCTCGAGCATCTTTCCCTTCTGAACCTTGGTAAGGAACCTGGGTAAGAATCACAGCAAAAGGTGTTCCTGCTTGCTGAACCTGCTTTATGGTTTGCAGCACAGAATGAACATCCAACCCACGCGGAGCGACTGGGATCACTACGAAGTCAGCTTGTTCTGCCGCCAACATAGCAATGTCTTTTGAGTTTGCTGGCGTATCAATGATGATGAGATCCAGCTTTCCACTCTTACGTCCTCGCGAAACATGCAAAGGCAATCCTGCAACACTGCTATCTTTCACCATTACGTCATCAGCCTCCCGTCTCTCAGACCAATAGAGAGCTGATCCTTGCCGATCGTCAGCATCAAGAATCACAACCGCTGCGCCTTCACTGGCGGCTTCGACAGCAAAAGCCGTTGCAATCGTCGTTTTCGACTGCCCACCTTTCTGCGCAATCACGGCCCAAGTCTGCATGATGTCTCCTACTAAGCGACTATGCTTTTTATATAGCTTATTCGTTTAGTAGCAAACAACTTTAATCGCATAGTCGCTTAGTTGCATATTCGCTTAGAATTTATATCGCATCCTAATGCACTCGGCTTCTGCTGGGATAGAACTATCAGCCACACTCACGGCATGATCCCCTGCATGACCAGAAATGCTCTTACTGTGATGATCTTCACACCATCATAGACCCGCAGGTCCAGAATATCGCGCTTGTCGCCCGTTAACAAAAAATCGGCTTTCCCAGCGGATGCCATCGCCAAAAGATAATCGTCATCCGGATCCGGAGAAGCTGCCACAGCAGGAAGATTTACAATGAGAACAGCTAAATCCCGGACTTCATTGACCAGACGGCCGGCGAGGGTGGGCGGCAGACGGGAACGGATCTTGGGATACCGTGTCACGCGCCGCAACTCATCTAGCTGCTCGGTAGAAGTCAGCAGATCGAATTGTCCTGCTCGCCATAGCCCGAGCAAATGCGCTGGCAGGGATTTTTCAGAAAGCAAGGCACTGATGAGAAGATTGGTATCGATGACTAGACGCACGCCTTAGCTGGCCCTGTCCGTTGCCCGCGTAGCGGTCACGGCCTCGCCGATCAGGTCCTCCAGCGCGTCCGGCTCCATATCTGCGAACCCACTCCGGGCTTCCGCCATTGTCCTGTCGAACACACGCCAGCGCACCGCCTCCTCGATGAAGCGAGACAGGTCGCCTTTCTTCATGCCGCGCTGCGCCAGGAAACTACGTACGGTGATGTCGGTTTCGCGGGAGACTGAAACCGTCCAACGAGTCATATCAGTAGACATATCATATCTCCATATAAGATCTTATACGCTTATCATGATAAGCGCCTATATATATCTGTGCAATCCGATTTCATCTTCACAAAATGCATTACCCCCACATTTTCCGTGCGATATCCTGCTCCTCGGCGCCGACGGCATCGGCGTAGATGGCGGTGGTGGAGAGCTGGGCGTGACCGAGCCATTTCTGCACCATGTTGAGGGGGATGCCGCTGGAGACGGCGGCAACGCCGAAGGCATGGCGCAGGCCCTTGGGGGACGCGGCCGGGCCGGACAGGCCGGCGGCGTCCATGACCGCATGCACCGCCCGCCAGCCGGTCATGCGGGACCAGGGCCACAGCCGGGCGGCCGCTCCACGGCCCCGCCGGCGCTGGGCCTCGCGGATGCCATGCACCAGATCCAGGGCCTCGAGCAGGGAGGGGGGCACCGGCACGGCGCGATAGATCCCGTCCTGGCGCTTCTTGAGCGTGGCGAACACCAGCACGCCGCCGGCCAGGTCCACCCGGTCCGCCGTCAGGGCGAGGGCCTCGGACAGGCGGCAGCCCGACCAGGCCAGGGTCATGCACAGCGTGCGGGCCTCGCGCGGCGCCTGCTCGGCCGCGCGCAGGAACCGCGCCCGCTCGGCGACCGTGAGGTATTTGCGGCTCCCGTCGCGGTCGAACAGCTGCATCCCGCCGGGGGCGCCTGCCGGGGTCGCCCGCTGTCCCGGTTTTGGGCTGCCGCTCATCCGTCCGCCCTGTCGCGATAGCCCCGCCGGCGCCGGACCCGGAGCTGGCGGGCGAGGGCGTCGAGCGCCTGCCCGGCATCATGATGCAGTTCGCAGACCTGCCGGCCGGCCGTCCCGATCCGCCCCCACTGCCGCACCAGGGCGGTGCCACCGAACAGGTCGGGCTGCAGCGACAGATGGTAGAAGCGCCAGCAGTTGGCGGCCGGGTCGACGCGCACCAGTGCCGCCGTTTCAGGGAACAGCGACAGCTGGCAAGGCGGCCGGACAGGGGCCTTCGGGATGCGCTTGGGCATATGATCCCGAAAAGTGTAACACATGTCACCCGCCCCGGACAGGAAAACCGCCGCTGACGCGGGACAGGCCGGCCGGTTTCAGGCCCGGCCTGTTACACTATTACCCATAGTGTATCAGGGCAGAGGTCTGGTGCCCCCTGAGACGTTATCACTCTCAATCCGATAGAGCCGACAACTTTGGGGGGAAAGCGGACCGGTATGTTTGGCCATCGTGTCGGTTGCAACAGACTGTGCGATCCCGCTGATAACGCTTCTGCTGCCGACCAAACCCTATTGTTTGGAGGCGCGTCTCGAGAATGATCGTTTTCTCCGAAGGCGGTCGCCGGAATAATGAGGTGGTCCCGTCCGTTCGGACAGTTTTGCGGGCTTGATAAGCTATACCCGGTTGTTGTTATGCCGCCCTTCTGACGGCGTTGCTGTTGGCCATCTGGTCCGGGGTTAACCCCGGACCAGATGGCGTCGGCACGTCATGATACGCCTCATCGGGCGTTCGTCCAGCCAGCGCCGTATGCGGACGCCTTTCGTTATAATGGGCGATCCATCTGCCAAGCCCGGCCCTCAGCTCTGATCCGGTCTCGAACGCGTACAGGTAGACGCATTCGTATTTCAGCGACCGCCACAGACGCTCGATGAACACGTTGTCCAGCCAGCGACCGCGCCCATCCATGCTGATGCGGATCTGACGCTCTTCCAGTATCCCGCTGAAACGGGGTGTCGTAAATTGCGACCCCTGGTCAGTATTGAAAATGTCCGGGGCGCCATAGCGCATGAGGGCATCCTGTAGCGCCTCGATACAGAACTCCACGTCCATCGTGTTCGACAGACGCCAGGACAGGACCTTGCGCGTGAACCAGTCCATGATCGCCACGAGATAGAGAAATCCCCGTTTCATGGGAATATATGTGATATCGGAACACCAGACCTGGTCAGGCCGATTGATGACCAGATCCCGTAGCAGATATGGATATTTCCGATGCTCCGGATGGGGCACGGTCGTGCGCGGCTTCTGGTAGATCGCCCGCAGGCCCATGATCGCCATGAGCCGCCGGACCCGCTTGCGGCCCACTTCATGTCCCTGGCGGCGCAGATGCCATGTCATCTGCCGTGAGCCATAATACGGCGTTTCCAGGAACTGGGCGTCGATCAGCCGCATCAGCTCCAGATTGGCTTCGCTCTGTGGCACAGGCCGATAGTAGACGCCCGACCGGTTGAGTTGCAGCAGCGTGCATTGCCGGATTATCGGCAGGCATGCTCTCTTCGGGTCAATCATCTGCCGCCTCTGATCACGCCCAACCGAGCAGAGGCATCGCGTAAAAAATCCCGTTCCACGAGAAGTTCGCCTATCTTCGCGTGCAGTTTCTCCACGTCAGCTGGGCTGACCGGGGGCTCAGCCACCGTCTTCCCGGAAAAGGTCGCCGCCATCCCCTCGATCGCCTGCCGTTTCCACTGGGCGATCATCGTCTGATGTACCCCATGTTTCGAAGCCAGTTCCGCCAGCGTCAGTTCCCCACGGATCGCCTCCAGCGCAACCCGTGACTTGAACTCTGCCGCATACCTCTTCCGCGTAACCTTGCCCATAAAACCCGTCCTCGTTCAGGCCAGATGATAGCTTATCGCCCTGTCCGAAAAATGGGGACCACCTCTTAATGTCCATCTACTGGGCTGCTAAACAGCCTTATCTCGCGGTCTTTCGTTCATTTACACCTAAGGATCAACGGGCTGCGCGCTGGGTAGAACAGCGGAAACGTCCGAAGCATCAAAGTAATACAGGAGCGCCTTCACCGTGGGGTCGTTCCGGATGAAAGCTGCGGCGAGGCGGTGATTGCCGTTGTCAATGCGGATTGGTGATTGGTCCATAGCGTCAACGCCAAGCCGTATCCGGTAATTATCATCCGGAAGCCCGTTCTTCACGAAGAAGGCGATCCGACCGATGTGGAAGTCGCGACTGTCGGGACCGTGAAGATCGTCTTTCACGCCGTCCCAGTGCTGCGTTCCGAGATCACCTTGCGTGACAGCGCGTTTTACTTCGTCCTCTTGGATTGTCCCGCATCCCCACAACTCACCATTGAGCGGATCAACCTGTGCGCGCAACTCGGGAACAGAGATTTCAAATAGCTCAATTTTCACGCGCTGACTCCTGTGATGACGCTTTTACTTGGTAGAAACTATTAGTCTCTTGTGTTGGTAATGCCTTCTCGGTCCCCGGATTTATTGCGCACTTCAGCCGCCGACGTCCAGCAGGAACGAGTATATGAGCCATAGCTGACGACTTCCAAAAAGGTGCCAATACGGCGCGAATGACCGAAATGTAGGCGAAAAGCGCATGGCTGGATGTGTTCGTATCTTTGATTCCAGAGAGCTGACAAATGGACAGAGTGTCAGCGTATCTTCAAATAACGCCCCATCGTTCACGACGTGCTGAGTCAAGGTTATCCGTATATTCATGACTTATAAAAAATTTAAATGCTATGCTATGATTGGTCGTAGCTTGCTGCACTATCGCCTTTCTGATTTTTTTTGCGTTCACTCTTGAAGTCGAGAATACTACTCACATGTTTAAAATGAATCGTTCTCACTTCTATAAAGTAATAGATGAAAAAGGATTTCAAAGTGCCTAAAATCACGAAAGACGATCTAATATACGATGATTACAGTTGGAAAGCCGTGCCAGGCGACGATCCCACCAAAAAAAAGGAAGATGCTAATCGCTTCAGCCGAAATGAGGGATACGAGATAATCACCTTGTTGAATTCCCTCACGGGTAAAAATCAAGCGGACCTCTCAGTTCGCACTCGACAGATCTGCGAGTGGATGATTCATGAAAAGCTCCCATCTAATATTCAAGGGCGCTCCAACGTAATTAGTTGGATCGCGAACAATTACACGGATCTTTCTCGTGAATACCCTAATTAACACTATATTGAGATACACTGCTTAGCATTCGGAACACGACTTTAGCGGCCGAAAGCGGACAGTCAGTTTTCGGCCCAACCCGGTCGTGAGAGTTCATGCTACTTATGTCCGCTATGGGAACAGCTATTCAAGCTTACGTATGATCGAGATGTAGGCGTTAACAGCCTGTCCGATAATCCATATTACCGGACAGGATTAGGCCTGGAGGGATTTTCATCCACGTCACCTGTGGCTGCACGCACAACGTGGCAGAACCTTGCGCAAGGGCCTACTTCTGGCTAACATGATTAAGGTTTTAACAAAAACCTTAATCATGTTAGGAAAATCCGGTCTCAGGAAAAGGTTGGCCAGGATGAAGCGTGAGGATCTGGCCGGCGGGATCCGGGAATGTCTGCAGCGGCTACCCGCCCCCTATGCCCAGCATTACGGGGTCGTGCCCCCGTCGCCGCCTGAAGCGGGCGTTATGCTGGGCGATGCCGCCGCCCGCCATGGGCAGGCTTTGTCCGCCCTGGGTGAAATCGCCGCCCTCGCCCGTACCCTGCCTGATCCGTACCTGATCAGCCGCGTCCTGAGCCGTCAGGAAGCCCTCAGCAGTTCTGCCATGGAAGGCACGCACAGCACCCTCAATGAGCTGCTGGTGGTCGATGAAGACGACCAGGACGCTTCCCATGCCACACGGCAGGTCCGCGACTATGCGCGCGCCCTGGAGCAGTTCCTGCCACAGGCCTGCAGCGAAGGCCCGGCCCTCTTCCGCCTGCCCACCGTGCTGACGCTCCATCAGGCGGTCATGCAGCATGACCCGGCCTATCGCAGGACACCGGGCACCCTGCGCCGGGACGTGGTCTGGATCGGCGGGACAGGGCATATCGCCTATTCGACCTATAACCCGCCTCCTCCCGACCAGGTGGCAGCCTGTCTGGAGGCCTCCCTGAACTACATGCAGGCCGACGGGATGCAGCAGATGACCCAGTCCCTCATCACCCGGCTGGCCATCGCCCATGCCCATTTCGAGGCCGTGCATCCGTTCAGCGATGGCAATGGCCGGGTTGGCCGCCTGCTACTTCCGCTGATGATGGCCGCTGACGGCCAGGTCCCCCTGTATCTTTCCCCCTATATCGAGGCCCACAGACAGGACTATTACGCGGCGCTCAAACGTGCCCAGCAGCGGCTCGACTGGCCGCCCCTGATCGGGTTCCTGTCAGACGCCATCATCCGGACCGTTACCGAAGTGCAGGTCACCCGGCAGGCAACCCAGGCCCTGAAGGCCACATGGCGGCAGCGCCGGGCTTTCCGCAAGGGCTCGGCCGCGCTGCGCGCGCTGGACCTGCTGACCGATTATCCCGTCCTGACGGCCAGTCGCCTTGGCCATCTGCTGGACATCACGCCCCCGGCCGCCCAGACGGCCCTTGCCCAGCTCTGCCAGGTCGGGATCCTGACCGAACGTACCGGCTATGCCCGCAACCGGATCTATGCTGCCGAAGAGGTGCTCACGATCCTCAATCGCCCCTTCGGGGAAGAACCGGCACTGCCAGACCCATCATCATAAAAGGGCCTCGCTGCACAATATCCGTTTTGACAGCTTCAATAGAAATGGCTGGAAGTCTGTCCCATTCAGGCTTCCCGACAAAAACCGACATATAGCCCTTATTCTTGCATAGCTTTGCTCTGTCTCAATATGACTATAGTCTGTTTGATACGGATCTAATACGAATGGGAAAAATGGGGGGGTAACAGAATGTCGGTTATCAAGCGACAAGGCTGGCAAAGCAGTCATTCATGGGAACATTTGTGAGCTTTTCGTCGTCACCGTAATGGCGAGAAAGTTTCCGGTAAGCAAAGGCAGGACT
>NZ_JAPIVJ010000036.1:0-9438 GCF_054182245.1 Komagataeibacter sp. NFXK3
TGGGACAAAGCCGCAGCTTCTGCGGGCCGCAAGACGCTCAATCTGTCGAAACAGGCTCGTGCCGCCTGATCGTTCCTTTATTGTTCATGCCAAACGTTGTTTAGCGTACCATCCACACGATGGCCTCTACCTGCCGCTCTGGCCGACAGACCGGCTCAGGAAGCGGCTGGGAACCGACGCGCCCGCGCCTGACCGCCCGCTGGCGCTCGTCGGACGGGAAGGGCGGCGACGGGTCGTGCTATCGGTCGATCTCGCCGCCCGCAGGCTGGGCCTGCGTCCCGGCATGCCTGTCGCGAAAGCGCAGGCGCTCCATCCCGATCTGCTCATCATGGATGCCGACCCGGACGGTGACCGGGCAGGGCTGGAGCGGCTAGCGCTGTGGTTCCAGCACCGCATCGCTCCCATCGTGGCCCCCGATCCACCCGACGGCATCGTGCTGGATACGACCGGTGCCGATCACCTGCATGGGGGCGAGGCCGTCATGCTGGAGAACATGGTCACCCGCCTGAAGAAGTCCGGAATGACGGCCCGGGCCGCGATTGCCGATACATGGGGTGCCGCCCATGCGCTGGCGCGCTATGGCCGGGGACGTATCACCCTCGTGCCGCCCGGTGAGACGGCGGCAGCGATTGTCGACCTGCCCATCGAGGCCCTGCGCCTGCCAGAGGATATCATTGATGGCCTCCATGGGCTGGGCGTGTCACGCATCGGCCCGCTGGCCGGTATGCCGCGCGCACCGCTGGCCCTGCGCTTCGGCCTGGATGTCGCCCGCAGGCTGGACCAGGCTTTCGGGCGGCAGGCGGAAGCCATTGTCCCGGTCCGGCTGCAGGCGCCGGTGCAGGTCAGCCGGAACTTTGCCGAACCGATCAGCGCAGCCGAGACCATTGCCCGCTACATCACCAAACTCGTGCCGCCCCTGTGCGCCGGGTTGGAGGAACGCGAGCAGGGCGTGCGCCGCCTCGACCTGCTGCTGCACCGGGTGGACAGCCGAACCGAGGCCGTCCGTGTGGCTACGGCCATGCCGGTGCGGGACGTCAGACGCCTGACCCGTCTGCTCTGTGACAGGATCGAGACCATCGATCCGGGCTTCGGGATCGAGCGCATGGTGCTGACCGCGTCGCTGGCCGAGCCGATCCTGCACCGCCAGGGTGTCTCCGCCCTGATCGAGGAAGAAGAGGCCGACGTCTCCGACCTGATCGACACCCTGGCCAACCGCGTCGGCACACAGGCCCTGTATCGCTTTGCCCCGGTGGAAAGCGACGTGCCGGAACGGGCTGTCTGCCGCGTGCCCGCACTCGCACCCGAGGACGGAAAGGAGTGGCCGGATCACTGGCCACGCCCCACGCGCCTGTTGCCCCGTCCCGAGCCGATCCAGACCATGGCCGTGTTGCCCGACCATCCGCCGATCTTCTTCATCTGGCGTGGCATCCGCCGCCGGATCAGATGCGCTGATGGCCCCGAGCGGGTCTTTGGCGAATGGTGGAAGGGCGATGCCGAACTGACCACCGTGCGGGACTATTTCCGGGTGGAAGATACCAGCGGCGAGACATTCTGGGTTTACCGGACCGGGGATGGCGAACATGGCGAGACCGGTTCGCAGGGCTGGTTCCTGCATGGTCTCTTTGAATGAGCGTGGCATACGCCGAACTGCAGGTGACGACGTATTTCTCGTTCCTGCGCGGCGCATCCTCACCAATTGAACTGTTCGAGCAGGCGAAGGCCCTTGGCATTGAAGCGCTGGGCATCTGCGACCGTAATTCCCTGGCGGGCATGGTGCAGGCCCATGTCGCGGCCAAAGAGACCGGCATCCGCCTGGTCGTGGGCTGCCGTCTCGATCTGGCCGATTTTCTGCCCGTGCTGGTCTATCCGACGGATCGGGCCGCTTATGGCCGGTTGTGTCGGCTGCTGAGCCTTGGCAAGGCCCGGGCCGGAAAGGGGAAATGCCGTCTGCTCTGGGAGGATCTGGTCACATGGGGTGAGGGCCTCCTTGTCATCCTGATCCCGGATACGGCGGATGATGCCTGCGCCCTGCAGCTTCGCAAGCTGCAGGATGCCTTTGGCGACCGGGCCTCCATGGCGCTGACCCTGCGGCGTCGGCCCAATGACCAGATGCGGCTGTATGAACTGGCGCACCTCGCCCATCAGGCGCGGGTGCCAGCGGTCGTGACCAATGACGTGCTGTTCCACACCCACGACCGGCGTATCCTGCACGATGTGGTGACCTGCATCCGCAACCACACCACCATCGACGAGGCCGGGTTTGCCCGTGAGCGCCATGCGGACCGTTACCTCAAGCCGCCTGCAGAAATGGTGCGACTGTTCAGCCGGTATCCCGAGGCGGTGGCCCGGACCACGGATATTGTGGAGCGCTGCCATTTCTCGCTCGATGATCTGGCCTATCAATATCCCGACGAGGTCTCCGTCCCGGGCCAGACGCCGCAGCAGGCGCTCGAAGCCCTGACCTGGGAAGGGGCGGCAGCGGCCTATCCCGAAGGCATTCCGCCCGAGGTCAGGAACATCCTCAACCATGAACTCGCCCTGATCGGGCGCATGGATTATGCACCGTATTTCCTTACCGTCCACAGCATCGTCCGTTACGCCCGCTCGCAGGGCATCCTGTGCCAGGGGCGGGGATCAGCGGCCAATTCCGCTGTCTGCTATGTACTGGGCATTACCGCCATCGATCCGGCACGGACGTCGCTGCTCTTCGAGCGCTTCGTATCCGAAGAGCGCCGCGAGCCGCCCGATATCGACGTGGATTTCGAGCATGCGCGCCGGGAGCAGGTCATCCAGTGGATTTATGGTCATTATGGCCGCAACCACGCAGCCCTTACGGCCGTGGTTACGCGCTATCGTGCGAAGGGCGCGCTGCGCGATGTCGGCAAGGTCATGGGTCTGCCCGAAGACCTGATCCGCACCCTGTCCGGCCAGATCTGGGGTTGGGGGCGCAAGCTGGATGATGACGCGCTGAATGAAACGGGGATCGACCTCTCCGACCGGCGGATCCGGCTGACGCTGGATCTGGCGCGCTGCCTGATCGGCATGCCGCGCCACCTGTCGCAGCATCCCGGCGGGTTTGTCCTGACCCATGACCGGCTGGATGAACTGGTGCCGATCGAACCGGCGGCCATGGACGGTCGCCAGATCATCGAATGGGACAAGGACGATATCGACGTCCTGAAATTCATGAAGGTCGATGTGCTGGCCCTTGGTATGCTGACCTGCATGAAGAAGGGGCTGGACCTTCTGGCCGAACACAAGGGACAGCATTACACGCTGCAGACCATTCCGGCCGAGGATCCGCGGACCTACGCCATGATCCGGAAGGCGGACACGATCGGGGTGTTCCAGATCGAATCCCGCGCCCAGATGTCCATGCTGCCACGTCTCAGGCCCCGGGTGTTCTATGATCTGGTGATCGAGGTGGCCATTGTCCGGCCCGGTCCCATCCAGGGGGACATGGTGCATCCCTATCTGCGCCGGCGGGCCGGGCAGGAAAAGGAGATCTACCCGACGCCGGAACTCGAAAAGGTGCTCAAGAAGACGCTGGGCATTCCGCTGTTCCAGGAACAGGTGATGCAGGTGGCCATGGTGTGTGCCGGGTTTTCGGCGTCCGAGGCCGACCAGTTGCGCCGGGCCATGGCGACGTTCAAGAATACCGGCACGGTCTCGCGTTTCCGCACGCGACTGATCGAAGGCATGACGGCGCGGGGTTATCCCGCGACCTTTGCCGAGCGCATCTTCCAGCAGCTTGAGGGGTTTGGCAGTTACGGCTTTCCCGAAAGCCATGCGGCCTCATTTGCCATCCTTGCCTATTCGTCATCCTGGATGAAATGCGCCCATCCAGATGTGTTTCTGGCCGCCCTCCTGAACAGCCAGCCGATGGGGTTCTACGCCCCGGCCCAGCTTGTGCGCGACGCCCGCGAGCATGGGGTCGAGATCCGGCCGGTCTGCGTCAACGCCTCGCGCTGGGACAGCACGCTCGAAGGCCCGGAGCGGGATGACGGGCTGTTTGCCGTCCGCCTGGGTATGAACCTAGTGAAAGGACTGGCCAACGAGGATGTGGCCCGGATCGTGGCAGCGCGGGGTAACCGGCCCTTTGCCTCGGTCGATGATCTGTGGCGCAGGGCAGGGGTGAAGGGGGCGGCCCTGACCCGTCTGGCCGAGGCGGACGCTTTCCGGCCGGGGCTGGGTCTGGCCCGGCGCGAGGCGCTGTGGGCGATCAAAGCACTACGTGACGAACCCCTGCCGCTGTTTGCCGCAGCCGCCGTCATGCGTGAGGCGGAAGAACCCGACGTGCTGCTCCAGCCCATGCGGGACGGGGCTGAGGTCGCGCGAGATTACAACCGTACCGGCCTAACCCTGCGGGATCATCCCGTGGCGTTCCTGCGCCCAGATCTCGTTGAGCGCGGGATAGTGACGTGTCGGCAGGCCCTGGAGGCCCGGGGCAGAAGCAGCCTGTCGGTGGCCGGACTGGTGCTGGTCCGCCAGCGGCCCGGTTCGGCCGAAGGTGTGGTGTTCATGACGTTGGAAGACGAAACGGCCGCGATCAACGTGATCATCTGGCCTGATATGTTCGAGCGTTTCCGCCGGGTGGTCCTGTCAGGCCAGATGCTGGGGGTTGTCGGGCGGCTGCAGAAGGAAGGGGAGGTGATGCATCTGGTGGCACGCGAGATCGGTGATCTCTCCCACCTGCTGGCCGATGTGGGGAATCGGTCGCTGCAGCCTCTCTCCAACCTTGATCAGGACAGGTCTGTCGAAAATATCTTTGTGAAGGCCCGGAATTTTCATTGAATGTTGTGTCAGAAGGATAATTCATCTTCGCGATGTTCGCTTACGCCTACACATTGGTCATGCGGAGTGCTGGACTGTGTTTCGCAAAGCGGACATCATTGCTTGAAAGTCTTATCTCCGGATCCAGCGGCAATATTCATTCTGCTTCGTTTCTTAGCTGGTCGCCTCGCCTATGATAGGCAGAGTCTTTAGATGGTTGTCGATGACCTTGACTATATGACGGGACATCGGAAGATGCGCCTTCTCGGATGACCATCGATCCATGAAGAGACCGACAGTTTCACGTGCCGTGTCGAGGACCAGCTTTCTCGGCAGCGCGGCCTTGCCGGCGAGGTGAAGAAGTTCCTCTTTCGTGAATTGATCAAACCGTCGCGTACGACTGAAATTCAAGGCCGACTGATCGCCCGGAATGTAGGGAATCGTCGATACGAAGTCATAGGCAGGAGAGAGCTTGGCGGTCCGCTGGTCGGGGTAGATGAGTGACCAATTTTTCAGATGCATATCCCCGTTGCCGATGAGGGTATTGAAAGTCAGGCGACGGATGAACTCGGCAACATCGTTATGATCGGACTCAGCCGCGATCACCGACGCGATGCTGCGGTTGCTTGCTTTTTTGTACTTATCTTCGGAATAGACCCCATAGACCTGAGCAAAGTCCTCGATATGGATGGATGTGCCATCTTCGCGACGATCAAAGCGCTCGATGATAAAAGCCTTGTCTCCAAGCTGGTCGATGCCGTCCGGCAAGTTTTTGATACCGCTAATATCTACCAAGCCGATAGGTGGGACATTGATGCCAACCATGCGAGCAAGCGTCATCATCGAGAATTCGTTTTCAGGGACGCCATGATACTCTCTTGAGGGAAGCTTGACGATCCAACCGCCCCCGATCCCACTTGCTGGAATGGTCAGGCCACCGGCAGCGTCGATGACGGCTGAAAATTTCAACTGAACCCCAGCAAGCGAAAACCGGAGCGCGTTTTCATGGGTGTTTGAGCCCTTAACCTCGACTTGATCATCGAGATCATCAAACAAAGGCCGTGCTTCATCTTCAGCGACCTCGACCGTCACAGCCCCGGGCAGGTCGCGGCCGAGGGCTTGGATCAGGAAGAACTCACGCGTCTCATTGACGCCCGCCTTTTCTGCCAGATAGCTGCGGAGACGACCTTCAGGAAGCAGGTTCGAGAAGAACGGCATGAGCTTCACTTTGATCGGCCTGAAGTCGTTCCGCAACTCTCCATACTGGTCTTTGAAGGACAAACCGAGCGTTTCTCTATCTGCGTTACCAATATAGGCGTCATTGAACGTAAAGATTGATCGTTCATCGCCAAGATGCGTGAGTGTCCCGATCGGTTTGCCATGGAGTTTGACGGTCAGGAAGGAAACATCAGGCATCATCGTCCTCCTCATCAAGAGAGTAGGCCGGACGTGATAGGGTATCTCCGCTATCGGGTAGCGGATCATGTGAAGCCTTGTTGCGGATCGTTCGCATTATTTTGAGGCTTTCATTGAGTGAGACCATCTCTTTTCCTGGACGACCGATCTGCTCAATTATGTGACGCAGTTTTTTCATTTCCTCGAGGTCGAGCATCGATACTCGGAACCGGTGCAAGTCGGAGATAGACTTCTGAAGTCGCTGAAGTCCTTCGAGGTCTGGCATGCTCATTTGGATGCCGCGCATTGTCTCACTGATTCGCTGCATCTCCTTTTGGATTGCAACGACGTCTTTGCGGTTGGAGCTGATCGCATCGCGGCTTAGGGAACGCACGACGGCCACAGCCTTGCGTGGAACAAGAGCAAGCTCCAGATCAAGGGCATGAGCGAGCGCGGCCAAGCTTGAGAGGCGTAGGTCGACAGTTCCTGCTTCGATCCGGGAAATCTGCGCTTGAGGCACCCCAGCCAACTCGCTCAACTCGCGTTGGCTTAACCCCTTGGTTTTGCGCGCCGCTTGCAATCGCTCTGCTATGCCTGTTATGTCGCAGCTCATATCAATGTTCTTTTCTGCATCAATTCACATATATGATGCAGTTTTATATATCAGAATTTTGGGTACCTTTCAAGATTGATATATATATATATATATTTCGATATCAAATAATAATTTTATGTATATTTTGAGGTGGCCCCGTCCGTTCGGACAGTTTTGTGGGCTTATAAGCTATACCCGATTGATGTCATGCCGGCATTTGGGGGCGAACTGGAAATCGTCGCTCGATTCCCCGATCGTGCGGTGAAGATCCGCAATTTCTCCGAATTGAACGCGAAGCGGGGGCGTTTGAGACTTACGCCAGTCCCGCCGATTACCGCTATGACATACGTAAACGCCCGAACACGGGATTTGTGATGTTCCGACCGTGAGTGTTTCGATGCCTCATACCCTGTTTTTTTGCGGAAATGGGAAGTGGCGGCATGGTAAAAGATACGAAACGCAAACTCGGCGGTATCGTCCCGGCCAACGATAACGGGCCGGTCGATCCTGCCGCGAAAGCGCGGTGCGATGAACTGATGTTTGCCCTGGCGAGCGCAATGGGCCGCCAGATCGCCCGCGAAGAGTTCGCCCGTCGGAAATTGGGGCGGGCGGCCAACGACAATTGCCCTCTTCCCGGCCATCGCCCGGACGGGAAGGACAGGCCGGAAAGGGGAGAGTGAATGACCCGCGTAGCTCTTTATGCCCACCATTCGTCCGACAACCAGAGTGCGGCCTCCATCGAGGACCAGTTGCGCCTGCGCGATGAAATGGCCGTCCGTGAAGGCTGGCCCGTCGTGCAGACCTATCGGTGTTGATTTTCACTGAGAACTGATGGCGTGGACGGCTCCCTGTGGTCCTGAGAGGATGCTGAGGAGTTGAATGTCAGTGAAGGAAACCATCATGCGTTCCGTAATGCTGATCACATCAAACCGGCTGATCGTGAACATCATGAAGCAGGTCGACGAACTCCTTGATTACGCCAATGACGTTTCACAACCTGACAGACATTCTGCTGCCCCTATCGCTGTCTTTAATTATTCACCGATCAGCGACCAGAAACCCAGCTTGCGCTTATGCTGCGCTTTCAAGCGGGTCATAAAGGCTTCATGGGTTTCCATGCCGTTTGTCGCTGTCAGCATTTGTGCAAGCAGCCGACAGGAGGCGAGATCCTTCGCCGCATAGGAATAATAGCGGGAAAGCGCCTTATTCAGCACGGCCTCGACCAGCAGGCGGTAAAGAAGGGTCGCCTCATTGGGATACGATTCAGACAGACGATCCGCAGCCGGACGTAGTGTTCCGTAATCACGCCCGTCCAGTTCTGCCGTATGCTCCCGCACGAGACGGGCAGCAGCGTCGAGCGCTGGCCATTTAAGAAGAGTGGAAAGGGCTACGCCCCTGACCGGGAAATTACGGATGTGATTGAGTGCCTGTTCTTCAGCATCAATCGCGTCGTAATCGCTGAGATGGCGTTGATATGCTTGCCAGTGCGGCAGGCTAAGGCGTTCCTGAAAGATTTTCCATCGCAGGGACTGGGCTGTGTCGCGATCGCCCACGGTTTCGCACGCTTCGATCCGAAGATCGTCATTTTCCCAGCGGAACCGGGGCGTCTCCTCAGTCTCCCGGTCGAGCCATTCGAGCGCCTCACGGGCACGCTCCTTGTCCAGCAGGCGACGTGCAACATCGCCGATAGAAGAGGACTGACGTTCACTCAGGTTGACTGCTTCGATATAGGCATCGACGTCACCTATTGCATCGGCCAGATCCTTCAGATGACCGAGGGTCTGCATGCGCGCAAAGTCGGTACGATAGTCTCCCTTCGCATTTGAGGCGGGAAGGTCGTGCAGTCGTGCAAGCAGCGTGCTTCTGAGTATGGCCGCGCCCGGCTTCCCCAGTGCTTCACCGCACGAGACAAGCAGGCGGTCACAGGTGCCATACCCGTCGTTATCGAGAAGTGTGAGCATATCCCTGACAGTGACAGCCGGATCCCGACCAGCCTGTCGTCCCCAGAGGGAGCCAAGATCGGAGACCGCTTCGCGAAACACATCTGACAGGTAACCGGAACTGTCATCAGAGCGCTCATAGACGGAAGGAGCAAGTTCCACGAGAAGACGCATGGCGGAAATGGCCTGCCCGACATCCGTCGTTGCAACATCGTTGAGAATGGATTGCCGTAAGGCATCGAGCTCGGTCGTAAGGGGTTTGATCCGGTCCCAGGGCAGGAATCCACGGGAACGCTGGATCGTTCGCAGCCTCTTTTCGATCTCCTTGCCGAGTTTGTCTTTCGCATGAGTGGCTGTCAGCGCCATGCGCAGCTTCCGGGTGAGCACGGCATCCTGTTCCGACAGTTCGACCAGAAGGTCTGCAAGCCGATCCGCACCAAGGGCTTTCAGATTGTCTTTCGTGACGGTCGTGCCAACTTTCGCGGATGCGGCGGATTTGCGGGTGGCAGGTTTTGTAGAAGGAGTGCGGACCATGAATGCAGATTATGACAGCGACACAGGGGACGCAATCAAAAGCCGTTGTCAGGAAAAAGAGGAAAAAAGCTAGCTGTCAGGTTGTGAAACGTCATTGGGATGATGTAGGGTGGGCAATACCGCGTTACTCTTCATGGTTTTCTTCCGTTTGCAGGGAGACTGAATGATGCTTCAGATCCATCCACAGGCACGCACGACACC
>NZ_JAPIVJ010000037.1:0-8669 GCF_054182245.1 Komagataeibacter sp. NFXK3
TGAGCGCCACACCCTGCTGCTCGCGGCTCAGCCCGTCCCACGCCTTCACGAACCGCGCCGCCCGCAACTCGGGGGAATGCCGCACCTTGTCCTCGTGTTCCAGCCCCTCGACCAGCCTGCGCGCCCGCGCCGGCCCTTCCAGCCCGTACAGGGCCTGCCGGATCTCCGGCTCATGCTTCACTGCGGTTTCCAGACCGATCACCGCCCCGGGCCTTAGCCGTTCGAGGGCCGTGCTGGCGTCAAGCCATGCCTTCTTCTGGTGCTCCAGCACCGGCAGGTCCTGCTCCACCATGCGCCCGATGTCCCGCACCGCCCGCGCATACTGCTCCACCGCCTGGTGGAGCGGATCACCACCCGGCACAAACCCGCCCAGCCCGGCCGGCACCTGCGCGCGCTGCACACGGGGCAGCCGCAACCCGGCAAAAGGAGAGGCGGGAGCCTCACGCTCAACCCCACTTTCCCCCTTCCCGGCCCCGGCATCCATCCCGGCCGACACGTCTTTGTCCGCCGTCCGGCTACGCCCCCGCACGGACAGGTCCAGCCCGTCGAACATCCCGCGCTTCCGCTGCGCCGGTGCCGGATCTGGCGTACGGACAACTTCGGCCTGCCTGTCCTTCCGGGGGCCAGAGGCAGCCTTGCCGCGCTCCACCACGATCTCGCTCTCGGGGACATGCAGCCCGCGCCGCCGCGCGAACCCGGCATCCCGATCCCGGACCTGCGGGTAATCCAGCGTGGTATCCTTCAGCCGCTCGCGCGACAGCCGCTTCACCAGCCCGTCCCGGTCACCCAAATCATCCCGGCCCCAATGGACGGACACGCTCTCCCGGTGGCGCGACAGCGCCACATAGGCCCCATGCCGGTCCATGCTCCCCGTCGCCAGCACATGCGCCCGGTCCACCGTCACACCCTGTGATTTGTGGATGGTGGCCGCATAGCCATGATCCAGCGCGTCATAATCCGCCACCGACACGGACACGACCCGGCCACGCCCGGTCCCACCCGGCCCGTCGAGCTGCACCGACAGTGCCAGGTCCCCGGCCTCGGCCGATCCCTCGATGCCCCGCACCGTGCCCAGCGTGCCGTTCTTTACCCCCAGCTCCCGGTCATTGCGCAGGAAGTACACCCGCTCCCCGTCCGCAAACACCCGCTCGCCCTGGGCGGTCGGCACCAGCACGTCGTCACCCAGCTCACCCGCCTCCCGCCGGATCTTCCGCGCCGCCTCGTTCAGCGCCCGCACATCGACACGCCGGTGCGCCAGCATGATCTGGCTGTCCTCTGGCGCGGCCTGCCGGGCTTCATCCCACCCGGCCACCACCCCGGCCCGCGCCTCTTCCAGCGTGTCATGCCCGCGCACCAGGCCGGCCGCCTCATAGCGCTCCAGCGCCCTATCCGTCCGCCCGGTCGCAAGCTCCTTCGTGGCCGCCTGCTGCCAGCCTTCACGCTGCCGGCGCACGGCTGTGATTTCTACCGACCCGACCCGCTCGGCCACCGCCCGGAACGCGCCACCAGCCTCGATCGCCTGCAACTGCTCGGGATCACCTACCAGCACCACCTTGGCCCCAACACCGCGCGCGGCCGACAGCACCCGCTCCATCTGCCGTGACCCCACCATGCCGGCCTCGTCCACCACCAGCACGTCCCCGCGCTCCAGCCGGTCGAACCCACGCGCCCACGCCCGCTCCAGGGAGGCCAGCGTCCGGCTTTCGATCCCGGACCCCGCTTCCAGACCTTCCGCCGCGATCCCCGACAGCGCCGCCCCGCGCACCCGATACCCGGCCTCTTCCCATGCCGCGCGGGCGATACCCAGCATGGTGCTCTTCCCCGTCCCGGCATACCCGACCACCACGGACAGGTCGCGGGACTTCGTGACCTCGCCCACCGCCAGCGCCTGCTCATCCCCAAGCCCGTCCCGCGCCATCGCCGCCCGACGCACCGCCAGCGGCACCGCATGCCCCTGGGATCGCCCCATCGCAAGCGACGCCTCTTCCAGACGCTGCTCGACCCCGATCATCGCGCGCGTGGAAAACCGCTCCCGCCCATGACCGTCTTTCCCGAGGGCGACCAGCTCCGGACATACCTCCACCCGAACCATGACGGCCGTAAACTGTTCAGCATCCGCCGTGTGCCGGTCCACGAACCGCGCCAGGTCCTGGCGGGTGAATGTGCTCTGCTGTCGCGTCAGCGCCTCCAGCGCCACATGCGGCTCGGCCAGCAACCTTTCACCATTGCGCCGCGCGATCTCCAGATGGTCGGCAACCCGCTGTGCATCCTCGCCCCGTTCTTCCCGGCGCATCCCGGCCGGACCGATCTTGTTCTGCGGCTCAAGGTCGATCCCCTGTGCGGCAAACGACCGATGGTCGATCCGCACATCCAGGTCCAGTTCAGCCAACCGTTCATTGGCGAGCGACGCCCACCGCTCCCGCCACGTCAGCAGCAGATCCCTGTCATTCCACGAACGCTCTTTCGCACCGAACCCGATGAAAGGCTGATTCTGCGCCAGCCCCAGACCTTCATGCCGGAGCCGTGCCGCCGCAATCAGTCGTGCCGTTCTTCCAGCCGCTGCAAGCGCTTCTCCAGCGTCGAGAGCTTCAGCAGGATGCCGCGCTGCGTCTCCCGGATCTCTGTCAGCAGACGGATCATGAGCTTGAGCGGATCGTCTTCCCCTTTCTGCTCCATCAGGTCCAGGATCCGGCGCGAAGTCGTATGCGCCCCTGCCGCTTCGTTCAGGATGCGGGATTCCGTTTCGTCTTCCATGCACAGCCTCTCCGGTTCTGACTTCGATCCGCCGCGTGGACAGCATCACATGCGCATGGGGCTTCGCCTGTCCGTCTTCGCCAATATCCCAATGCACATTGAGATCGGCCACCATGCCGCGTTCCACGAACTGCTCCCGCACAAAATCCCGTGCCAGCGCGATCCCCTGCGCCTGGGTCATTTCGCGCGGGATTGAAAACTCCACTTCGCGGGCAAGCTGGGCATCCTTGCGCTTCTCGATCGCTTCGACCTCGTTCCATAGGGTTGCACGATCGAGAAACCGCTCTGGCGCGCCATCGGGCAGCAGGATCTCGGAATGCACCACGCCGCTCTTGTTGGAAAAGTCATGGTCGCGATCCAGCCGCAAATCATGCAGGCGGGACGCCGCACGATAGGCTGCCGCCGCCACGGCGCTCCGGCCGGTGGCGCGACTGATGACCTTTGCATGCAGGTGATAGATCGCCATGGACGCGATCCTATCACACCACCTAAGCGCACGTCACGAAGTGACGTATAAGCGCGCACTCACATTTTACTGCACAACAAGGGTTGATTTGTCTGGATGAGTGACGCGGTTCTCGCTTGTGTGGTAGAGTATGGCACAGACCAGCAGGACAGGGGACCGGAAATGCGCAAGCCACGGGACATTGATGCGGAACTGAAGGCGCTTCAGGAAAAGACCAGGCAGCTTAAGGCGCAAAGAACCCTCCAGCTCGGTGAACTGGTCGAGGCGACGGGAGCCGATACCCTGTCGATCGAGGCGCTGGCCGGGGTGCTGCTTGCGGCTGTCGAACAGGCGGACGGCAAACCCGAAGCCGTCGCGAGGTGGACCGAACGGGGGACGACGTTCTTTCAGGCCGGCGCAAAAAAGGGCGGCCGGAAAGGAACCGGAAACGATCAGAACGGAAGTGCTGGCGCTTGAAAGACGGATCAGGAAGCAGGCGGCCCTGATCCATCGCCATCAGGCACGAAAGGCACGCACCGACATGCGCGACTGGGCGAAGGCGCGACGGGAACGCACCCATCATCTGATCGAACTGGGCGGCCTGGTCCAGAAGGCGGGACTGGTCGATCTGACAGATGATGACCGCGCCACCCTGCTCGGGGCTTTTCTGGATATTGCAGGACAGCTCCAGGGCAGCAATGATACTGCTCCGGTTGACCTGAAAACACGCTGGAGGCGTGCGGGACTTCATGCCTTCGACAGGGACCGGGAACATGACAGGACAACAGGCAGACGTGACCATGACTGACCACGAGACACGATCATCCGAAGCTGACACGCTGCGGGAGCTTACGACCCGGATTGTCGCTGCCTATGTCAGCAGCAATACGGTTCCGGCGGAGACCCTGCCAGGCCTCATCGCCTCGGTATTTCAGGCGCTCGGAAGTCTGGGACAGGCGATGACCGAAACACCAGATCTGGTGCCGGCCGTGCCTGTGAAGAAATCCGTGTTTCCAGACTACATTGTCTGTCTGGAGGACGGAAAAAAAATGAAGATGCTCAAGCGCCATCTTCGTACTGTCTATGGCATGACACCCGAGCAGTATCGGGAGAAATGGGGCCTGCCGGAAAGCTACCCGATGACCGCCCCATCCTATGCAGCCCGACGTTCTGCCCTGGCACAGGAGATCGGACTGGGGCGGACCGTCAAGGAGACACCGGCCCCTTCGGAAACATCAGGAACTGGGGTGCCGGTCACACGCCTGCCAGAGAAGAAACGCGGACGCAGGCCGAAACTGGCCTGAAGGTCCAGACCGGGAGAAACGGGACATGAAGGCATGGGCCGCCAGCCTCGGCACGGATAACCCGCTCCCCCTGCCACAACCCGGGCAATAAGGGGGACGCTCTCGCACACCGCAGGAAGGTGACGCAGAGTGCAATGGTCACGACTGTCCCTGATGCATTGATGGAACGACCGTTTCACGACCCTACGGCTACCCTTGTGACGACCCATCGACATACCCGAGGCCGACATTGCGCCTACCCATAAATAGCGGGGCCTCATACACCATTGCACCACTGGTGCGGGCATGCCCAAAGGGCTCGGCTTTTCCCTACCGCCTGAAAGGCGGTGACTATCTTACGCGACGTTCCTTGGCCGACCGCCTTTAGCACCATTCCGGCGTGCCGCCGCCGCCTTTGCCTGGCTGGCGGACGATCCGCCCACGCGTCCCATCTGTGCTGCCATCCAGCTTCGGGAACCGTAGATACCGTGGATCAGACCTTCGACCAGAACATCGGCGTCGAGACGGGGCCAGTGAAGGCCATTACCCAGCGGAGTGATCTCGATCTCGGCCAGATCATTCAGGGAAGCGTCCTGCAGATCTTGTATCAGACCCACAGGCACGCTCATCTCAACACCGTTGGAGAGCGTGACGTGAAGAGCGCGGCGAGCACGGATAAACCGTGCGGAGACCGCATGAGGAATTGCCGCTCTATGAAGCGCGTCTGCTTCACGAGCGGCCTGATAGTTCATGTCATTCGCCATGTATCTTCTCCCATGCTTCAGCCAACATCTCAGCGTGGTCCTGCACGATGACAAGGGCTTCCTGTAAGACCTTATCTTTCATGCCACCTGCCCGTATCAGTCGGGCTTTCCTGCCAATTTCAATCACCGCTTCCCCATCCGCGCTTATGACGTGAACGTGCATTGGCACATGATCTGCCGTGTAAATCACGACACGAAATCCATTGATGCGTAGAAGCGTCGGCATAATGCACCATATCCCTAACGCTTGGGTTTTTCAATCAGAACCATCCCGCTGAAAGTCAGGAGGAGGATATCTGGACGGTCAGACAGAAATGGACAGCCCATCAATTCCTGATAAAGCTAGCAGAGCGCCCTGAGAGGCCGCACAAAGCGCAATTCCCGTTACTGCCCACACAAACTAGCCACCACACACGGTAATGCCTGTACGGCCATCCTGTGGCGTCTGACGGGCATGCTGCAACACGTGAGCCGCTGAATGATCGCCTGAACACCGGTGCGTCTTGAGCAGATTACGGTCTTGTTCGGTTCTTCTGGTGTTGCAGGCGTCGGGCGAGCGCGGAGCGGGAGCCCCGTAGGGCGCCGAAGGCGCCGACGCGGGAGAGGAAGGTGCTGGGGGAGAGACGATGCAACGCATCGTCAGATTATGATTTCGCGCCGTAGGCGTGTCTGCTTAGCGTAGCCCTGAAAGGGCAAGTAGGGGGATGCCGGGTGGGAGATCGCGCGAAGCGCGATCGGGGCGGCCGTAGGCCGCGAGCTGGCGGGGGCGGAGCCCCCAAGAGGCGGTGCTTGGGTTCAATTTGGCTACAAATTTCAGGAAATAAAAAGTTATCCACAACATTAGAGTGTTTAAATAGGTGTTTAAATGGTGTTACGGATTTTTATAGTTCAAATAACATACTGAATAATAACGGTTTTATCGAGAGATTCTATCGTCCTGTGAATCCACTATGACGATAAACTGAATCCACTATGACGATAAACTGAATCTAATATGACGATAGCAAGTATGCGTAATTGAAATGACGATAAGCTCAGCCTGAATCTAAAATGACGATAATTGGCTTGCGTATGTGAAGTGACGATAGTAGCTATCTGTAATTGAAATGACGATAGAATCTTCTCCTTCCTTGTTCGACATTGCGCCTTCTCTGGCTGTGGAAGGTGATGATCGCACGCCCCTCCTTCCAGTCCGCCATCCAAATCAGGATCTATTCATCTGTGACGTGCTCGATGCCATTCCCAAAGATGATATGGCGTCAATGGAGCATCCTGTTTTTTCGCTCTCGACCAAGCCAGACAACCGGATGCGACGCTATGAACACAATGGGAATATCATAGAGATCATCCCGTCTGGCAAAGGGCTGGCAACGATCCATGACAAGGATATCCTAATCTACTGCATCTCTCAGCTCGTTGCGAAAATGAATCACGGCGAACAACCTGGCCGAACACTCCGCCTTCAAGCCTATGACATGCTGGTCGCTACCAATCGTCAAACCAGCGGAGCAGGCTATAGGCTACTGACCGACGCGTTGACACGCTTGCGCGGAACAACCGTGCGAACCAACATTCAAACAGGCGGCATTGAAGAAACTCGAATTTTCGGTTTGATCGAAGAAGCTAGAATCACCCGTAAGACGTTTGACGGCCGAATGCTTGATCTTGAAATCACTCTGTCAGATTGGGTCTATCGTTCAGTCATCAGCAAGAATGTCCTCACACTTCACCGAGACTATTTCCGACTTCGTAAACCGTTCGAACGACGCATGTACGAACTAGCCCGCAAACACTGCGGTATGAAAGATGAATGGAAGATCGGATTAGAGCTGCTGCAAAAAAAATGCGGCTCAAATAGCCCGCTTCGCGTCTTTCGATCCTTGGTTAAGAAAGTTTGTGCGCATGACACCAGTCATGCTCATTTTCCTGACTATGCCATCACAATGGCCGACGACATCATTCTATTTCGCAACCGTTTGAGCCTTAAAACAAAGGTCGATGTTATCGCCCCTATGAGGGATGCTCCCTACATCGACCCCGAAACCATGCATGACGCTAAAACCGTTGCGCCAGGATATGACATCTATGCTCTCCATGACGAATGGGTTTCATGGTGGCACGACATGGGAAAACCAGAGCTTAAAAGCCCTGCCGGAGCCTTTATTGGCTTTTGTAAAAAACGGCACGAACGCAACCCAATACGCTGATTCCGGCATACGCCAGCAAGTGTACATGCTTACATGCAAACATGACCGCACGTAAACATGCCTACTTGCCCACAGGACTTTCTCCCATCTTGCGTAGCCAGTCGTTAAACGCGTCGGCCATCGCATCCTGTAAACTCATCCCATGCTTTCTGGCGGTCATGTGCATAGCAAATGACATTTCCGGACTAAAATAGCCGGTCATGGCTTTCTTGCCCTGACGGCTCGGCGCAACCTGCTTGCTGGCTGTACCAACAACATTGGTAGCAGCAACCTTGCTTTCTGATGCAACTGCAACCGGCGATATTGCGGAATCACGATCCCGCAACGACAGTAGAGACCCCTTCCGGCTCATGCACTAGCTCTCCGCTTCCTTAATGATTGCATGTTTACATGCTTGCATGTCCACTTGTAAAGCAGCCTTACCTCATCAGACGCCTTGCCTTTAGGCTCTACTTCCATTGCAGTTTTCCCTTCCGCCGCAGCATGACGGAAAACTGCACGATCAGCGATAATATGTGGACATGCGTTCAGTCCGTAACTTTGTACGAGTTGTGTGGCCTCCTCATACATACGTGGAGCAGTCGGACTTCCCGCTGTAAAAACGACGAAGGCTGGTTTGCCACGCATTTTTATAAGGCTGGCAGTCGTTTTGATTGCTGCCAGATCGAACGCACTCGGCCGACATGGAATTAATACCAAATCGGCGACTTCAACGGCAGCACTAGCCGCACTATCAGCGTGAGGCGGAGTATCAATCACGATGAACTCAGCACCCTGACTCAGGGCCTGTCCGATCTTAGCCGCGAGACGAGGCGGAGCACTGTCAATTACAACCGGCGGAGCATCCTTACGCCATGCGGCCCATTGGCTCGCCGTCGCCTGTGGGTCCACATCAATCACCAATGCTGTATGGCCAGCATCCTCAGCCGCAGCAGCCAGATGCAAGGCCAGAGTGGTTTTTCCAGCCCCACCCTTCTGGCTGATAATCGCTATTGTTGGCATGTGAACGTCCTTACATGACCTCATGTTTGCATGTGGTCATACGTGAAAATCTGCTCTATCTACAAGAGAGAATGACAGAAAATCACTCCCACATTTTCCGTGCGATATCCTGCTCCTCGGCGCCGACGGCATCGGCGTAGATGGCGGTGGTGGAGAGCTGGGCGTGACCGAGCCATTTCTGCACCATGTTGAGGGGGATGCCGCTGGAGACGGC
>NZ_JAPIVJ010000038.1:0-8119 GCF_054182245.1 Komagataeibacter sp. NFXK3
AGCCGGTAACAGCTCCCAATCTGCTCAAAACGCAGACCGGATGCCATCGCAAAAACCGTCAATCAAATCGCCAAAAGCCAGAAATTACCCGCCAAGCACATCAATCAACGGTTCTTCGATCCCTCCAAGCCGAAGCGCGAAAGCACCTGCAATCGCTTTGAAAATCTGGGTCGAAGAGTACACGGAAGCAGGGGCATGTTCTCGGTAAAAAGTCGCATTCAGCGACGGGCAAAGGTTGACTGCCGGATTGCGAATCGTCGCCTGTTCGGCAGTGCTACCCAGCGTTTCCGAATTGTCGTTCAAAATCCGAAACGAAAAGTACAATTTAATGCACTTTTTGAAACGCGCCGCCTTCCGTTAGGCTTTTATGAAGCAACTATTACAACGGTAGCTAACCGGGGGGAATAATGAACGCTTTGACTCCACTCACCGCAGATCAAAGCTATCTGCGCCATTTCTGGCATCCTGTCGCAACCGTGAACGAACTCGAGGCTGCAGATCCGGCAGGCAACGGTCCGATCGGTAGGACGCTTCTTGACGAACCGCTGGTCATCGCGAAGCTGAACGGAAAATACGTCGCCATGCGAGACCGCTGCGCGCATCGCTACGCGAAACTGTCCGTCGGGAAGGTGCTTGAGAACAACCGTATCCAATGCCCGTATCACGGCTGGGAATATGGTGCCAGCGGCCGCTGCGAACTTATGCCGGCCTGTCCCAGCGACGCGATCCCGAAAAAGGCGTTTACGCCCGCATATGCCTGCGAAGAGCGGTACGGAATCATCTGGGTCCGCCTCGACAGCTCGTGGGATTGCACGAACATCCCTTACTGCGAAGCTTGGGAAAACCCCGAATTCAAGCGTCAAATCATCGCGGAGCCCTACAACTGGGACAGCTCGGCCGAACGCCGCTGGGAAAACTTCACCGATTTTTCGCACTTCGCCTATGTGCATCCGGGCACCCTCTATGACCCGGCATATTCGGAACCGGCGATCGTGCCCGTTGACCGCGTGGGCGGCGAACTTCGCTTCTTCATGGAGCCGGGCCGCGACATGCTGGACACGCTGCCGGACGATAGCCCGCTGGGAAGCTGGAACTACCGGAACTCCATGCCGTTCAGCGTCAACCTGTCGATCAGGTTGTACAAGAACGACAAGCCTTTCCTTCTCTGGACCACCTCCAGCCCGACCTCACAGAACTCGTGCCGCAACTTCATGATCATCGCGCATACCGAGGACGACTTGCCCGATAGCCAGCCGCTCGACTTCCAGAAGCTCGTCTTGGCGGAAGACCAGCCGGTCATCGAGACGCAGCCTGGCCCGATCTACCTGGACGAGGTTTCGCTGCCGACGGACAAGATCTCGAACCAGTACCGGAAATGGCTGCGCGAACTATCCACTGCCGCGGCAAAGGGCGAAGAAGCGTTCAAAGCGGCCCTGTTCACCGACGTCACCGAAAGCAAGTGACCGACATGAGCGCACGTGAAGACGCTGTGGTTTGGAACCGTTGGTACCCACTCGGGTCGCCAACGGACATCCGGCGGAGGAATGCGACAAGGACCCGGCTTCTGGGCCATGACATCGACCTGGAAATCCACAAGACTTGGATTTCCGCGTCGAGCGACTCCCGCCCTTTGCCAGTGACGGAGCGGCTGGGATATGTCTGGACAAGCCTTGGCAAGCCCGACGGACCTCCACAGCAGCTGCTGGAATATTACGAGGTTGATCGCTTGGTCATGAACATCTGGTCCACGCCCATAAAGTGTTCGGGCCTGCGGATCGTGGACAACGTGATCGACAACGCGCATTTCCCCTTCCTGCATCCCAACATCCTGGGCGACGAGAATCACCTGGATTTGGTTCCGGGAGAGGCCAGCGTCGATGCAGCAGGGGCGTTGTGGCTGAAGTCGCAGAAGGCCTGGCTGCCGCTGACGAACTCGGTCGCAGAATACACCTACCGGATTTCGGACCCGTATTCGGTGGTTCTTTTCATCCATCGCCCAACGACACCGGGTCGATACGACTATCTCGGCATCTTCGCACAGCCTTTGGATGAAGAAAACTTCATCGCGCACAAGTTGCTTGCCTGGATAAGGGAAGACTGGATGGACGAGCGCCAGTTGAAAGCTGACCAGCAGAGCATCTCGGCGCAGGACAAGTATGTTCTCGAGCGGCATGTCCACAAGAAGCTGCCGCTCAACGGCGCGGAAACCTCCATCGAGGTGGACAGCTCTTCGCTGAGCTACCGCGAATGGTTGCGGGCCAACCATGTAACCTATGGAGCGATGACATGACCTCGTATGTTGTTGCACTTGAAAAAGACGTCCGCGACTATTCGATCGTCAGGTCGATGATGGGCGACAAGCCCCTGGTCATCTGGCGGGGCGCCAGCGGCGCGATCAACGTCTGGCTGGATCGCTGCCCCCACCGCTTCGTAAGGCTCAGCGCCGGACGGAACATGGGTGGATACCTCGAAGGCGTGTATCACGGCTGGCAGTTCGAGGAATCAGGCAAGGTGATGCTGGTTCCCGCGATGCAGGGACGCCCGGCCCACGACATAAGTGCGACCGTCTATTCCACGGCCGTGGCGGGCGGCTTTGTCTGGGCGAGCGAGGAAGAATGCTCTCCCTCGGGCAGTGCAGGCGAGCCGTGCTATCCAGTCCACATCGCGGCGCCGGTCGATCAGGTCAGGCTGCATGTCGATTCCAGCGTCGATCATCTTACCCCTTGGGGCGTCGATGGGTCGATGGTTTACCCGACAGGCGATCCGGCGCAAAGGCGCGCGGAATTGTCAGCGATCAGGCGCAGATTGGAGGAGTCATGATACAGTTCCATGACTATCCACTTTCTGGGAACTGCTTCAAGGTCCGGTTCCTACTGGAGCAGCTTGGCCTGGAATACCAGTCGATCCTTGTCGACTTTTATCCGGGATACGAGCACAAGTCGCCGCGTTTCCTTAACATAAACCCGCTGGGACAGCTTCCGGCCATCATGGATAAAGGTCGAGCGGTTCGCGATGCGCAGGCCATCCTGGTCTACCTTGCCGCCGCTTACGACAAGTCCGGCAAATGGTTTCCGCGCGACCACCAGGGCGAGGTCTATCAATGGCTCGCCTTCGCGGACCAGCTGACGGGCTCCATTTCGGCTGCACGGCTACATGATGCGATGTTCTATCGGCTGGACGTGAGCAAGGCCCGGACCGAAGGCATCAAGCTGCTGCGGATCATCGACGAGCATCTCTGGTTCGCCGAAAAAGACGGCCATGACTGGCTGCTGCCGTTGCCGCATCCGACCATCGCGGATGTCGCGTGCCTTCCCTACATTGCACTTGCCGAAGAAGGTGGCATCGACTTGGCTCCGTTTTTCTCCGTCTCGCGGTGGATGGAGCGCTTCATGAGACTCGAGAATTTCAAGCCAATGCCCGGCATGATGCCTCTTCAAATGCCGAAGGAAACGCCATGAACACTCAACGGGTAAAGATCAGGCGGATTGTAGAGCAGACGCCGGAAATCCGTTCATACGAACTGGTCCCCTGCGATGGATCGTCCGTCAAGTTCACACCAGGCGACCATATCGACGTCTGCGTCGGCGACGGCATCGTCCGCCAGTACTCGCTCTGGAACGCCCCCAAGGACTGCGATGCCTATCACATCGGCGTCAAGCGCGAAACAAACGGCCGGGGCGGATCGGCTGCGATGCACGCGCTGAACGAGGGCGACGAGATCGAGGTGGGCCTGCCACGGAACAACTTCGAGCTTCGGTCGGACGAGGGTCCGGTGATCCTGATCGCCGGGGGCATCGGCATCACCCCGGTGCTGGCGATGGCGCGCCATCTTCAGTCCGTGAACCGCAAATGCGTCTTGCACCTGTTCGCCCGAAGCGCCGAACATGTGCCGTTCAAAAGCGAACTCACAGCTCTGGACGAGGCTCCGGTCTATCTTGGCCTTGTTCCGCCGACGCTCAACGCAGTTCTGACCGGGATCCTGTCCAATCCGCCCGCCGATGCTCGCCTGTATTTCTGCGGACCCGGACCCTTTATGGACCTGATCGAGCAACTGGCGAAGAACTGCGGCTGGAAAAGCGACCGCGTCCACCTGGAACGGTTCAGCGTCGATGCGGCCACGCTGGAACTCGACGGCTACAGCTTCGAGGTGGTGCTGCAGAAATCGGGCGTCACCCTGACAGTCGAGGAAGACCAGACCATCATCGGCGCGATGGAGGCTGCCGGGCTGGAGCCGATGACATCCTGCGAACAGGGGGTTTGCGGCACCTGCCTGACAACCGTTCTTGAGGGCGAACCAGATCACCGCGATTTCTACCTCAATCCGACCGAGAAGGAATCCGGGACGCTGATCCTGCCTTGCGTGTCGCGTTGCAAGGGCAAGAAGCTGGTGCTGGACCTATGACATGGTAACGCGGCGCGTATCTCTTGAGGGAGCACTCAAGACCGAGTCCTGCCTTGCCATGGTTAGCCACTTTGCTCGGCGCCTTTCGTTGTCGAGCACGGTCACAAGCGCGACCCCCAGTTACATCACGCTGATTCTGACCGGGGATGAACGCCTTATCGACATGTTCGAGATTGCCTGCTGGCTGGGGCCGGACGACGTGAACATCGACACAATTACGCTTGAGACCGTTTGACGCGGTACAGAACCGAAGCCCGGCACCGCGAAGGACGCTGAAATGGACGGGCTGGATTATAGCCCAACCAACCAGTGTCCAGGGCTGAAAACACAGAAATGGGGAGTAGAATGAAACCATCAGAACTGGAAGCCGGGTGGTTCCCTGCCGGGCTTCAGAACTATGTCCTTCCGAAGACGGCAGGACGTGTCGTAATCGCCGACAACGACATCGCTCTGTGGCGCGGCGAGGACGGCCAGATCCGCGCATGGGAAAACAGGTGTCCCCACCGGGGCATGCGCCTGTCCTACGGCATCGTCCGCGGCAACACGCTGACCTGTCTGTATCACGGCTGGTCATACGACGGAGCTGGCGCCTGCGCGGGCATCCCGGCGCATCCCGAACTGACCCCACCCAAGACGATCCGCGCCAAGGCCTATCGCGCGGCGGATTCCGGCGGGTTCATCTGGGTTGCAAACCCGGGCGAGACGACGGCGGCGCCATCGATCGACGGCGACTGGGTTCCCAACCGCTCGGTCCATATCGACCTTGCCCCGACCAGCCTGAATGAGCTTGCCGAAGGCATTGGCGCCGAACTGGTGTCGAAGATCACCGATCACGCCGCGATCGTCCGCGTTCCCGAAGTGAAGGGAAAAGTCCTTTTGGCGTTCCTGGACATGAAGGAACACGGGGCGATGATCCACACCTCGGTTCCGGCCAGTGCATCGGAGAATGTCGCGATCGCCGTCAGCAAGCTGTCCACCCGTCTGCGACAGGTATTCAAGGCGTCAAGCGCCGCTTAATAGGCATCGCAGCCTAGCAAGTTGATCGTCTCACTTCGACAAGCGAGGAGAAACACTATGACACCCGACACTTTCACCCGTTCGCAATGGTATGCAATCGGCCGCCTTCCCGATTTCGAAGGTGCGGAAGCGAAACCCGTCCGACTGCTTTCGCAGGATCTGACCGTGAGCGACGCAGCTGGCGTTCTTTCGGTGAACGATGCCGATGGGCGCAGCCTTCTGACGCAGATCCGCTACGGCCATCTCTGGACCACGCTGAGCGATACGCCGCGCCCGCTTTACGACGTGCCGGAGTTCGACGAGCCGGACCGGCGTCTTGTGACCGCTGGCGGCGTGGGCGTTCGCTGCTCGGGACTGCGCTGCGTGGAAAACTTCCTCGACATGGCGCATTTTCCCTTCGTCCACACCGACATCCTCGGCGTGGAAGAGCATCCGAGCGTCGAGAGCTACGACGTCAGCATGGATGCGGAAAAGGATGAAATCTGGGCGACCAAATGCAAATTCTTCCAGCCCATGGCTTCGGCGGCGGCATCGGGCGGCCAGATGACCGAATACAAGTATCGCGTCCCGCATCCCTATTCGACGATCCTGTACAAGACCTGCCCGATCCGAGAGGATGTCTGGGATCTGGTCGGGCTGTTCATCCAGCCCGTGGAAGAGGACGAGTGTATCGTCCACTCGTTCATTCTGGTCTTTGACGAGGAAAACACCGACACTGGCCTTCTCCACTTCCAGCAGAACATCTTCCTGCAGGACCGGATGATCCTCGAGAACCAGGTTCCCCGGAAGCTGCCGCTCGATCCCCGTTGGGAATTGCCGACCCGCGCGGACGCGTCCTCGATCGCCTACCGCCGCTGGCTGAAGGCCAATGAACTTCAGTGGGGGGTCGCCCTCTTCAACGAGGCGGCATGAGATGAAGCTGTTCGACTATGTCCTGTCCGGAAATTGCTACAAGATACGGTTGTTGCTGGATTTTCTTGAGCTTTCTCATGAAAAGCAAGCCGTGGACTTCTTTCCGGGTCGTGAACACAAGTCCGATGCATTCCTCCAGATAAATCCGCTGGGACAGATCCCGGTGCTGGAGGACGACGGAGCCTATATCCGGGATGCGCAGGCCATTCTCGTGCATCTCGCCTCGCGCTACGATCCGACAGGAACGTGGTGGCCGGTCAACGATCCGTCCCAACTGGGTCGGGTCGCGCAATGGCTGGCCTTCGCGGACAGCATCACGTCCACGGCCTCGGCCGCGCGGCTTCATGATGTGCTGGGCTACGATCTCGACGTGGCGCAGGCAAGGGCCGGCGCTCACAAGCTGTTCCGTGTCCTGGATGATCATCTGGCCAATCAGGAGCTGCAAGGGTTCAACTGGATCGCGGGATCACGCCCCACGGTGGCGGATATCGCGTGCTTCCCCTATGTGGCGCTGGCAGGGGACGGCGGCATCGAGCTGTTCTACTACCCAGCGATCCAACGCTGGATACGCAGGTTTGTCAATCTTCCGCGCTTCAAGCTGATGCCGGGAATCAACATCTTCGACTGACCTGTCAGACTGGCAAGACCGGGAACGTCACCTGTCATCAGGATGTCGTGCCCGGTCATTTTGATGACCTTCCCGCGCCAGCAGTAGCCAGGCCGATCCGCGTCTGGCGGAGGTGCGGGACTCTCGGCCGTTCCGTGCTGGCGACGGAAACGACCAGCGGCTAATTTGTCGCTGCAAACCACAAACTGCCACGCCAAGGCGAGTAGAACCGGAACGTGGCAGCCGGATTGCAACCCGCGCGCCACATCCATTCCGGGTATCGTCGCCCTGCCTCCGATCAGGCAGAGGACGACACACGCTCTTGCACGGCATTGGATGGCTTGTGCAGCCTGCTACGCTTCGCCGTTGCGCAGGATCGTTTCGATACGCTGCGCATCCGACTTCGACAGGCGCAGGCCCTGAATGACGTTCAGCCCGATGCCGCCCAGACCGAAAACGACGGCCTTGGCGCCGATTTCCACCTTGGCGGTGTTGATGACGGCACCGATGCCGGTGGTCACGCCGCAGCCGATATAGCAGATCTTGTCGAAGGGCGCGTCCTCGCGGACCTTCGCCACGGCGATTTATGGATCGGCGTGCCGTCGGGCAGCGAAAAGCGCGAGGTGCCGTCGGGCATCAGGCCCTGACCCTGCGTGGCGCGGATCCGGGTGCAGAGGTTGGTCTTGCCCGACAGGCAGGACGCGCATTCGCGGCATTCGGGGGTATAGAGCGGAATCACATGGTCGCCCGGCTTGACCGAGGTGACGCCCGGGCCGACCTCGACCACGATACCGGCGCCTTCATGGCCCAGAATGGCCGGAAAGATGCCTTCCGGGTCCGCGCCGGAGCGGGTGAATTCGTCCGTGTGGCAGATGCCGGTGGCTTTGATTTCGACCATCACCTCGCCGGCCTTGGGGCCTTCAAGATTGACCTCCATGACTTCCAGCGGTTTGCCGGCATCAAGGGCCACGGCGGCGCGGGTTTTCATCGTCTGCTCCTTCGTTCCACGCTTGTCCATTAATGCGGACAGGCGATCTTCGCGTGTTAAGGATGTTAGGTGTTTAGTCCCGGGATTTGATGGGTTGGGTTGATGATGAATCGATCTGGTTCTGAAGTCCATATTTTGCAGATGTATTCATAGGGCGTGAGACCGTTGAGGGTTTTGAGCCTTCGCCCGAAAT
>NZ_JAPIVJ010000039.1:0-5105 GCF_054182245.1 Komagataeibacter sp. NFXK3
CGAGCTTTCCGGTTACGCAGCAGCGAGGCATTGCGGGACATTCGATGGGTGGATTTGGCGCCATCATGATCGCGCTGCGTAATCCTGGCCGCTATCGTTCTGTGTCAGCCTTTTCACCCATTGTGGCGCCAACGCAGGTACCATGGGGTGAAAAAGCATTCAGTGCTTATCTGGGTCCGGATCGTGCCAGTTGGGCAGCCTATGACCCGCTTGAACTTGTGCGGACAGCGAAGGAAAGACTGCCTGTTCTGATAGATCAGGGTCTGGCGGACCAGTTTCTGAAAGAACAGCTCAGACCAGAACTGTTCCAGGAAGCCGCACAGAATGCAGGGCAGGAACTCATCCTGAATCTTCGTCCTGATTACGATCACAGTTATTATTTTATAGCCAGTTTCATTGCAGATCATCTCAGACATTTCGTGAGTAAACTAGGATGAACAGATTGTCAGATTTTTTGGATCCGCGCTTTTCTGGCTTCGGGTGGAGACGAAATCTGTTAGGGGCGTCTTGGAAACTGTGGAATTAACTGGCGGCTTTCTGCATCTTTTGTCCGGAAGCAGACATTCCGTTTGCCTGAAGGGTTTCGGGCGCCGCGAGGCGTACGAAAGTCTGGGAAGACCGAACCCGCGACACCGAGACTCAGTTATGGGGAATTTGCAACTGGCGCTGCCCTGAGGCGCCTCTGAGCGGGGTCACGTGGCGACATTCGTGACGCGACAAAGGGTGTTTCCCGCTGATCCTACACATGAAGATGACAGGATCTTCAGGGCCAGGTGCGCGCTTTCCGTCGTTTTTTCGCGTTTTACGTAAGCCTGTCGGTGCGCCGGAACGAGACGGTTCCGGCAGGCATCGGGTTATAGGGTCATGTCTGCCGATCATCATGCTGATCTCCCGGCCAGATCAGTCGTCCGTGGCGGTCCTCTGGGCTGGCACCAGCGGGGAAGGATCGGGATGACGACCATCGGACCACCACAGCATGGGCAGGGCGGTGGCATGACCGGTTCGGGTTCCGTGACTTCTGGTGCTGGCATGGGTATGACCTTCAGCAGGTCCCGCACCCGAGCGAGGCTGGCCTTGCGATTGGAACTGGCCAGCAGGCCATAATGGCGGATGCGATGAAATCCCCGTGGCAGGACATGCAGCATGAAACGGCGGATGAACTCATCCGTGGCGAGTGTCATGACCTGCTGCTGGTGGGCCGTGTCCCGTCGGTAGTCCTTGTAGCGAAACGTCACGCCGTTTTCGTTGAACGCCAGAAGGCGACGGTTCGAGATGGCAACGCGGTGGGTATAGCGCGACAGGTAGGCCAGCACCGCTTTGGGACCCGCAAAAGGTGGTTTGGCGTAGACAACCCAGCGTCGGCTGCGCACGGGGGCCAGATACCGCAGAAAGGCACGGCGGTCTGCCAGGAAAGCAAGCTGGCCCCGAAAGGCCAGCCGGTCGGCGTCGAAAAATGCCAGAAGCCGGGTGAGGAACAGACGGCGGAACAGCTTGCCCAGCACCCGGACGGGCAGCAGGAAAGCCGGGCGCGACGAGATCCAGCGCTGGGCATCGGGCGAGAGCCCGCCACCTGGCACGATCATGTGCACATGGGGATGGTGGGTCAGCGCCGAACCCCAACTGTGCAGCACGGCGGTGATGCCGATGCGGGCACCCAGATGCCGGGGATCGGCGGCGATCGGCGGCGATCGTCATCATCGTCTCCGAGGCCGCCTGGAACAGCAGGGCGTAGAGAACGGCCTTGTTCTGCAGCGCGATGTCGGCGATCCGCGCCGGCAGGGTGAAGACGACATGGAAATACCCGACCGGCAGCAGATCGGCCTCACGTTCGGCCAGCCATGTCCGTGCGGCGTTCCCCTGACAGCGCGGACAATGACGGTTGCGGCAACTGTTATAGGCGATCCGCCTGTGTCCACAGTCCCCGCACGCTGCGACATGACCACCAAGGGCTGCGGTGCGACAGTGTTCGATTGCCGACATTGTTGATTTTCACTGAGAACTGACCCGGGTTTTTCATCAGGAATTGACCCAGCCAGATGCTATTTCAGGTATAGTTATGCGGGCGGTCAAGAAGGAGATCTGTCCTTTCTGTTTTTTGACGCGGCAGTGCTGGCGCGGAACCTGTAGCTGTCATTTCCTGTCTCGAGGATATGACAGTGATGGGTCAGCCGATCGAGGAGCGCCGTCGTCATCTTCGGGTCACCAAAGACCTCTCCCCATTCACTGAAGCTCAGATTGGTTGTGATGATGACACTGGTGCGCTCGTAGAGGCGGCTGAGCAGATGGAACAGCAGGGCGCCACCAGACGCACTGAAGGGGAGATAACCGAGTTCATCAAGGATCACGAGATCCAGGCGGAGCAGCCTGTCGGCAATCTGCCCGGCCCGGTTGGCGGCCTTTTCCTGTTCGAGCGCATTGACGAGGTCAACCGTTGACCAGAAGCGTGCCTTCTTGCGGTGATGGGTGATCGCCTGGATGGCCAGCGCGGTCGCCAGGTGGGTTTTCCCGGTTCCCGGACCGCCGATCAGCACGACATTTTCAGCACGCTCGATGAAGTCCCCGCCATGGAGCTGGCGGACCATGGGCTCGTTGATCTGCGTATCGGCAAAAGAGAACCCGGACAGGTCTTTGTAGGCAGGGAACCAGGCTGTCTTTGTCTGGTAGGCGATGGAGCGCACTTCGCGTTCGGCCAGCTCCGCCTTCAGAAGTTGCGAGAGGATGGGGATGGCCGCCTCAAAAGCTGGCGCGCCCTGCTCTATGAGGTCAGCCGTAGCCTGGGCCATGCCATACATCCGCAGTCCACGGAGCATGATGACAAGTGAAGCGGCTGCAGGATCATGACGCATGACGGCTGGATCAGGCAGGTTGGCGAGACGCGCTTGGTCTGTTCGACAAAACCGTCAAAGGGACGCCCCGGGACCATGAGGTGTGGACGCTCACTGGCATGGACCTCGGCGATGGTCCGGGCCAGTTCGATATGCTGCAGCCGTTCCCAGCAGTCCAGGCAGCGGGCTTCCAGCCAGGCATTCAGCGCCCCCAGATCCGCAAAGGCAGGCAGATCCTGCCAGATATGGCGCCGGGCATCCTGCACGGTCTTCTCAATCTGCCCTTTCTCCCATCCCGCTGCCGGATTGCAAAAAGTCGCTTCGAACAGATAATGGCTGGCCAGAGCCATGAAGCGCAGATTGACCTGACGTGCCTTGCCTGACCCAATCCGGTCCACGGCGGTCTTCATGTTGTCAAAAATACCCCGCCGCGGAACACCACCGAGCACGCGGAAGGCCTCGGTAAGCGCATCGAAAAGCATTTCGTGGGTCTGCAGGGGATAGGCCCTGAGTATGAAGGCCCGGCTAAAGGACAGTTTGGTGTGGGCAACCTGCAGCTTGACGCGATGCCCGGCAATCACCGCCCAGTCCTCACCCCAGTCGAACTGGAAGGCTTCTCCGGGCTGGAAGCGCAGGGGGACAAAAACACCTCGACCCGTTGTCTGGCGTGCCTGGTGCTGTTCGTGTTTCCATTGCCGGATAAAAGCGGCCACCCGTCCGTAGGAGCCATCATAACCCAGCGCCACAAGGTCTTCATGTAGTCGTCGCGCCGTGCGCCGGTTTTTGCGTGATCGGGCAGCTTCCAGGACGAGCCATCCCCTCAGCCTGTCAACAAATGGGTCCAGTCGGCTGGGGCGTTCGGGAACCTGGTACCGCGGTTCAATACTCTCCGCCCGGAGATATTTCCGGATCGTATTGCGTGACAGCCCCGTCCGGCGTTCAATCTCGCGGATCGGAAGATGATCCCGGCAGTGCCACCGACGGATCACACTCAGAAGCTCCATGTCAATCACTCCTCAAACCCCCAGCAGATGATGCCGGGGAGTGTGAAGGCATGGGTCAAATCTCAATGAAAATTTCCGCCCTACCCGGGTCATGTATGGATGCCCGCGTTCGTGCAAGCAGATGCGTTGAACAATAGAGGCGTGTGATCGGATGCGGTCATGTATCAGGCCTTTGGATGCGGTCTGAACATGACCACTGGCCGGTATGGGCTACGCGGATCTGGTGCAAATCAATTCTGCGAACTCGAGGTTCATTGACCCGAATGCTTTTCCAGACCCGTTCTTTCCGATCGTTTGTCCTTACTGCTCGACGACCTCCTCACACGCCGACGTACCGCGCGTAGTTACTCCCGACTGATTGTCAGGCGGCAACCGCGCGCGGATCCCTGAAAAACTCTTCCCGTGTTTCCATGGCCCAGAGCGAGCGGGCCATTTTATTGGCCAGGGCAATGGCAGCCAACTGACGGGGCTTGCGGCGCAGCAGCCGCCCGAGCCAAGTATCGGCGTCGGGCGTGTTTTGGCTGAACCAGCGAATAACGGACATGGCGCCGATGATGAGCAGGCGGCGGATGTCGCGTTGGCCCATTTTCGACGTATGCCCCAGAACCTGTTTGCCGCCGGACGAATGCTGTTTCGGCACCAGGCCCAACCATGCCGCGAAATCTCGGCCGCGCCGGAATGTCGACAGGGTGGGCGCGAACGCCTCGACCGCCATGGCCGTCACCGGGCCGATCCCCGGCATGCTCATCATCCGCTCCGTCCTGTCGGATTGACCGGCCTCCTGCCTGAGCGTCTTCTCCAATGCAGCGATGCGCCCCGAAATCTGTTCGATCTGATCGAGATAGATGCGGGCCGTCTCCACGACCAGAGGCTCAATCCCGGTTTCCGCCGTCTCGATGATCCGTCCCAATTCCTGCACGTTCGTGATTCCCTTGGCGGCGATGATGCCATGTTCCGCCAGGTGAGCCCGGAGCGCGTTGATCATCTGCGTCCGCTGACGCACGAACATGTCACGCGTCCTGAAGACCATCGCCCGAGCCTGCTGGCGTTCCGTCTTGGGCTCCACGAAGCGCATCGTCGGACGGCTCGCCGCTTCTGCGATGGCTTCGGCATCGGCCGCGTCGTTTTTCTGCCGCTTGACGAAAGGCTTCATGTATGGATGCCCGCGTTCGTGCAAGCAGATGCGTTGAACAATAGAGGCGTGTGATCGGATGCGGTCATGTATCAGGCCTTTGGATGCGGTCTGAACATGACCACTGGCCGGTATGGGCTACGC
>NZ_JAPIVJ010000039.1:5205-7937 GCF_054182245.1 Komagataeibacter sp. NFXK3
ACCATCGCCCGAGCCTGCTGGCGTTCCGTCTTGGGCTCCACGAAGCGCATCGTCGGACGGCTCGCCGCTTCTGCGATGGCTTCGGCATCGGCCGCGTCGTTTTTCTGCCGCTTGACGAAAGGCTTCACATACGCCGGCGGCACGAGCCTCACGTCATGTCCGAGCGCACCGATCGTCCGGGCCCAAAAGTGGGCTGTCGCGCACGCTTCCAACGCAACGATGCACCGTGGCAGCTTCGCCAGGAATGTCGTTACCTGAGCGCGCGGCAGCTTCTTGCGGAACGCTACGCTTCCGTCTGCCCGAGCGCCGTGAAGCTGAAAAACCCGCTTTGCAAGATCAAGGCCAATAATGGCAACTCCGTCCATGGATGCCTTCTCCTTCCCGTGACGTTGAACAACAACATCACCTTGGCACATCTCGCGATGCCGTCGGGAGCGGGCATCCACCCCATCAGTTCTCAGTGAAAATCAACACTCGATCACAGCCTCGACCAACTGTAAGCTACCAGTCGCAGGCATAGGCGTAGAACTAGTCGTAGACATGGAACCCCGGCGTCAGACCAACGCCACCAGCCTATCCCGGACCGGCAACGCCGCTAACCCACGGGGTCTCCTTGCCGCTTACCAAGCGGCGTTGATCTCGATCCAGATATCTCACGACGATTGGCCCTGACGGGCCAGTGCGCAATGGCACACGCCAGCTATGTGGAAAGCGCGCGTGCCATGGCGCACACCCTCACCAACTGGCCTGGTTTTGCTCCGCCGCCATGGCCGATTTTTGCGCCGCCGTTGACAGGTTTAGAGTTATAGGTCCTGACGCACGAGTGCATAGCCTGGGTGACGAATCAATTTGTCGAAGTTTTGGCAAAGCGTATCAATTACTAGTTTGACGCGAGGGTTGCGATGGCGGGCGGCGCCATATATTGCCCAGACAGATATTTTTTCACTCTCGTTGGCTTCTTGGAGGAGCGGTATGAGGTGACCTTGAGCAACTTCATAATGCACAAAAAAGTTCGGCAGATATGCTATTGCCTCTCCTGAAACTGCATAGAATTTTGCCATCCAATAATCATGAACGCTGAATCGCACATTGTAATCGCCAATCCGCTGTCCGTCTGTGTCTTGAAGTAGCCAAGGCTCCGCTATTCCCTTGCGCGTATATTCTATGCCGGGCATTTCCCTTATATCCTCAACAGAATTAGGGGTTCCTAGCCGCTGCAGAAGTAGCGGACTAGCGTAGGCGCGATACCCAACATTGCCTAGTTTTCGACAAACGTGATGAGATGATGGGGCAGTGCCAACAAAAATAAGGCAATCAAATTCTGTTTGTTCTGGCAATGGAGTGTCACTAGGGTACATTCGTGTTTCGAAGGATAGCCCCGGATGCTCTCTTGCCAAGTACAAAGTTGCTGCGCCAATAATGCTGGTCCCAAACTCCGCACTTCCTAATATCCTCACTTTACCATTCAAGGAGCTATGGGCACGTTGAGCCGCACTTGCAGCCAGTTCGATGCTGTCAAATATACGGCCGGTATTATCTAGAAGGGCACGTCCAGAATCTGTGAGCTGCAAGCCTCTCTGAGAACGATGAAACAACTCAACTTCCAGCAAATCCTCCAGGCGGCGGATGCTGTGGCTGAGCGTTGACTTTGGTGCGCCGGAAATCATACCGGCGCGCATCAGGCTTCCCGTCCTCGCGACATGAACGAAATTGCTGATATCCTTGAATTCAACTTTGGTCGTCATGGCGGCCTGTGCTTTTCCAAACCTCGAACGGAAGGTCTGGTCAGTTGGTTTACTCCGGGTGGCAACGCGTTGCTACCAAATTATGACAGCGTTCTGTCTTCGGCAGGCGAGGTTAGCACTTTGCTGCCATTTTATGCAAGGGTGACAACAAAAATAGCTACTTAAGTAGCACTTGGTGGGGATTCCGCCCGAGAACGCTAAAGCGTGAGGAGGGTAGCACTCGGAGACCAACAGGTCGCTGGTTTAGTGCCGCGCTGAAGATGTCATTTTCAGCTCTGCTGCGGCTTTGGCTTGTTCATCTGTTCTGTGTGGCGGGTTTGGTCGGTTTGCGACGTCATCTTCTGCTCAAGCCGGGTCAGCTTTGGCAGTCTGGGGAGATTTCCGGCGGCCAGCGTCATGATGAAGCGAAACCGTGCGCATTCAATGCCGCGATAAACGGTCTGGACGGCGCCTCCGATGGTTTTGGCCCAGCCGAAAGCCTCCTCGATCCGTTTGCGGTGCCTGAGGGGACGAGCGTAGCCCTTGTACCCGGTGAGCGCAAGGGAAGGTGCGGTAAGTGGGTCCGTCGAAACACCAGCGGGAAGGGCGCTGTGCATCAGATAAGCCCATGCACTGCATTCCTTGGGGGCCCCGGCCCGAGGGCCGGAGTGGACAGGCCGAACGAAAGAGCCGCACCAGAGGGCGCGGCAGTTGCTTGTCATCGCTAGAAGACAAGAGGGTTCAGCTATGGGCCGGGGGTAGTCGTGGTCAAGGGCACCGTTGTGTCGTGCCTGCGTCGGCTTCCGGCTGACAATCACCGGGGATGCCGCCCTAGATAACGGCTCGGCTTGGCAGCACAGGGCCTGCGTAGGCACAGGCCCTAGGTGTTTAGTCCCGGGATTTGATGGGTTGGGTTGATGATGAATCGATCTGGTTCTGAAGTCCATATTTTGCAGATGTATTCATAGGGCGTGAGACCGTTGAGGGTTTTGAGCCTTCGCCCGAAAT
>NZ_JAPIVJ010000004.1:0-292917 GCF_054182245.1 Komagataeibacter sp. NFXK3
CCGCTGATCACCATACTGGCCAGTGGCTTCTGAAAGGCCACATCAACAGGCCTTACAGAAGACCGCACACGATCACACGTCAATATGGGTCAGAAAACTCTTGCATAACGGACGGCAACCACAGAAGGATATCCGCTTCTATATAACTGGACCGATTGCCACCGCACAACTTCCCCATCGTAATAAAATACATGCCAGTCGAAATTTAACACGATCGCAACATATTCACTTTCTTGTTTCAGGGACTGAACACAAATGTTTTTTCAACCCGAGGAACGGCTCTGCCTTTTTATTGATGGCACCAGCCTGTATTCCGCATCACGCAACCTTGGTTTTGAGGTCGATTACCGCAAGCTGCTGCAATTCTTCCGTTCGAAGTCAAACGTATTGCGGGCCTATTATTATTCCGCCGTGCTCGATACCGAGGAATACTCCCCCCTCAAGCCACTGACGGACTGGCTCGTCTATAACGGCTATTCCCTCGTGACCAAGAACGCGCGCGAGTTCATCGATCATAACGGCCGCCGCCGCGTGCGCGGCAACATGGATGTGGAACTCGCGGTGGACATGATGGAAATGGCGCCGCGCATCGACCACGCCGTGCTCTTCAGCGGTGATTCCGATTTCCGCCGCCTTCTCGAATCCGTGCAGCGCCAGGGCGTGCGCACCACCGTGGTCGGCTCGATCAAGACCACGCCGCCGCTGATTGGCGATGAACTGCGCCGCCAGGCCGACCAGTTCGTTGAACTGGCCGACATCGCCACCCACTTCATGCGCCGCCACCTTGAAAACCGCCCGCCCCGCCACAACGCCCCCCCGCCGGTGCGCCACCCGGCGGACCAGATGAGCGAACAGGACGGCGACTGATACGAAAAAACCCGCCTGGACCTTGGCCCGGGCGGGTTTTTCAACACAGATCATTGATAAATAAAGAATAAAAGTTTTTGGGTGTCGCTTTTCAAAGCTTTTTGAAAGAAGCTTCACCAGAAACTTTCATCATTTCAGCACATGACATGCCCTCAGCCATCAAGCTGCAGGGCATTGCGGGTGCGCTCGCGCACCTGCGCGCACAAAGCCGCATCCTGCCCCAGCTTCTTGCCGTAGGAAGGCACCATCTCGCGCAGCCGCGCCTCCCATTGCGGCAGGCGGTCGGCAAAGCAGCGCTGCAGCACGGTGAGCATGATGGGCGCTGCGGTGGAGGCGCCGGGCGAAGCCCCGAGCAGGCCAGCGATGGAACCGCTGCCACCGGTCACGACCTCCGTGCCGAACTGGAGCACGCCGCCCTTCTTGGCGTCCTTCTTGATCACCTGCACGCGCTGGCCCGCGGTAATCAGCTCCCAGTCTTCCTTGCGGGCGGTGGGCACGAAATCGCGCAGCGCCTTGAGCCGGTCCTCGTTGGACTGCATGACCTGCTGGATCAGGTATTTGGTCAGCGGCATGTTGTCACGCGCAACCGCCATCATCGCCCCGATATTGTCCATGCGGATGGAGCGTGGCAGGTCCAGCCACGACCCATGCTTGAGGAACTTGGTCGAGAACCCGGCATAGGGGCCGAACAGCAGGCCCTGCCTCCCATCGATCACGCGGGTATCAAGATGCGGCACCGACATGGGCGGCGCCCCGACCGAGGCCTTGCCATACACCTTGGCATGGTGCTGGGCCACTACATCGGGGTTGGTGCAGCGCAGGAACTGCCCACTGACGGGAAAGCCGCCAATGCCACGGGCTTCGGGGATGCCGCTTTTCTGGAGCAGGTGCAGCGCACCGCCGCCTGCGCCAACAAACACGAACCTGGCGCGCACCTTGCGCTCGCCCCCGCCATGCTGGGCGCGGACCGCGACATCCCACTGCCCGTCACCCGTGGGGGTAAGATCCTCGACCTCATGGGCGAGGTTGAGGTCAAAGCCGGGCTTGCTGGCCAGCAGGTCGATCAACCGGTGCGTCAGCGCGCCAAAATTCACGTCCGTGCCAGCCGGGTGCCACGTTGCGGCCAGGGGCTGGCCGGGCGCGCGGTCCTGCATGACCAGCGGCATCCACTGCCGCATCTGGCCTTCATCGGTGGTGAACGACATGCCCTCGAACAGCGGATGCTGCTGCAGGGCGGCGTAACGGCGGCGCAGGAAATCGACATTCTCCGCCCCCCACACAAAGCTCATATGCGGGATGGGGTTGAGGAAATCACGCGGGGAGGCGATCTGCCCGGTCTCGACAA
The DNA here is from genome assembly GCF_054182245.1 of Komagataeibacter sp. NFXK3. Taxonomy (NCBI): domain Bacteria; kingdom Pseudomonadati; phylum Pseudomonadota; class Alphaproteobacteria; order Acetobacterales; family Acetobacteraceae; genus Komagataeibacter; species Komagataeibacter sp. NFXK3. The sequence continues at coordinate 2,213 of NZ_JAPIVJ010000004.1, forward strand.
GGTAGGACCAGAACTGGCGTGAAACCTGAAAGGCCTCGTTGACGTTCACGGCCTTGGAAATATCCACCGTGCCATCGGGGCGCAGGGGGGTGTAGTTCAGCTCGCACAGGGCCGAATGGCCGGTGCCCGCGTTGTTCCAGCCATTCGAGCTTTCCAGCGCCACGTCATCAAGCCGCCCGAACAGGGCGATGGACAGGCCGGGCTCAAGCTGGCGCAGCAGGGCGCCGAGCGTTGCACTCATGATTCCGCCACCAATCAGGACCACATCATACGTGGTGGCGGATGAGGGATTCGAGGTCATGGCATTCTCCGGATCGGCATCGGAAACCCGCTGCGTGACTGTTCATCGGCTGGACCGGGCAGCACGCCCGGCGGCGCGGGACACCCGGCCTGATTACATTCATGTTGGCGCCGGTGGCACCCGGCGCGCCGGCCCCATGCGCCATGGGCAACCGGACTGTCAGCCCTTTCCTTGCCACCATGTGCGCCAGGGCGCTGCATCATCTCTACGCGAGGACGCCATATTCATGCCCCAATGGCCCCCGCCCCACCTCCTGCGCGCGGCCGAAAAACCGGCCCGCGCGCAGGGGGTGGCCTTCCCTACACGCATCGCGGCGCGGCGTCATCCGCACTGATCCATGCAGGTGGCCGGAGTCCTGCCATAGCCGTGGCGGATCATCACCGCCGCCACCATGCACGACAGCACGCGCACCGCCACCGGGTCGGCCCGGCTGGTCAGGATGACCGGCACGCGCATGCCCATGACAATGCCCGCCGCCCGCGCCTGCCCGATGAAGGTCATCTGCTTGGCCAGGATATTGCCCGCCTCGAGGTCGGGCACCACCAGAATATCCGCCTGCCCTGCCACGGGCGAGACCACGCCCTTGCAGCGCGCGGCCTCGGGGCTGACGGCGTTATCAAGGGCGAGCGGCCCGTCCACCACCGCCCCCGTGATCTGCCCGCGTTCGGCCATCTTGCACAGCACCGCCGCATCGAGCGTGGAAGGAAGTGCCGGGTTGACCATCTCCACCGCCGAGAGCAGCGCCACCTTCGGCTGCGTCATGCCCAGCATGTGCGCGAGGTCGATGCTGTTCTGCACGATGTCGCGGCGGGATTCGAGATCGGGCGCGATATTGACCGCGCCATCGCTCACCAGCAGCACGCGCGGGGCCTGCGGGGCATCGAGCACATAGACATGGCTCATGCGCCGGGCCGTGCGCAGCCCGCCCTCGTGGTGGCCGAGTTCGTGCAAAAAGATGCGTGAATGCAGCGAGCCCTTCATCAACGCCGCCACCGCGCCATCACGCGCCATGCGCACGCCATGACGGGCCGCCTCCTCCGCCGTGGGCAGGTCAATGAAGGTGCAGCCGGCCAGCGACACGCCCGATGCCGTGGCCAGTTGCCGGATCCGCGCCTCCGGGCCGATCAGCACCGGCTGGGCCAGGGCGTTACGCGCCACCTCGGCGGCGGCCTCGATGGCGGGCAGGCTGCACGGATAGACCACGCCCAGCCGCATGGGGGCATGGCCGGACAGGGTGTGGGCCAGATCATCAAAAAAACGCAAGCTACGCATCATGCCTTCTTTCGGGTTGCGGGCAGGGCCTGCCCCCCTGATGCCACAGCCCCCCGTATCCGCCCGCCATCATCTTTATGCGAGGGCGCAACCGGAACCCGCCCCGCATGACACAGATGTGACCACGGGCCGCCCCGGTTTGCAGGCACGCCCCGGCATGCGCCACCGTTAAGGCTCACGGGCCATATCACCCGCGCAGCAGTGCGACCGATGCCCCCGTGACAGGCCCCACGCCCCTCATGCATGCTGCGGCGCAGGACGGGCACGGGCCTGAACGGTGCCCACCATTACAAGGAGAATATCCATGTCCACCGCTTCCCTGATCGGATTTATAGGCTTTGGCGCCATGGCGTCGCGCATGGGGGCTAACCTGAGCAAGGCGGGCCACAGGCTCGTGGCCTATACCCCTTCGGGCAAGGGGGGCGATGGCGGCACGCGCTTCGTGCCCACGCCGCGCGCGCTGGCGCAGGAGGCGGATATCGTGATCGTGTGCGTGCCTGATGACGAGGCGCTCGAAGCCTCGCTGCAGGGGCCCGATGGCGCGCTGGCGGGCATGAAGCCCGGCGGCCTGCTCATCAATACCAGCACCGTCGCCCCCGAGACCTCCGTAGCCCTGGCCGAGCAGGGTAAGGCGCTGGGGCTAACCGTAATCGACGCACCGGTGGCAGGCAGCACGCCGGAAGCGGAATCGGGCAATCTGGTCGTGCTCGCCGGTGGCACGGCAGAAGAGATCAGCCGCGCCCAGCCGGTGTTTGACGCCATTGGCCGCCTGACCATCCACGCAGGCCCCGCTGGCAGCGGCTCCAAGCTCAAGCTTGTCATCAACGGCATCATGGGGGCCACGCTGGCCGTGGTGGCCGAAGGCGTGACCTATGGTCTGGCAGCAGGGCTGGAGCGCGACATGCTGTATGATGCGCTCGATGCCGTGCCGGTCATCTCGCCGCATCACAAGCGCAAGCTCAAGGCCGCGAAGGCAGGTGATTTCAGCCCGCAATTCCCCACCCGCCTCATGCAGAAGGATATGCGCCTGCTGCTGACCGATGGCGCCCGGCAGATGGCCCCGCTCCCCGCCATGGCCGCCGCCACCCAGAGCCTGTCGCTCACCCGCAGGCGGTACCCCAACGAGGATTATTCCGCCCTGTTTGCGGTAATGGAATCCATGGTGGCCAATACGCCCTGAGGATAAGGCAGCCTTTTCCTGAACGGAGAGAGCGCCAGAAGCCCTTGGTTTGCATCACTATACGGGTGTCAGATCCGCCCGCGCACCATCGCGGCCATGACCGCCAGCCTGTCGCCCACGCCACGCGGCGGCGGGGGGCTGGCGGCGGGCACGACGCGGGCTTTCATGTCGCGCAGGCCGAGCACTGCGGGCAGGCTTGCGGCAAGCGCCGGGCGCGGCAGGCGGCTCCCCACACGTGCCTGCGCCAGCCATGCCTGCCCCTGCTGGCGCAGTTCCCCGCGCAGGGCCGCGATCTGGCCGGGAGCAGCGTGGCCGGTGCGCAGCCCCTCACGCGTAAGGTTCGCCCCGGCCAGCATGTCATCAGGCAGCGGGCAGCGGCCTGCGGCCAATACGGCTGGCAGGTAGCGCACCAGCGCGCCCACACCATACACCCCGCCATACAGGCGCACCCGCTCCAGCGCCGGGCCATCGTCAATGCCGGCTTCCATGGCCATGGCCACCTGCAGGCCACCCGCGCCCGCCAGCATGGCGGCCTGCCAGTGTTCGCGGTCAGGCAAGCCATCAAGTTCATCCTCGCGGGCCGTGATAATGGCCTCGACCGTATCGCGCCGCACCCGCCCCCGCGCCAGCAGGCCCAGCAGGGCGCGGGCGGTCTCGTGGCGCTGGGCATTGCCGCTTTCCACCACGTCGCGCCACCACTGCAGGCGGATCAGCCCCGCCATCGGCCCGGCCACCGCCCATGAGGCAGGCGTGGCCACGGCGCGCACGCATTCATGATTGAAGGCGATCAGCGCCATTGCCGCCGCCCGTGCCGCGGCAGGCAGGAACAGCGCGCAGAAAAAGCGGTCCGGGTCCGCCGCGCGGGCGGCGTGCAGCATGGACACGCCATCGTGCGCGACAGGCGATGCATCCATCGGGCCGGTCATGGCGTTTGGTTCCGAAGGCATGGGAGGCGCGCGTTCATATGTCCGTCACTTGACGCACCGGGCCCGCCCCCATAGCAATCTTGGTATGGCGGCCACGTGCCGCCCCTTGCAATTCCCAGGAGAATGTTCATGGCTTTCGAATTGCCGTCCCTTCCCTTCGCCTACAATGCCCTTGCCAACCGTGGCATGTGCCAGGAAACGCTGGAACTCCATCATGACAAGCACCACCAGGCCTATGTGACGGCGCTGAACGGGTTTGTCGAATCCAAGCCGGAACTGCAGGGCAAGTCGCTTGAGGAAATCATCCTCATGGTCAAGGGCAAGCCCGACCTCGCCCCCGTGTTCAACAATGCGGGACAGCACTGGAACCACATCCTGTTCTGGCAGAACCTGGCGCCCAAGGGCGGGGTGATTCCCGATTCCCTGAGCAAGAAGATCGTTGAGGATCTGGGCAGCATCGAGAAGTTCAAGGCCGACTTCAAGGCCGCCGCCGCCTCGCAGTTCGGCTCGGGCTGGGCATGGCTGGTCCTGGGTTCCGACGGCAAGCTGAAGGTGACCAAGACCGCCAACGGCTCCAACCCGCTGGCCGAAGGCCAGGGCAAGGTGCTGCTCGGCCTCGATGTGTGGGAGCACTCCTACTACCTCGACTTCCGCAACCGTCGCCCCGACTACATCGTCAACTACCTCGACCAGCTCGCCAACTACGAGTTTGCCGAGGCACAGCTCCAGTCCGCCTGATCACGCATCTGGCGTTCTGACTACGGAAAACCCGGCTTCGCGCCGGGTTTTCTGCATCTATCACTTTTCAGGCGGGGCGTTGCCGCCCAGCGCGCGCAGCTTCGTGCCGCGCATGAGTTCCGCCTCGATCTGCTCCAGCGTCATGCCCCGCGTCTCGGGCACGCGCAGCGCCACCATGGCCATGAACACCACGTTGAGCGCCGCATAGACCCACAGCACCCGCCCTGCACCCAGCACCTCAAGCCCGGTGAGGAACGTGGCGCTGACCACCATGTTGGCGATCCAGTTTGCGCAGGTTGAGCACGCCATGCCGAACTCGCGCCCGCGCAGCGGCAGGATCTCGGCGCAGAGCAGCCACGCCAGCGGCCCGGCCGAAAACGCGAAGGCCGCGACAAACACCAGCATGCACACCCCCATGAGCAGCCGCAGCCCCGGCATGGGCGGCACGCCGCCTGCCAGGATCATGGCCTGCCCCGCCATGGCCAGCGCCATGACCGCGAATCCGCCCACCAGCATGGGCCTGCGCCCGATCCGGTCCACCCAGAACGTGGCGACACAGGTGGAAAGCAGGTTGATCACCCCCACCCCCACCGGCCCCCACACCTGCACGTAATGGCTGTAGCCCACCAGCCCGATGATGTAGGGCGCATAGTACAGCACCGCGTTGATGCCCGAGAACTGCTGCGCCACCTGCAGGCCCACCGCCAGCCACATGGCGCGGCGGCAGTTGGCGTCGTTCATGAAATTGCCGATGCCATCCTTGCGCGCCGCCAGCCGGGCCATGATGGCGTTGCGCTCGGCCATGACCAGCCGGGGCAGGCCACGCAGTTCGATCAGCACGCGCCGCGCGTCACGCTCGCGCCCCTGGGCGAGCAGCCAGCGCGGGCTGGGCGGCAGGAACATGACCCCCATCATGAACACAAGGCCCGGAAACCCCACGATGCCCAGCATCCACCGCCACACGCCGAAATAGGAGAACAGCCCATCCGACACGTAGGCCGCGAGCAACCCGCACGAGATCATGAGCTGATAGCCCAGGATCATGGCGCCCCGGCGGCCTGAATCGGCAATCTCGGCAATATAGAGCGGGGTAGTGAACGTGGTGGCGCCGGTCGCCACGCCCAGCAGCAGGCGGGCGAACAGGAGCATGCCGAATGAGGAAGCCTCGGCGCACAGCAGCGGGCCGATGACGAACAGCCCCGCCGTGAGCACCAGCGTGCGCTTGCGCCCCCATGTGTGTGAAAGCCATGCGGCGGCGATCACGCCAAGGGCCGCACCGAGCAGCATGATGGCCACGATCGATTCGCGCTGCAGGTCCGACAGGGTGAATTCCTGCGCGATCAGGTCGAGCGCGCCGGACATGACCCCCGTATCCAGCCCGAACAGGATGCCCGAAAGGGCTGCCAGGCTGCCTACCAGCCCGGCGCGACCGCGTATGGCTGGCGGGTGGTGGGGGCCTGCAGGCTGGCCTGTCTGCGCGATACCGGGCTGCGTTTGCATTCTGCCTGCTCCTGCTGTTGACAGCAGCAACGATGCAGCCGGGGGGGAAGTTCGCCCCGATCCGGGGCGAACATGCGCGCGTGGGGCGCGATCAGCCCTTTTTGGCCGCCTTTTCAGGCGTGGTGTCATTGGCGGGGGTGGCAGCGCTGGTAATGACCGAGCTGATGGTGTCGCGCAGCACGCTCACGCGCACGCCCTGCGCGATCTCGACCTCGACCTCATTCGACTCCGCCGAGACCTTCTGCACCACCCCGATGATGCCGCCCGCCGTCAGCACCCGGTCACCCCGGCGCAGCGTGGAAAGCTGGTTGCGCAGCTGCTTCTGCTTGACCTGCTGCGGGCGGATGAGCAGGAAATAGAAAATGCCGAACATGGCCACATAGGGCAGCACCGCCATGATGCCATCGCCGCTCAGCAGGCCGCCGCCAGCAGCCTGGGCATGGGCGGGCGTGGTCAGTAAATCATTGAAAATAGAGGCCATTGCAATCTTTCCGGCAGAATGAAGGGTTGAACGGGTTGCGGGTTTGCCATGCGGACCATAGTTTTCGCCTGTTTCCCGTCAAGGCGTTCGCCTGGCCCGTGTCAGCCAACGCGCTCCGGATCGCCCGGTGGCATGCGCCACCGCCCTGTCATGACCGAATCAGGACCGACGATGGACCAGACCACCCTTCCCGTTCTCGAACGCATTGCCGCGGCCCTCGAGCGCCTCTCGCCCCCCGCCCCCTCGCTGGCCGGGCTGGAGCAGGCGGATGCCTTCATCTGGCACCCTGGCCTTGGCCGCCTCACCCCCGTGGCCCACGTGGCGCATGTGGAGATGGGGCTGTTGCAGGGCATTGACCGCCAGCGCCAGATGCTGCTCGACAACACGCTGCACTTCGCGCACGGCCTGCCCGCCAACAACGCCATGCTGTGGGGCGCGCGCGGCATGGGCAAGTCCTCGCTCGTCAAGGCCGCCCATGCCCAGGCCAACCTGGTTGATGGCAGACCCGCGGCCCAGGGCAAGGGGCGGCTGGTGCTTGTCGAGATCCAGCGCGAGGATCTTTCCACCCTGCCCGACCTGCTCGCCCTGCTGCGTGAAAGCCCGCGCCGGTTCATCGTGTTCTGCGATGACCTGTCGTTCGAGCGCGAGGATGCGGACTACAAGGCGCTGAAATCCGTGCTCGACGGCGGCATTGCCGGGCGGCCGCACAACGTTCTGTTCTATGCCACATCGAACCGCCGCCACCTCATGCCGCGCGAGATGATCGAGAACGAAAGCTCGAGCGCCATCAACACATCCGAGGCAACGGAGGAAAAGGTCTCGCTTTCCGACCGTTTCGGGCTATGGATCGGCTTTCACAACTGCGCGCAGGATACCTTCATGGACATGGTCCGCGCCTATGCGAAGGAACGCAGCCTGCCGATTGGCGATAAGGACCTCGTGCGCCGCGCCAATGCGTGGTCGCTCTCACGCGGGGGGCGTTCAGGGCGCGTGGCCTTCCAGTTCATTGAAGACCTGAGCGCGGAACTTTCCGCCCAGCCATGATCCATAACAAGGATTGATCCATGCGGGTGCTGGCATGCTGGAGCGGTTCAGTTCTTCCCCATGAGCCACCTCAGGCCAGAAAAGGCCCGATGCGAAAGGATGCCGCCCTGCATTACAAAACATGACGGCACTGAACCATTTGCCCTGACCGTAAAAAACATCCTTAATATCGCCATGGCGGCAGGATATCGTTCAGAATGCGTCGCAATGCCTTTTGTACCCGACGTCCTGCCATGGCACATCCGGCTGCCATGCCCTGTTAACAGTCAAGAGAGACAATGGATCAGACGTTACCGCCTGACAGCATGCAGTCCTCCGCCCCGGCCAGCGGGCGGGATCTGCGCCGAATCCGTGCCAACCCCGATTTCTGGTATCCCGTTGCCTGGTCACGGGAACTGAAGCCCGGCAAAACCATTGGCACCCGCTATGCGGGCCAGCCCATTGCCCTCGTCCGCCCGAAGGAAGGGGGCAGCGTCTTCGCGCTTGAAGACCGCTGCGCCCACCGGCAGGTGCCCCTGAGCAAGGGCACGGTCAAGGGCGACTCCGTGCAGTGCTGCTATCACGGCTGGGCCTATGGCCGCTCGGGCCGGTGCATCGACGTGCCCTATCTGGGCAAGGGCAAGCTGCCCAACGGCGTGCGCACCTACCCCGTGCGCGAGGTTGACGGGCTGATCTTCGTTTTTCCCGGTGATCCGGACAAGGCGGAGGCAACGCCCTTCCCGCGCCTGGCGGAGGTGGCGAACCCCGCCTACAAGACCCGCCGCTTTGGCCAGCTTGTGCATTGCCACTACAGCTTCATGCATGAGAACCTGATGGATATGAACCATCAGTTCATGCACATGAAGCAGATGGGTCAGATGAAGCCGCGCTTCCTGGGCCAGGAACGTGGCCCAGGCCTGGTGGAGGCGCGCTACAGCTTTGCGCGCACCAGCGGCAAGCAGCCGATTGGCGAGGCGCTGATCTTTGGCCAGAAGCGCGACAACAGCGAGAAATTCGCCCATCGCGATGTCATGACCATCCGCACCACCTACCCCTACCAGACCCTGCATATCCAGACAGGCGACAGCCCGCCGGTCATGGACCTGTGGATTGCCTACGTGCCGCAGGACGAGGCGGAACTGACCAACCGCGTGTTTGGCCTGCTTTCCATCAAGCGGCCCGGCATTCCCGGCGTGCTGGACCTGGCCTGGCCGTTCCTGACCGCGTTTACCGAGCGGATCTTCCGCGAGGACCGCGAGATCGTGGAGCTCGAGCAGAACGCCTGGTACGAGCAGGGCGGCGACCGCAACCAGGAAATCTTCCCGGTCATCAACAACCTGCGCTCGCTGCTGGCTGAATGCGGCCTGCCCGCGCAGGATGATACGCCCGCGCCGGTTGCACGGGGTGCGGCATCGGCATGATGGATCAGGGGGGACATGGTTCGGCCACCTTGCTCGAGGCCGGCGAATATCGCCTGCGTGAAGTCCGCACATCTGATGCGGGCACGATGCACAGGCTGATCAATGACTGGAGCGTGGTGCGGATGCTCAGCCGCGTTCCCTTCCCCTATTCGCTGGCCATGACCGAGGACTGGATCGCCTCCACCATCGAACAGTCGCAGCATGGCGAGGCCTATCACTTCGCCATCACCTGCCCGCAATCCGACCAGCCCGATGCCCTGATCGGCTGCATCGGGCTGCGCATCAACGCGGCCGACCGCTCATGCTCGCTGGGCTACTGGGTGGGCCGCGCGCACTGGAACCGCAAGGTGGCCAGCACCACGGCGGGCAGGCTTGCGCGCTGGGCGCTGGCCAACCTGCCGGTGGACCGGCTCACCGCATCGGCCGCACACGACAACCACGCCTCGATCGCGGTGCTCAGGCGCATCGGCTTTCGGGAACATGGCACAGGCACGCAGGAATTCGTCTCACGCGGGGGGGAATACCCGGTGCGCCTGTTCGAAGCACGGCATGCCGACCTGTCGGGCGAGGAGATGATGGAAGGGACCGAAGCAGACGATACGCGCCGGATCGTGCTGGTGGCCGCCGTAGCCCTGGTGGATTCGGATGCCCGCGTGCTGCTGGCCCGCAGGCCCGAAGGCAAGTCCATGGCCGGGCTGTGGGAGTTCCCCGGCGGCAAGGTGGAAGCGGGCGAAACGCCCGAGGCCGCCCTGATCCGCGAACTTGATGAGGAACTGGGGCTGGACGTGGCCCGCTCATGCCTCGCGCCCTTCACCTTCGTCTCGCACGATTACGGGCATTTCCACCTGCTCATGCCCGTTTATGTCTGCCATCGGTGGAAGAACACGCCCACCCCGCGCGAGGGGCAGAAACTGGAATGGGTGCCCACCGCCAGACTGCGCGACTACCCCATGCCCGATGCCGACCGCCCGCTGATCCCGCTTCTGCAGGACCTGCTGTAAGAGATTGTTTGAAAATCTGCCTCTCGTAAAAAATAAAAGACGGCCCCGGATCAGACCGCGGGAAAAACGTGTGGTTCCTGTCCCGGCACGTCCACGCGCAGGCTGAACAGGCTGCCTGCCTGCGGGTAGCGGGCCAGCATGTCATCAGGCGTGTTCTTGCGTGCCGTGGTCACGTACAGCGTGCGCAGGTCCGCCCCGCCAAAGGCCACCTTGGTCACGTTGAGCGCGGGCATGGCCACGGGCTCGAGCCGCGTGCCATCAGGCTGGAAACGCTCGATGCGCCCGCCATTCCACACCCCTACCCACAGCATGCCCGCACTATCCACCACCACGCCATCGGGGTAGCCATTATCCACGCGGGCAAAGACCCGCCGGTTCGACAGGCTGCCATCAGCGGCGAGGTCAAACACGTAAATCACGCCCGCGGGCGAATGGTTGTGGTAGAGCCGCGTGCCATCGGGCGAGATGCCGGGGCCGTTGGTCACGACATACCCTTCATCATGCCGCAGCACGTCCAGCCCGCGCGCGGAGCGGGTGACGGAATACAACGCGCCGGAGGGCGTGCCTTCTTCATCATCCATGGTGCCGAACCACAACCGGCCTTTTGAATCGACGCAGCCATCATTGATGCGGTTGCCCGGATGCTCCGGCTCCACCGCCAGCATGCGGTCGAACGCGCCGGTGCGCGGATCAAGCCGGTACAGGCCATCCTTCAGCCCGCAGACCAGCGTGCCATCACTGGCCGGCACGACAAAGCCGGGCCGCGCCGGGGCCTGCCATGACGTCCTGGCCTCGCTGGCGGGATCAAGCCGGTGGATGGCCTGGCCCACGATATCGACAAAATAAAGCGCCTGCTCGCGCGCGGACCACACCGGCCCTTCGCCAAGTTGCGCCCTGATATCCCATACGCATTGCGGGTGTGGCATCGCTGGCGTGTTCATGCAGTCTCCTTTGGGGTAAGCTTGTGGGTGTTACAGGGTGGGGCCAGAATGCCCCTGCCCGCAACCTAGTGGAATGCCGATCATGAACCCCACCGCCTGCCTGCTGGTCATTGGCAACGAAATCCTGTCCGGCCGGACACAGGACGTAAACGTGCAGTATATTGCCCGCCGCCTGTCGGAAACCGGCATCACGCTCAGCGAGGTGCGCATCATTCCCGATATCCGCGCCGTCATTGTCCGTAACGTGACCGAGGCGCGGGCGGCATATGACAATGTGTTCACCACCGGCGGCATCGGGCCGACGCATGATGACATCACCTCCGCCTGCGTTGCGGAATCGTTTGGCGTGCCGTGGGTGCACCACCCCGAGACCTTCAGCCTGCTCGAAGCCCATTTCCCGCCCGGTGAGTTCAATGCCGCCCGCCAGCGCATGGCCACCATGCCGCAGGGGGCCACGCCCATCCGTAATTCGGTTTCGGTTGCACCCGGCTTCACCATGGGCAACGTGCATGTGATGGCGGGCGTGCCCCGCATCATGCGCGCGATGTTCGAGGAAGTGCTGCCCACCCTGCCCCACGGCACGCCCGTCACCTCACAGGCCTGGCACGCCAATGGCCTGTATGAAGGCACGCTCGCCGCCCCGCTCGAGGCGATACAGGAGCGCTACCCGGCCATAGATATCGGCTCCTACCCCTACCGGCTTGATGAAAGCCAGCGCGGCGTGTGCCTGCTGTGCAAGGGCACGGATACGCAGGCCGTCAGCGCCGCCGCCACCGCCGTGCGCGACCTGATTGCACGCCTTGGTTTTACGCCGCTGCCCGGTGAACCGGCAAAAGCCTGAATTTATTAAAAAATAAAAGTTTTTGGGCGCCGCCTTTTTACAAAAAGGCGGCGTTTCTTGAAGCTTTTTGAAAAAAGCTTCACCAAAAACTTTTGCTAGCCGAAGTCGTCAGGCGACGGCTTCACGACCCATGGCGAGGAATTTCTCGCGGCGCTGCGCCTTGAGCAGCACCGGGTCCTTGGCCAGCAGGCCGGGCAGTTCGGCAGCAATGGCGTCGCCCACCGCGCGGATGGCTGCCCTGGGGTCGCGCTGCGCGCCGCCAAGCGGCTCGGGAATGATCCGGTCGATCAGCCGCAGCTGGAGCAGGTCCTGCGCGGTGATCTTGAGCGCATCGGCCGCAGTGGCGGCCTGCTTGGGGTCGCGCCACAGGATGGAGGCACACGCCTCGGGCGAGATGACGGAATAGATGGCGTGCTCGAGCATCATCACCCGGTCACCCGCGCCAAGGGCCACGGCGCCGCCGGAGCCACCCTCGCCAATCACGGTGGCGATGACGGGCACCGGCACGTTCAGGCAGGTCTCGATGGAGCGGGCAATGGCTTCCGCCTGGCCACGGGCTTCGGCATCGATGCCGGGCCACGCGCCCGATGTGTCGATAAAGGTCAGGACCGGCAGGCCGAATCGCCCCGCCAGCTTCATCAGGCGCTGGGCCTTGCGGTAGCCCTCGGGCCGGGCCATGCCGAAATTGTGCTTGAGGCGGGTCTCGATCTCGGCGCCGCGCTCGGTGCCGATCACGACGACGGGCTGGTCATTGAACCGGCCCACGCCGCCAATGATGGCCTTGTCATCGCCAAACAGCCGGTCACCCGCAAGCGGCGAGAACTCGGTAATCAGCGCATCGATGTAATCGACCGTGTGCGGGCGCTGGGCATGGCGGGCCACCTGCACCTTCTGCCACGGGGTCAGCTTGGCGTAGGCCGTACGCAGCTGCCGGTCGGCTTTTTCGCTCAACCGGGTGATCTCTTCCGCGATGTTGATCCCGTCCGGACCGGACATCCTGCGAAGTTCGTCGATCTTGTTCTCAAGCTCGGCGACCGACTTTTCGAAATCTAGAAACTGGCGCATGCGCTGCCGATAGCACAGCCTGTGCGCGAGCCAAACATTTTCGCGCATGGAATTCCGCCTGCCATGCATTTTTGTCCGTCCGGCTCTGCCGGGCGCTGGCGTGCCATGCACCCATCCCACGCGCATCGTGTCCTGGCGGCAGGCCGGTTTTCAATTGCCGGCAAAAGCAGGGGCGAGAACGGTCTTTTTTAATAAAGGCAGCATTGTTCGAAGCTTTTTTGAAAAAGACTTCACCAGAAACGTCTTCATATCTGGCGGTCTTATCAGTCCTGCTGCTGCGCCAGCGGGTGGTGCTGGGCCACGGCATCACGCAGGCGGTCGAGCATGACGTGGGTATAGATCTGCGTGGTGGCGATGTCCGCATGGCCAAGCAGCACCTGCAACGCGCGCAGGTCCGCCCCGTGGGCCAGCAGATGGGTGGCAAAGGAATGGCGCAGCACATGCGGCGACAGGCGCTGCGGGTCCAGCCCCGCGCGCAGGGCCACATCGTGCAGGATGCGGTCGAATCCCTGCCGGGTCATGGGCTGGCGGGCACTCCGGCCCGGGAACAGGTACGGGCTTTCACGCCCGGCATCGAGCGCCATCAGCGCGCGCGCCGCCTCACGCGCCCGGGCTGACATGGGCACCATTCGCTCACGCCCGCCCTTGCCGCGCACCAGCATCATGCCCGGCGCCGCATCCAGCGCGCGCCGGGGCAGCGACAGCAGTTCCGATATACGCAGGCCCGAGGCATACAGCATCTCAAGGGCAGCCCTTGCCACCATGAGCCTGCGCCTGCGCGCGGGTGTGGCATCGGGCTCGGGCACGCAGGCGGCCAGCAGTTCCGTGACCTCGGGCTCGGACAGGAATCGCGGCAGCGGCGCATCGAGCCGGGGGGCTTCAAGCAGGGCGGCGGGGTTGTCGGGCCGCATACCCTCGCGGGCCAGGAACAGGAAATACTGCTTGAGGCATGACAGCCTGCGCGCCTGCGTACGCGCAGCCAGACCCTGCCGCGCAAGGCCCGAAAGGTAGTCGCGCAGGTCACTTTCGCCCGCCGTGAGCGGGGTCACGCCACGGGCGTGCAAGGCGGCATCCATATCCGCAAGGTCACGGGTATAGGCGCGGATGGTGTTCAGCGCTGCCCCGCGCTCGGCGGCCTGCATTTCAAGAAAGGCGTCAACGCCGCTTGCGCTCACCGTGCGCTTCGCCCGTTCAGCCCGGCGCCAATGGGGCTACCGGCAGCGGGGCAGGCGCGCCGAGTGGCGGCAGGGCGGCTGGCGCGGGCGGGGCGGCGAAGGGCACATCCTTGTGCACGTCCTCCTGCACCAGCGCGGGCGGAAAGGCCCCGAGCGCGAAAAAGCCCCCGATCACGCACAGGGCCAGAACACTGGCCAGGGCAATAACAATACGGATCATTCAACCGCTTTCCTATGCTGCGAACCCCGGCGGCCCGGAGCCAGGCGCGCACAGGCGTGCTGCCCCGCCCACGGACTCTACCGGTCCTGTCCTGCTGTATGTTAGGTTGCGCGGCATGTCACGCCAGATTCCCCCCATTCGGCCCCAGCCGGAGCCCGCATCCCTTGCCATCCCCCTTGACCTGAACGCCGTTGGCCCCGCCAGCCCCCGGCAGCCGGGCAGCGGGCGCACCATCGTGCTGGTCGGGCTGATGGGCGCGGGCAAGACCACGATCGGCCGCCTTCTGGCCACGCGCCTGGGCGTGCCCTTTGTCGATTCGGATGAGGAAATCGAGCGCGCTGCCGGCTGCACCATCGCCGACCTGTTCCAGCGCTATGGCGAGGCCGAGTTCCGCCGGGGCGAGCGGCTGGTCATCCGCCGCCTGCTGTCCGGCCCGCCGGTGGTGCTGGCCACGGGTGGCGGGGCCTTCATGGACGGGCGCACGCGCGCGAGCGTGCGCGAGCATGCCGTCTCGATCTGGCTGCGCTGCCCGCTTGACGTGCTGGTGCAGCGCGTGGCCGACCGCTCGCACCGCCCGCTGCTCAACAACGCCACACCGCATGCCGTGCTGGCCGACCTTATGCGCCTGCGCCATCCGGTCTATGCGGAAGCGGACATTATCGTTGATTGTGGAGATGACAACGTGGAACACAGCGCCGACCATGTGCTGCACGCCCTGCAGCGCAACCAGCAGCCCCTGCGCGTGCCCGTGCGGCTCGACCGCGCCAGCTACGAGGTGCTGATCGGCCCCGACGTGATCCGCCGCGCGGGCGCGCTGCTCGCCCCCGTGCTGCCACAGAAGCGCGTGATGGTGATTACCGACGCCACCGTATCGCCCCTGCACCTGCCCCGTTTGCTTGAAGCCCTGGCCGAGACCGGCATCCGCGCCGAGACCATCACCATCCCGCCTGGCGAGGGTTCAAAGAGCATCAGCCAGTACGAGCGCGTGACCAATGCCCTGCTCGAGGCGCATGTCGAGCGCGGCACCACGGTCGTAGCCCTTGGCGGCGGCGTGGTGGGCGACCTTTCGGGGTTCTGTGCGGCCACCACGCTGCGCGGCCTGCCGTTTGTGCAGATCCCGACCACGCTGCTCTCGCAGGTGGATTCGTCGGTGGGTGGCAAGACCGGCATCAACACGCCCTTTGGCAAGAACCTGCTTGGCGCGTTTCACCAGCCCATCGCGGTGCTGGCCGATACCTCCACGCTGGCCACCCTGCCCGTGCGGGAACTCAAGGCCGGTTACGCCGAGATCGTGAAATCCGGCCTGCTGGGCGATGCAGGGCTGTTTGACTGGTGCGAACGCCATGGCGCCGCGGTGCTGGCGGGCGATCCGGCCATGCAGGCCGAGGCCATCCGCCTTGCCTGCGCCTTCAAGGCCCGCGTGGTGGTGGCCGATGAGCGCGAGGAGCGCAAGACCGATGGCCGGGCCCTGCTCAACCTTGGCCACACCTTCGGCCACGCGCTGGAAGCCGAGATGGGTTATGACGGCAGCCTGCTGCATGGCGAGGCGGTATCAATCGGACTGCGGCTGGCCTTCATGCTGTCGGTCCGGCTCGGCTACTGCCCGGCCGAGGATCTCGACCGCGTCACCCATCATCTCGAACGCCTGTCCATGCCCGCGCGCATAGGCGACACGGGGCGCAATTTCTCCGCAGCCCAGCTCGTGCGCAACATGCAGCGCGACAAGAAGATGCGCGATGGCCGCCTGTCCTTCGTGCTGGTGCGCGGCATTGGCCGGGCCTTTACCTGCCGCGACGTGCCTGATGAGGCCGTGCTTGAAGTTCTGCGCGCGGATGGCTGCACGCCCTGACGCGCCCCGCCTGATGCCCTGCCGGGGCCTGTGATATTCCGGTCACAGCCCCGCCCGCGCCGATAGGGCGCGCTGCCACATTTACCTTATTTCAACGCTTGCCCCGCAAAACGATCCTGCCATGGATTGATGCGGATGAACGCAGCTTCGCACTCCCCTGACATCCCGCTGGCACTGGAATGGCGGCGCATGCGCCGCCCGGATCAACCCGTATCAGGCCAGTGTGGAACATGCCCCCATCTCCACCAAATAAAGAAGGCGTCTGATCAAGCATCAAGGACGGGACCATGCGTCTTCGCGCGGCACTGCTGGCGACTGCATTGACAACAACACCTGTCATGGCCGCCATGGCCACGACCATCACCGGGCCTTACGTCGATATCGGCGGTGGCTATGACCTGACCCAGACACAGCACATGCATGCCTATGATGGGCAGGGCGTAAGCGAGTTCAACAAGAACCTCAATCTGCCTCCTGAAGAAGCAAAGTTCCTCGACTCTGCAGTATCTCCGGCAACCCACTCCCGCGAGACCATGCATCATGGCGCGGGCTGGACCGGATTCGCCTCCTTCGGCTGGGGCTTTGGCAACGGTCTGCGCGCGGAAGTGGAAGGGGCTTATAACTGGTCGGAAACCACCCGCTACACCACCACATCCTATGGTGGCGGCCATGGCAAGACCGATGGCGCCGACCGTTCCTATGGCGGCTTTGTCAACGTGCTGTATGACATCGACCTCAAGCGCCTGTTCGGCATCGATGTGCCGGTAACGCCCTTCATCGGCGTGGGCGCGGGCTATCTGTGGCAGACCGTGAATGATGAAACGCCCATCGCGAACAGCATCATGAACGTGCGCCATAACGGCACCAATGGCAGCTTTGCCTATCAGGGCATTGTCGGCGCGGCCTATGACATTCCCGGCGTGCCGGGCCTGCAGATGACCACCGAATACCGCATGATCGGTCAGGTGGAGTCCTTCAACAACGGCAATCTCGGCCAGACGGTGATCAACCCCAACAACCAACCGGTAACCGACCACAATTCCATCCGTTATGACCAGCGCTTCAACCACCAGTTCATTGTGGGCGTGCGCTATGCGTTCAATACCGCGCCGCCGCCTCCCCCACCTGCGCCCGCCATCGTACCGCCCGCGCCCGTCGCCGCCCGTACCTATCTGGTGTTCTTCGACTGGGATGGCGCGGCCCTGACTCCGCGCGCCCGCGCCATCGTGGCGCAGGCGGCGCAGGCCTCCAGCCATGTGCAGACCACGCGGCTTGAAGTTAACGGTTATACCGATAACTCCGCCGCCCATCCCGGCCCGCGTGGCGAGAAATACAACCTTGGCCTGTCCCTGCACCGGGCGAACAGCGTGAAGGCGGAGCTGATCCGTGATGGCGTGGCGGCCAGCGCCATCGACATTCATGGCTATGGCGAGGCCCGCCCCCTCGTGCCCACCGGCCCGGACACGCGCGAGCCGCAGAACCGCAGGGTGGAAATCATCCTGCACTAGGCATGGCTGCAATATACTGAAAGAAATGGAGAATCCGGCACGGTGCGCATTAGCCAGCACCCCGTGCCGGAGAATCCGTTTCCGGCCCCGAAACGGGTTGAAAAAGACCTTCCGTTTACACCATTGTCCTATGCAAAATGAGGGGGGCTGGAAAAGCGGTTCAAAAAAATCCTTATAAAATCAGGGTTTTTTATAGACTGCCGCAAAGAGGACTGAAAGATATGTGTTTTTTTTGCCACACCTGTTCCGGATGGCGCATTTTGCCCATTCTCAAGCCGGGCCAGACAGGCTAATCCCCGCTTCATAGCTTGCGGGTAATCTCAGGCTGCCCTGTCTCGGGGCAAATCCATTGCCCGATCACAAGACGGGGCTCTGCCCTGCAACAACAGATTAAGGACTGAAACATGCGTCTTCGCGCAGCGTTACTGGCAACCAGCCTGCTGGCAGCGACACCGTTCGCAGCCAAGGCCACGACCATCACCGGCCCGTATGTCGATATCGGCGGCGGCTACAACCTGACCCAGACCCAGCACATGCGCCCCGGCGGCACGGATGATGGCGAGGGCATGGGCCGCGTTGGCCACCGTCATGGCTGGACCGGCTTCGGCTCGGTTGGCTGGGGCTTTGGCAACGGCCTGCGCGCTGAAGTCGAAGGCGCGTATAACTGGTCGGAAATCTACCGCAAGAGCGGTAGCGACAAGGGCAGCGACCGCTCCTATGGCGGTTTCATCAACGTGCTGTATGACATCGACCTGAAGCGCCTGTTCAACATTGATGTGCCCGTCACGCCGTTCGTCGGTGTTGGTGCCGGTTACCTCTGGGAGAACGTGAACAGCAACACCATGGTGGCCATGGGTGGCGCAAGCAGCCCGAACGCCCGCCTGCACGGCACCAATGGCAGCTTCGCCTACCAGGGTATCGTCGGTGCAGCCTATGACATTCCGGGCGTACCCGGCCTGCAGATGACCACCGAATACCGCATGGTTGGCCAGGTCGAGTCCTTCGGCATGGGCTACATCAAGGGTGAGGCGACCGATGGCAGCGGTAGCGGCGGCGTGCGCTTCGACCACCGCTTCAACCACCAGTTCATCGTAGGCGTCCGCTACGCGTTCAACAACGCGCCGCCGCCGCCGCCGCCGGCTCCCGCCGTCGTGCCGCCCGCACCGACCGCAGCGCGCACCTACCTGGTGTTCTTCGACTGGGACGGCGCAGCCCTCACCGGCCGCTCGCGTGAGATCGTGGCCGAAGCCGCACAGGCTTCCACCCACGTCCAGACCACGCGCATCGAGGTCAACGGCTACACCGACAACACTTCCGCCCATCCGGGTCCGCGCGGTGAGAAGTACAACCTTGGCCTGTCCATGCGTCGTGCCGACAGCGTGAAGGCTGAACTGATCCGTGACGGCGTGCCCGCCAACGCCATCGACATCCATGGCTACGGCGAAGCCCACCCGCTGGTGCCCACCGGTCCCGATACCCGTGAGCCCCAGAACCGTCGCGTCGAGATCATCCTGCACTGATCCCGACCAGATTGGTCAAAGGAAAGGGAGCCTCCGGGCTCCCTTTTTTTGTTTTTGAAACTTTGTTTAATATTGCCTGCGTGTCAGCCAGACTGTGTCATCTGCGCCACAAAATCTGCAAAATCTTCTGGCACAAGATTGGTTGCAACAATTGAAATATTGCGCAAGTCGTTGTTTCAAAATGAAAAAACATCAATCATGCATTAGCCTGCACAGCATGTTACTTTTATGCACGCCTGGAACAGCGGGCAGCGCGGAACCACATGTCTGGCATCGTGTTTAAGTGACGAGATCGATTAATCATCGCATCATGGCAATGATGTCGTTTACAAAGAAGTAATAACATGAGGAAGGACTACCAGATGCGTCTCCGCTCTGCCCTGCTGGCAACCAGCCTGCTGGCAGCGACACCGTTCGCAGCCAAGGCCACGACCATCACCGGCCCGTATGTCGATATCGGCGGCGGCTACAACCTGACCCAGACCCAGCACATGCGCCCCGGCGGCACGGATGATGGCGAGGGCATGGGCCGCGTTGGCCACCGTCATGGCTGGACCGGCTTCGGCTCGGTTGGCTGGGGCTTTGGCAACGGCCTGCGCGCTGAAGTCGAAGGCGCGTATAACTGGTCGGAAATCTACCGCAAGAGCGGTAGCGACAAGGGCAGCGACCGCTCCTATGGCGGTTTCATCAACGTGCTGTATGACATCGACCTGAAGCGCCTGTTCAACATTGATGTGCCCGTCACGCCGTTCGTCGGTGTTGGTGCCGGTTACCTCTGGGAGAACGTGAACAGCAACACCATGGTGGCCATGGGTGGCGCAAGCAGCCCGAACGCCCGCCTGCACGGCACCAATGGCAGCTTCGCCTACCAGGGTATCGTCGGTGCAGCCTATGACATTCCGGGCGTACCCGGCCTGCAGATGACCACCGAATACCGCATGGTTGGCCAGGTCGAGTCCTTCGGCATGGGCTACATCAAGGGTGAGGCGACCGATGGCAGCGGTAGCGGCGGCGTGCGCTTCGACCACCGCTTCAACCACCAGTTCATCGTAGGCGTCCGCTACGCGTTCAACAACGCGCCGCCGCCGCCGCCGCCGGCTCCCGCCGTCGTGCCGCCCGCACCGACCGCAGCGCGCACCTACCTGGTGTTCTTCGACTGGGACGGCGCAGCCCTCACCGGCCGCTCGCGTGAGATCGTGGCCGAAGCCGCACAGGCTTCCACCCACGTCCAGACCACGCGCATCGAGGTCAACGGCTACACCGACAACACTTCCGCCCATCCGGGTCCGCGCGGTGAGAAGTACAACCTTGGCCTGTCCATGCGTCGTGCCGACAGCGTGAAGGCTGAACTGATCCGTGACGGCGTGCCCGCCAACGCCATCGACATCCATGGCTACGGCGAAGCCCACCCGCTGGTGCCCACCGGTCCCGATACCCGTGAGCCCCAGAACCGTCGCGTCGAGATCATCCTGCACTGATCCCGACTCAAAAAAGGAAGCCTGCACAGGCTTCCTTTTTTACTTTTATTCTTACTCTACCTATTCTATGACATGACCACTTCACCTTAATGACAGGCCCGTCGCGCGCCCTGGCACCATCCCATACTCGGGAATAAGGATTATCTTTTGTCCAGACCTTCCTCTCAAAAAATCATGCAATTCCTTAAATTCGGGATTGTTGGTGCATTGGGGCTGGTGTGGGACACGACAACCGTTTACTCGCTGCGCCCCTTTGTCGGCCTGACAACCGCAACCATTGCCGCGTATTTCATCGCAGCCTCCATCAACTGGCTGATCAACCGGCTCTGGACCTTCCGCAATGCGGGCAACCAGCATCATTTCATTATCCAGTGGCTCCGCTTTCTTGCGGCGAACTCCCTGGGCTTTTTCCTGAACCGCGGCTGCGTGTTCATGCTGTTCCACACATCGCCCGTGTTCAAGGCCTATCCGGTGCTGGCGCTCGCGGCCGGTGCGTTAGCCGGCATGATGTCGAACTTCCATATCAGCCGTAAGCTGGTCTTCCATAAGGAACACCCCGCACCGGAACTGAAAACGGCGGAAATCGTGCCCTTTCAGCCCGAGCGCCCCGTGCCCCAGAAAGCGGTCTCGAGCCGCACCGCCGTGGTGAACACACGCAACAAGGTCGGGTAACGCGCCTGCGCCCCATAAGGGGTGGCCAGCGCATCAAGCTGGCGAATGCCGTCCTCTACCAGTTGTGTATACTCAGCACCCCCATAAAGCGTGATCCATGACCAGTATGGATTGCCCTCCCGCACGGTCAGCGGACTGGCATGCAGCCGTGCGCCGACTTCCGCATAGCCGATCAGGCATGGGGCCATGGTCACCATCAGGTCAAGCAGGTCGCCCGTCTGGGCGCGATCAAGTATAAAGCGACTATAGGCAAGTAATTCGAGCGATTCCTCGGCGTTTCCCAGTGTCGTTTCTTCTATGCCCCACTGGCGACAATAACCCACATGCATGGCCAGTTCCGTATCGAGTATGCCCGCCATCAGCCCTGCCGCATGGCGCATGCTGGCCACCGTATCGGCCTTGTACACCGCCAGCGCGCAGGCGCGGGCATACTGGATGAGGTACAGGTAGTCCTGAATCAGGAAATTGCGAAACGCCTCGGGCGGTAATGTGCCATCCGCAATACCGCGCACGAAGGGGTGGCGCACGAAGCCCAGCCACTGCGCCATGCAGTCACGCCGCAGGCGGCCGGCAAGCCCCGTGGTCAGCAGGGGCCAGTCGCGTTCGGCCTGCCATTCATCATCCATGGTTGTGTCCTTTTGTGCTGGAGCGTGCATGTCACGCATTCGCCATCTGGGGTTTACGCGCATGTTGGCACTTCCGGTCTGGTGCTACGTGCGCTAGGTGAATGAATCCGGTTTTACATCTATATCTTTCAATACAGGATCGTCTGTTTCCCGCCATGCCCACAACAAACGACATTCGTGCCACCTTCCTCGACTATTTTGCCGGGAACGGGCATCAGATCGTGCCGTCCTCGTCACTGGTGCCGCATAACGATCCGACACTGCTCTTTACCAATGCGGGTATGGTGCAGTTCAAGAACGTGTTCACCGGGCAGGAAACGCGCCCCTATTCCCGCGCCACCACAGCCCAGAAGGTCGTGCGCGCAGGCGGCAAGCACAACGACCTGGACAATGTGGGCTACACCGCCCGCCATCATACCTTCTTCGAGATGATGGGGAATTTCTCGTTCGGGGACTATTTCAAGGCGGAAGCCATTGAACTGGCCTGGAAGCTGGTCACCGGCACCTTCGGCCTGCCCAAGGAAAAGCTGCTGACCACCGTCTATGCCGATGACGAGGAAGCCGCCAGCCTGTGGCGCAAGATCGCCGGCCTGTCCGATGACCGCATCATCCGCATCCCCACCTCCGACAATTTCTGGCGCATGGGCGATACCGGCCCCTGCGGCCCGTGCTCGGAAATCTTCTACGACCACGGCCCCGAAGTGGCGGGCGGCCCTCCCGGCTCGCCTGATGAGGACGGCGACCGGTTTACCGAGATCTGGAACCTCGTGTTCATGCAGTATTTCGAGAACCCGCCCGGCACGCGCTCGCCGCTGCCGCGCCCCTCGATTGACACCGGGCTGGGGCTGGAGCGCTTTGCCGCCATCCTGCAGGGCAAGCGCGACAATTATGATACCGACACCTTCCGCGCGCTGATCCTGGCCTCGGCCGAGGTCACGGGGCAGGACCCCGATGGCCCGTTCAACGCCAGCCACCGCGTGGTGGCCGACCACCTGCGCTCGACCTCGTTCCTGATTGCCGATGGCGTGCTGCCATCCAAAGACGGTCGTGGCTACGTGCTGCGCCGCATCATGCGCCGCGCCATGCGCCACCTGCACCTTATGGGCACGACGGAGCCGACGTTCTACCGGCTGGTCCCCGCGCTGATCCGGCAGATGGGCGAGGCCTATCCCGAACTGATCCACGCCCGCGCCCTGATCGAGGAGACGATGAAGGGCGAGGAACTGCGCTTCAAGGCGATGCTCGACCGTGGCCTGTCGCTGCTGGCCGACGAGACCGAGCGCCTGGGCGATGGCGCGCCGCTCCCCGGCGATGTGGCCTTCAAGCTGTATGACACCTTCGGCTTCCCGCTTGACCTGACACAGGACGCCCTGCGCGGCACCAGCCACGGCGTGGACGTGGAAGGCTTCAACGAGGCGATGGACGTGCAGCGCAAGCGCGCCCGCGCCGCCTGGAGCGGCTCGGGCGACAGCGCGACCGAGACCGTGTGGTTCGAGGCGCGCGACACCTTCGGTGCAACCGAGTTCCTGGGCTACACCACCGAGACCTCGGATGCTGAGGTGCAGACCGTGGTGGTGGATAACGCGCAGGTCGAAGCCGCAGGCCCCGGCACCAAGGTGGCCCTGCTGCTCAACCAGACCCCGTTTTATGGCGAGAGCGGCGGCCAGGTGGGCGATACCGGCACCATCACGGCACCCGGCCTGCACATTGCCGTAACCGATACCCAGAAGAAGCTGGGCGACCTGCTGGTGCATTACGGCACCGTCATCGAAGGCACGGTCAAGCCCGGCATGGCCGTGACCGCGCAGGTGGATCACGACCGCCGCAGCGCCATCCGCGCCCACCATTCGGCAACGCACCTGCTGCACGAGGCCCTGCGCCGCAGGCTTGGCGCGCATGTAACCCAGAAGGGCAGCCTGAACGCGCCCGACCGCCTGCGCTTTGACGTAAGCCAGCCCCGCCCGATCACGCCCGAGGAACTGGCCGAGATCGAGGCCGAGGTGAATGCCCGCATCCGCGAGAACACGGATGTGACCACACGGAGCATGACGCCGGAAGAAGCCATCGAGCAGGGTGCGATGGCCCTGTTCGGCGAGAAATATGGCGATGAGGTCCGCGTTGTTTCCATGGGCGGGCCGGAAGAAGGCCGCGCGGGCTGGTCGATCGAACTGTGTGGTGGCACGCATGTGCGCCGCACGGGCGATATCGGGCTGTTCCGCATCACGTCCGAAAGTGGTGTATCCTCCGGCGTGCGCCGCATCGAGGCCGTGACCGGGCTTGCCGCGCAGAACGCGACACTGGCCACCGAGGAACGCCTGAACCAGATCGCCGCCATGCTGCGCGTGCCTGCAGCCGAGGCACCCGAGCGCCTGGCCGTGGTGCTGGAAGAACGCAAGGCGATGGAGCGCCAGATTTCCGACCTGCAGCGCAAGCTGGCCTCGGGCAGCCAGGCGGCGGCCACCATTGCCGAGATCGGCGGTATCAGGCTCGATGCCCGCAATGTGGGCGAACTGCCACCCAAGGAACTCAAGCCGCTGGCGGATTCGCTGCGCAAGGAAATCGGCTCGGGCGTGATTGTGCTCGTCTCGACCGCCGATGGCAAGGGCAGCATCGTCGTTGCCGCAACACCCGACCTTGCCGAGAAGGTCGATGCCGTCACCCTGGTGCGCGCGGCCAGTGCCGCCATGGATGGCAAGGGCGGCGGCGGCCGGCGTGACATGGCGCAGGCGGGCGGCCCCGACATCAGCAAGGCCGATGCCGCCCTTGAGGCGGTGCGTGCCGCCCTGGCACAGGCGGCTGGCGCCTGAACGGGCCATCCGGCGTTTTCATATATCAATGCAACGGCGCATCTCGGTGCGCCGTTGTGCTGTACGGCACTTGCCGCAAGACAGAAATACTTCAATGCATAAAGTTAATATTCATTAACTATATTATGATAACATAGTATTTCCGTATAACTTCATAGCGAAACAAATGGGACTGCCAGATGTTTCCATGATATAGATGAAGCGGGACATGCCTCCGACCGGTGCATAGCCCCTTGATGCCACGACAGGACATGACTTCACACCGGTCCGGACATTCAGGTGACAGGATATTACAATGGCCCATACCAATACTGCCCGGGAAACCCTCATCGAACTGCTGCACGGGGTGGAGCGTTTCAATACCGAAGTCTTTCCCCAGAACCGCGACCTCTTCGCCAGCCTGGCCGAGAGCCAGTCCCCCGATACGCTGTTCATTGCCTGCGCCGACAGCCGGGTGAACCCCAGCATGATCACCCAGACCCAGCCGGGCGACCTGTTCGTGCTGCGTAATATCGGCAACATCGTGCCCGCCTATGGCGAGATGCTGGGCGGCGTGTCATCGGCCATCGAATACGCGGTCAGCGCGCTCAAGGTGTCGCACATCATCGTCTGCGGGCATTCCAACTGCGGCGCGATGAAGGCTCTGCTCGACCCGCAGGCCAGCCACCTCGACAAGATGCCCACCGTGGCAAGCTGGCTGCGCAATGCCGAGGCCGCGCGCGCCGTGCTCGAGGCCACCGATGCCGGGCCCGCCACCGTGCGCAGCCTGTCGGAGCAGAACGTGCAGCTCCAGATCGCGCATCTGCGCACCCACCCTGCCGTGGCGGCGGGGCTTGCCCGCGGCACCCTGACATTGCAGGGATGGTTCTATGATATTGCCAGCGGGGAAGTGGTGGTGCTCGATGAAACCTCGCGCACCTTCATCCATGTCGATGAAGCCATTGCCAAGCTGCGCGCCCAGCAGGCTGACAGCGCCACGGCGTAACCTGCGGCCCAGGGCCGCCGCAGCCCTGGCCGGGCTGGCCATGATGTGGGCTGCCTGCCCCGCATGGGCGGCAGGCAGCCTGAAGGTTGCGACATGGAACCTGGAATGGCTGACCACGCGCGCGCAGGGTGATCCCGCCCTGCCGCCCGATGTGAGGCCCCGCACGCCCACCGACATGGCGCGGCTGGCGCATTATGCCAGCCACCTTGCCCCCGATATCGTAGCCCTTGAGGAAGTGGACGACCCGGCCCTTGCCGCCAGCCTCTTCCCGGCACCTGCCTATCATCTCTTCATAACCGGAGATTCCGTGGTGCAGCGGGTCGCCGCCGCCGTGCGGGCCGACCTGACCGTGGTGCGCCACCCCGATGTCACGGCGCTCGATGTCTATGCCACCGATGCGCCGCGCCACCTGCGCGCGGGGCTGGACCTGACCATAGGCACGGGTGCTGACAGCCTGCGCGTGCTGGTGGTGCACCTCAAGGCCGGATGCCGCGATTCCAGCCCCACCGACCGCAGGCCCGCCTGCGCCACCCTGCGGCGGCAGGTGGCCGTGGTGGAGGACTGGATCATGGAGCGGCAGGATGAAGGCGAGCCCTTCGCCGTAATGGGCGATTTCAACCGCCTGTTCGCCCCCGATGACCCGATGCTGCACATTTTAGGCGAAAATGGTCCCCTCACGCTGGCCACGGCCGGGCACGCCAGCCCGTGCGGGGCGGGAACCTACTTCATAGACCATATCATCATGGGGGGTGCTGCGCGCGACTGGCTGCAGCCGGGCAGCCTGCGCGTGATGCTCTATCGTGACCGGGCGGTCGACGGCACCGCCCACCTGTCCGATCACTGCCCGGTCTCGGTGCGGCTTTCGCTTCCCTGAGGGGCGGGCCTTATTCGGGCCAGATGCCCGAGGCGTGCAGGGCGCTCCACCCCACCATCACCACGATCATCACGAACACCACCGCCCCCATGAGCTGGAACAGTTCCTTATAGGGCATGAGTGGCGGGGCTCCCGCCGCATCAACCGCCGCCTGCGTGGTGGCCACGGCATCATGCGGGGTGGCGACAACCTGCGTCTGCGCCTCGGGCACGGGGCCGGGATCGGGGGTCGTGCTCGCGGCCATGGCCGCTTCATCTTCCTGCACGGCTTCATGCAGGGCCTCAACCGGGTGTTCCACCCCTACGGGCACAGCGGACTGCGCCACCACGGCCGGATCCTGATCGGGGGTATCGGTCATCGACGCTGTACTCCTGCTTTCGCCAAGTCTGTGCCATATATAGCAGCCCGGCACGGTAACGAGGGCACACGATAGGACATCCCGTGCCATACTGCCACATGCCCCATGAACAGGAGAGACGCATGCCAGCCCTGAAACCGACCCGCCGGGAGTGCCTCGCAGCCCTGGCTGCCAGCCTGCTGCCCCTGGCCGTGCCCGGCATGGCCCATGCGGGCAGGCCGCTGCGCATCGGCATGATCGGGGCGGGGCATGTCGGCACCACGCTGGGGCGGTTATGGACGCGGGCGGGCCATCAGGTCATGTTCAGCGCGCTCGAGCACAAGGAGGCGGAAAAACGGGCATCGGAGTTCTATCCCCTCGCTCGCGCGGGCACGGTGCAGGAGGCCGCGAAGTTTGGCGATGCCGTGGTGCTGGCCGTGCCCTATGGCGCCCTGCCCCAGCTTGGCCACACCATTGGCTCCATCGTGGGCGCGAAGCCGCTGATTGACGTGACCAACCCCTATGGCTGGCGCGATGGCAAGATCGGGCGGCTGGCGCTGCGCAACGGGGCGGGTATTACCACGCAGTCGCTCTTCCCTGCCGCATCCGTGGTGCGGGCCTTCAACTCCGAGGACATGACCACGCTTGCCGCCCAGACCTGGCGGCCGCCGCCGCGCCTGGCCCTGCCCATGGCAGGCGACGTGATCCAGGCGCTGTACGTGGCGGGCTGGCTGATCCATGATGCGGGGTTCGACCCGGTCATGGCGGGCCCGCTTTCAACGGCCAGCCTGTTCCAGCCCGGCGGCCCGGCGTTCGAGGCGCAGATGAACGCCACCGACCTGCGCCACCTGCTCGGTGTTACGGCCAACAACCCCGTTGACCGCGCGCTTGCCACTCAGTTCGCGGGCGGGATGTAATTCGCCTGCCGTAGCGCGAAGCCGAACTGCACCCAGCCAATGCCCGCCGCAATCAGCTCGACGGCAATGAACGTGCCGATCAGCCACAGCCCCGACCACGGCAGGGTCACATACAGGCACACCCCCACCAGCAGGCTGATCAGCCCGCCAAGCAGGATGAACCACCACCCCTGCAGCCCGCGCTGCTGGAACGCCATGATGATGCGCGCGATGCCCGACACCACCAGGCAGGCGGAAATGAAGAGGGTGATGACCATGGAGCCGGTGCTCGGCTCCTCCATCATCATCGTGCCTGCAAGGATATAGAGCGCACCGCCCGCAATCGACATGAGCCGCCCGCTCCAGTCGCGCACCACGAAGGCGTGCACAAGCTGCACCGTGCCCGCCACGAACAGGAGCACGCCAAACAGGATGGTGCTGGCAAGTGATACGGCCAGCGCATCCACCCATGCCATGATGCCCAGCCCGAACGAGATCGCGCCCAGCCCCACAAAGAGCGGCCAGCGCTGCGTCAGTGACGTATCCATTGAGTGAATCCCCGTGTCTGTTGATGGATGTGGTTCATCCGCATGCTGCCCGTTTCATAACAGGCCGCGCCCCATATGCGATACAGGCTTTGTGGCAATGATTGACACGCACCCCCCGGTACTTCTATACGCGCCCGACTGCCGGGAACGTGGACGATACGGCTGGTGCCCATGGGTGATTGCTCCCCGGTGCCGGTAATACGGATCGCGCCCGCCCTGTTCATGGGGAACAGGGCCTACCGGTGCCACACCATGGCCTCAGGCTCACGCCGCAGGCCATGCAGATTGAAGAGAAGAGAGCGCACCATGAGCAAGCGCCTTGAGAGCAAGTATAAAATCAACCGCCGCCTTGGCGTAAACCTGTGGGGCCGCGCCAAGTCGCCGGTCAACAAGCGCGAGTATGGCCCCGGCCAGCACGGCCAGCGCCGCAAGCAGAAGCCTTCTGACTTCTCCGTGCAGCTGATGGCCAAGCAGAAGCTCAAGGGCTACTACGGCAACATCGGCGAGAAGCAGTTCCGCAAGTATTACGATGAGGCCGTGCGCCGCAAGGGTGATACCTCGGAGAACCTGATCGACCTGCTCGAGCGCCGGCTGGATGCGGTGGTGTACCGCCTGAAGTTCGCGATCACCCCGTTTGCCGCGCGTCAGTTCATCAGCCACGGCCACATCACGGTCAATGGCCGCAAGGTCAACATCCCCTCCTTCCTGGTGCGTGATGGCGACGTGATCGAAGTGCGCGAGAAGTCCAAGCAGCTCGCCATCGTGCTCGATGCCGCCCAGAGCGGCGAGCGTGACGTGCCGGAATACATGGAAGTGGACCACCGCCAGATGAAGGGCTCCTTCCTGCGCAGCCCCAAGCTGTCGGATGTGCCCTATCCAGTGCAGATGGAACCGAACCTGGTCATCGAATTCTACTCTCGCTGATCAAGTCCCGGAACCGGGCAGGCGTGACGCCGGGCGTGGGGATTTTTCCCTGCGTCCGGCGTCCGCGTTTCTGGCCCCTGCCCGCTTCCGCCTCCCTTCCGCCAGGCCAGCCGCAGGAATGGACAAGACCGTGACCGCCACCGCCGCCGAAACCCCGCTTGCCGCCGAAATTACCCGCCGGCGCACATTCGCCATCATCTCGCACCCTGATGCGGGCAAGACCACGCTGACCGAGCGCATCCTGCGCGCGGGCGGCGCGATCCAGATGGCAGGCAACGTGCGGGCCAAGGGCGAGCGGCGGCGCACGCGCTCGGACTGGATGGGAATCGAGCGCGACCGCGGCATTTCGGTCGTGACCTCGGTCATGACGTTCGAGTATGGCGGCTGCATCTTCAACCTGCTCGATACGCCGGGCCATGAAGACTTCTCGGAAGATACCTACCGCACGCTGACGGCAGTGGACGCCGCCGTGATGGTGATCGACGCCGCCAAGGGCATCGAGGCCCGCACGCGCAAGCTGTTCGAGATCTGCCGCCTGCGCGACATTCCCATCGTCACCTTCATCAACAAGATGGACCGCGAATCGCAGGATCCGTTTGCCCTGCTTGATGAAATCTCGTCCTCGCTGGCACTTGATGTCTCGCCCGCCACATGGCCGGTGGGCCGTGCCGCCAAGTTTGTCGGCACCTACGATATCCACAAGCGCGAACTGCATGTGACCGAGGAGCTGGACCAAAGCGACCCGCGCATGGTGCAGCTGGGCGAGGAACTGGAACTCGTTGAGGCCGCCCTGCCGGAATTCGATCTTGAAAGCTTCAATGCGGGCCACCTGACCCCGGTGTTCTTCGGCAGTGCGATGAAGGAAATCGGTGTGACCGACCTGCTCGACGCGCTGGCCGCCTTCGGCCCGCCCCCGCGCGATCAGGCTACCGAAACACGCAACGTGCGCGCTGATGAACCGGCACTCACCGCCCTGGTGTTCAAGATCCAGGCCAACATGGACCCCAACCACCGCGACCGCATGGCCTTCGCGCGCATCTGCTCGGGCAAGCTGCAGCGCGGCATGCGGCTCAAGCATGTGCGCATTGGCAAGCAGTTCGCGCTGCACACGCCGCAGTTCTTCTTCGCCCGCGACCGGCAACTGGCCGAGGAAGCATTCGCGGGCGACGTGGTGGGCATTCCCAACCACGGCACGCTGCGCATTGGCGACACGCTGACCGAGGGCGAGGACCTGCGCTTTACCGGCGTGCCCTATTTCGCGCCCGAAATCCTGCGTCGCGTGCGGCTTGATGATGCGATGAAGGCCAAGAAGCTGCGCCAGGCCCTGACTGAACTGGCGGAGGAAGGCGTGGTCCAGCTCTTCCGCCCACAGGATGGTGCACCGCCGATCGTGGGCGTGGTCGGCACGCTGCAGCTTGATGTGCTGCAATCACGCCTGAAGGGCGAATACGGGGTGGCCATCGGCTTCGAGTCGACGCCCTACAACCTTGCCCGCTGGGTCACCGGCCCGCGTGAACGGCTGGAAGCCTTCTGCATGGCCAACCGCACGGCCATGGCGGATGATATTGATGGTGACCCGGTCTTCCTCGCCTCATCGGCGTTCATGATGAAGCGCACGGCTGAGGGCAACCCGGAGCTGACCTTCCACGACATCAAGCAGATCGGCCAGGAAATCGGCTGACCGCGCGGGCGAGGCCCTTATGGGGTCTTGCCTATCCCTGCCTGTCTGCCCCATCTAGGCGCATCATGTCCGACACCACACAGCCCCGCCTGCACCTGCACGATAGCAGGACGCGCAGCACCGTTCCCTTCACGCCGCTCGCCCCTGATAACGTGCGGGTCTATTACTGCGGCCCCACGGTCTATGACCTGGCGCATATCGGCAACCTGCGCGCCATGCTGACCGCCGATGTGCTGGTGCGCCTGCTGCGCCACCTGTATCCGCACGTCACCTACGTGCGCAACATCACCGACGTGGATGACAAGATCAACGCCCGTGCCCATGCCAACAATGAGTCGATTGCCGACCTGACCGCGCGCACGATCCATGATTTCCATGAGGATCTGGCCGCCGTCAGCATCCTGCCGCCCGATATCGAACCCCGCGCCACGCACCATATTGGCGAGATGCAGGACATGATCGCCCGCCTGATCGAAAGCGGCCATGCCTATGAGGCCGAGGGCCATGTGCTGTTTGCAGTGGACACCTACGCCTCCTACGGCGCGCTGTCAGGCCGCAGCCCTGATGACCTGATTGCCGGCGCCCGCGTCGAAGTCGCCCCCTACAAGCGCAATGCCGGTGACTTCGTGCTGTGGAAACCATCCGATGCCGAAACCCCGGGCTGGGACAGCCCGTGGGGCCGGGGCCGTCCGGGCTGGCATATCGAATGCTCGGCCATGTCGCACCGCTACCTGGGCGAGAGCTTTGACATCCATGGCGGCGGCTCGGACCTGTTGTTCCCGCACCACGAGAACGAACGCGCCCAGAGCATGTGCTGCCACCCGCACGGGCACTTCGCCAATCACTGGGTGCACAACGCCATGCTGCTGGTGAACGGGGAGAAGATGTCGAAATCGCTCGGCAACTTCCTGACCGTGCGCGACGTGCTGCGCGACACTCCCGCCGAGGCCCTGCGCCTTCTGCTGCTACGTGCGCAGTACCGTTCGGTGCTGAACTTTACGCAAGAAGGGCTGGGCGAGGCCAGGCAGATGCTCGACCGCTTCTACCGCGCGCTCGAGGCCCTTGACCCTGCGCAGGAGCCTGTAGCACCGCCCGAGAGCGTGGTGAGCGTTCTGTGCGATGACCTGAACACGCCCCGCGCGCTGGCCGAGATGCACGCGCTGGCCGACAGGGCCGTGGCGGGTGACAGCATGGCCGCAGCGCAGCTCAAGGCAGCGGGCAACCTGATCGGCCTGCTGCATGACACGCCGGAGGCGTGGTTCCGTGGCGCAGCGAACGTCGACCCGGCGGAAATCGAGCGGCTGATTGCCGAGCGGCTGGCCGCGCGCAAGGCGCGAGACTTCGCCCGCGCGGATGAAATCCGCAACACCCTCGCGGCACAGGGCATCGTGCTTGAAGATGGCCCGCAGGGCACGACATGGAGGCAGGCATGACCGGCCGTGATGGCGGGGCGGATATCGGCCCCATTGGCAACAGCCCTGTCGTGATCCTTGTCCGGCCCCAGATGGCCGAGAACATTGGCACCACCGCGCGCGCCATGGCCAATGGCGGGCTGTTCCACATGCGCCTCGTCGCCCCGCGCGATGGCTGGCCGCTGGAGCGCGCATGGCGCAGCGCCTCCGGCGCCGACCGCATCCTTGAATCCGCCCAGGTGTTTGAAACCGTGGATGACGCGGTGGCCGACCTGCACCACGTATTTGCCACCTGCCCGCGCCCGCGCCACATCGTAAAGCCCGTGCTGACGGCACGCGGGGGGGCCGCCGAATTGCGCGAGATGACCGATCGCGGTCTGAAGGTAGGGTTGATGTTCGGCCCCGAACGCGCGGGGCTGGATAACGAGGACATGGCCCGCGCCGATGCGCTGATCCGTTACCCGCTCAACCCCGCCTTCATGTCGCTCAACCTGGCACAGGCGGTGATGATCATGGCCTATGAGTGGTGGATGGCGAAGGATGATACCCCGCCGCGCACGCTCATGACCAACGAAACGCATGTGGCCACCCGGGGCGAGCTCGACAACTTCATGCGCCACCTGATTGGCGACCTTGATGAATGCGGCTTCCTGCGCAATGAGCAGAAGCGGGCAGGCATGGTGCGCAACCTGCGGCACTTCTTCCTGCGCGGTGAGGTCACCGAGCAGGAACTGCGCACGCTGCATGGCGTGGTGACCGAGCTTTCACGCGGGCGCAAGGCGCGGCAGGACAGGAAATAACAAACCTTTCCGGGGCCGCCTTTTTTCAAAAAGGCGGCGTTTCCCGAAGCTTTTTGAAAAAAGCTTCACCAAAAACTTTCAATCCAAAAAGGCCCGGTTTTCATGCCGGGCCTTTTTCGTATCAGCGTGCGGCGATCTGGAGCCGGTCGGCCACCCGGGCGCGGCCCATCAGCGGTAACAGGTCGCGCATTTCCGGCCCGCTGTCTTCACCCGTCAGCGCCAGGCGCAGGGGGTGGAACAGGCCCCGCCCCGTGCGGCCCGTGCTCTCTTTCACCGCGGCGGTCCATGTCTTCCACGTGGTTTCATCCCACGGCTCGGCAGGCAGCGACTCGAGTGCGTGCAGCAAGAAGGGGCGGTCCGCCTCCTCGATCACCGGCGGCACGATGTCGCCTGCCACCACATCCCACCACTGGCGCAGTTCGCCCGCCATATCCACATTGCCCCGCACGGCCAGCCAGAAGGCTTCGGTCGCCCCTTCGGGCAGGCGGGAGCGGATTTCCTCAAACGGCATGGCGTGCATGATGCGCCGGTTCAGCCCCAGCAGCTGCCGCATGTCAAACCGCGCCGCTGAACGGGAAACACGCCCGGGGTCATAGGTCCTGGCCAGTTCATCAAACGAAAGTGGCGCCGGGTCATCCGCGCTGCCCAGCCGGGCAAGGTAGGAGACGATGGCCGAAGGCTCGACCCCATCCTGCCGCAATGCGCGAATCGACAGCCCGTCGAACCGCTTGGACAGCTTGCCGCCGCCCTCATCAAGCAGCAGCGGCAGGTGCGCGAAGGTGAAGCGGTTGCGCTTGGCCCCCAGCGCCTCGGCAATGTCGATCTGCACGCCGGTATTGGTCACATGGTCCTCGCCACGGATGATGTGGGTGATGCCCAGCTCCATGTCATCCACCACCGAGGCCAGCGTGTACAGCACCGTGCCATCGGCCCGCACCAGAACGGGGTCGGAAATGGCGGGCAGCTTGACCCGGCAAGACCCCATAACAAGGTCGTTCCACTCCACCGTGCGGTGATCGGACAGCTTGAAGCGCCAGTACGGCACCTTGCCATTGGCCTCGGCCTGCGCGCGCTGCGCGGGGGTCATGCGCAGCATGGCGCGGTCATAGACCGGCGGCTTGCGCATGCGGATGCGCGCCTCGCGCTTTGAGGCCAGCTCCTGCTCGCTCTCGAAACACGGGTAAAGCCGCCCGCTGGCCTTGAGCGCCTCGATGGCCAGCGCGTAGCGGTCCAGCCGGTCGGACTGGCGCACGAATTCATCCCACTCCATGCCCAGCCAGTGCAGGTCGTCCTGTAGGGCCTGCACGTATTCCTCCTTCGAGCGGGCACGATCGGTATCGTCAATCCGCAGCAGGAAGCGGGCCTTGTGGCGGCGGGCGAACAGGGCATTGGCAATGGCCTGACGCGCATTGCCAACATGGATCAGCCCGGTCGGGCTAGGCGCAAAACGGAGTTTCATGCCCCTTATATGCGGCGATTACGCCCCGAACGCCAGAGAACACATGCATGAAACGGGTGTCGCCTTTTTTCAGGAAGGCGGCGTTCCCTGAAGCTTTCTGAAAAAAGCTTCACCAGAAATTTTTCTCTGCCCTGCTGGGCTTTCAGGCCTCTTCCTCATCATCGCCCCGGCGGGGGTCGAAGGCACGCCAGTCGCGCTCCATGGGGGTGGCGGCGTGGGCTGCGAAATCATCGAGTTCATTGGCCGAACGCCAGCCCTGCTCGCCCGCTTCAAGCACCTCCGCATCCTCGCCAAACGCGAACCAGGCCTTGAGGATGTCGGCTGCCGAAAGGCCAGCCATGCGGCAACGCTCGATGCTGTCGCGCACATAGGCGCGCGCAAAGGCGTTGGCCTGGATCAGGTCGGGAAAGCCGCCCACCTCCTCGACGATATTGTCCTCGGCGCCGCCGGACAGGTCGATGATGCGCACGCGCCAGCCGCCCTCGGGGGCAAAGATGTTTTCTGACAAGATGAAGCCTTTCGTTATTCGGGGGCAGGGGGCGCGCGGCGCAGCAGGAACTCCCGCCCCACCTTGACCCGGGGCACGTCGTCATACGCCACGATATCCGCCGTGGCGTAAGTCTCGGACCAGCGGTCAGGGATGAACGAGCCCGTGCCGATCACATCCACCGGGGCATGGGCATCGGCCATGCTCAGGCATTTCTCAACGCTGAAACCCGATGAGGCGATAATGCGCACATGCGGGAATCCCGCCTCGTCCAGCACCTCGCGCATGCGCCAGATGGCCGCAGCCGAGACCCCGGTGCCGACAAGGTGGCTGAGTTCCTTGTCCGAGCGGTAGCGCCGGATGGTGCCCGGCGTGTAGCGCTCCAGCACGTCATAGGAGGATTGTGGGTCCAGCCCTTCAAGGAAGCGGCCGCCATGCGTGTCGAGCCGCACGGCCAGCCGCCCCTGCGCCGCAAGCTCGGGAAAGTGCCGGCACACTTCCAGCGCATCCGTCACCTCGCGGCCAAAATAGTCAACCAGCACCACCAGGTCCATTGCGGGATAGACCTCATGGAACATCTCGGCTGCCCGCAGGGTCGAGCCCGCATAGCCCACCAGCGCATGCGGCATGGTGCCCAGGCCGTGGGTGGTGCCGAAATAATGCGCCGTGGCGTCATTCGCGCCGCCAATGAAGCCATGCGCCCCTTCCTTCTGGGCGGCATGGCTGCCGACGGAGGCGGCATAGGCCATCTGCTCCTGCATGCCAAAGCCCGCGCAATGGCGGGCCTCCATGGCCAGAAAACGCACATGGGGCAGTGCCATGGCCATCTGGTAGGCATTATGGGCCGCGACGCAGGCCGGGCCGAGGCGCTGGAGCAACAGCGTCTCGAGCGGGGCAAGGGCTGCGAACGAGCCGGATATGTAAGCCAGCGGCTCGCCCGCCCCCACCCATGTGCCCTCGGGGTAGATGAGCGTGGTGTCAATGGCGATGCCACGCGCGCTGCCGACCGCGCGCAGCCACTCGGTCATGAGCCGGGGGGCGGAAATGGCCGGGCGGCGGAGGAAGACGGCATAGGTCACCTTCCTGTCGCCGAAATGCTCCACGATGGCGCGCGTGCGGTTGAAATACGCATCCGTGCGGGCTGCGATCATGTCATCCGCTGCACTGGCCAGCCTGTCACGGGCCGCCGGGTCACCCTGGGTCATTTCCCCTCCCTTCCCGCTTCCCGGCGGGGTCAGCGTGCCCCGCCAGCCATCCGGTGCATCCGCGTCTTCAGTTCCTCGGCCAGACGGAATGCCATCTCCAGCGACTGTTCCGCATTCAGGCGCGGATCGCAAAAGGTTTCATACCGCTCGCCCAGATCATCTTCCGTCAGGCGATGGGCGCCACCGATGCATTCGGTCACGTTCTGGCCCGTCATTTCAAAATGCACGCCACCGGGGCTGGCGCCCGCGGCCTCGAACACATCAAAGAAACCATGGATCTCGGAGAGGATGGCATCGAACGAGCGGGTCTTCACACCCGTCGAGGTCGAGCTGGTGTTGCCGTGCATGGGGTCGCACAGCCACGTGACCGTGCGGCCCGTGGCCATCACTTTCTCAAGCAGCGGCGGCAGGTGGTCGCGCACCTTGCCTGCCCCCATGCGCGAGATGAGCGAGATGCGCCCGGCCTCATCGGTGGGGTTGAGAATGTCGAGCAGCTGCTCGAGGTCCCCGATGGTGGTGGAAGGGCCAACCTTGATGCCGATGGGGTTGCGCACGCCGCGCAGGAACTCGACATGCGCGCCATCGGGCTGGCGGGTGCGGTCACCGATCCATACGAAATGGGCCGAGCAGTCATACCATTCGCCCGATGTCGAATCGATGCGGGTCAGCGCCTGCTCGTAAGGCAGCAGCAGCGCCTCGTGCGAGGTGTAGAACTCGGTCTCGTCGATCTGGGGCGTGGTGGTGGCGTTCAGGCCGCACGCCGCCATGAAGTCCAGCGTCTCGCCAATGCGCCCGGCCAGTTCGCCATAACGCTGTGCCAGCGGCGAGCGCTCGACAAAGCCGAGGTTCCAGCGATGCACCTCATGCAGGTTGGCATAACCGCCGCTGGCGAAGGCGCGCAGCAGGTTCATGGTGCCGACCGACTGGAAGTAGCCGGTTTCCATGCGCCTGGGGTCGGGAATGCGCGCGGCCTCGGTGAAGTCGGAGCCGTTGATGATGTCGCCGCGATAGGATGGCAGGGTCACGCCGTCCTTGGTCTCGGTATCCGATGAGCGCGGCTTGGCGTACTGGCCGGCCATGCGCCCGATCTTGATGACCGGCACCTTGGCGCCAAAGGTCAGCACCACCGCCATCTGCAACAGCACGCGGAAGGTGTCGCGCACGATATCGGCGGTGAATTCGCTGAAGCTCTCGGCGCACGCGCCGCCCTGCAGCACGAAGGCCTGCCCCGTGGCCGCCTTGGCCAGGTGGGCGCGCAGGCGGCGGGCCTCACCGGCGAAGACCAGCGGCGGGTAGCGGCGCAGGCGCGCTTCCACGCCGCCCAGGGCTGTCTCGTCGGGGTATCGCGGCATCTGCCGCGCGGGAAACGACCGCCAGCTCTCCGGCGTCCAGGCCTGCCGGGAAGAACTGTTGTGGCTGTGCGTCGCACTCATGGGTCGGATCCTAATTCCTCTTGATACAAGACACTCCTTTCCGCCCACGGGCGGAAGGGCCGCCTTTATGTCGAAAAAACCGGCATATGGCAAAGCCTGTTCGCGGCGCTTTGTGATATGGGTGGCCAGCCAGGCCCCATAAATGTTGCATGGCGGCCACAACCCGGCTTGCGCGCGGCCCTCTGGGGGTCG
The DNA here is from genome assembly GCF_054182245.1 of Komagataeibacter sp. NFXK3. NCBI lineage: Bacteria > Pseudomonadati > Pseudomonadota > Alphaproteobacteria > Acetobacterales > Acetobacteraceae > Komagataeibacter > Komagataeibacter sp. NFXK3. The sequence goes on from NZ_JAPIVJ010000004.1 coordinate 39,991, forward strand.
TATTGCGCGGCAGGGCGGCCCATATGTAAAAGAGGCATGGTTGGCCTGCCACGGCCCTGCTTCCCTTGGCAAGAAAGCCTTGGCATGCTGCTCCCTCAGGTAAAAGGATTACGGATCATGGCCACCTCACGTGGGAAACTCATAACCGCCCTCTCGGCCGGGCTGTGCCTGTTGAGCGTGACGGCCATGGCCGCGCCGGCCAGCCAGGACGACACCAGCAGCTCCGACCAGGACCGGATGACCGTTCACGGCCAGCGCGGCCACCTGCCGCCCGGCTATGAGGAAGCGCCGTCGATGGAACTCAACCACGGCCCGGACCCCGACCATCTGGAGCATGTGCATCGGGATTCGGTCACGGGCACGGACCTGTCGCGCTTCGGCACGGCCTACCAGAGCAGCGGCATCAACGGCGATGGGCAGCTTGGCGATTCCACCGGCAATGGCTGGGTGGCCCCGCGCTAACCGGAATACAGATAAACGTTTTTGGTGAAGCTTTTCTCAAAAAGCTTCACCAGACGCCGCCTTTTTGAAAAAAGGCGGCACCCGGAAACTTTTATTATTTTTAACCCGCGCTGCGCGGCGTGACCCGCGTGCGGGTGCGCATGGTTACGAATTCCTCCGCAGCCGTGGGGTGGATGCCGATCGTGCGGTCCCAGTCGGTCTTTTTCAGCCTGGCCGTCACGGCCACGGCCAGCCCCTGCATGATCTCGGGTGCATCATCGCCCAGCATGTGGGCACCGACCACCACCTGGCTGGCCTGATCGACCACCAGCTTCATCAACGTGCGCTGCTCGCGCCCGCTCAGCGTGTTGCGCATGGGGCGGAAGCGGCTGACATACACATCCACATCCCCTTCCTTCGCGGCCTCCGCCTCGGTCAGGCCAACGCTGGACAGCGTGGGCGTGAAGAACACCGCCTTGGGCGTAGTGGCGTAGCACCACTGCCGCGGCGGCGCCTTGCCAAACAGGCGGTCGGCCAGGTTATGGCCCTCGGCAATGGCCACGGGGGTCAGGTTGAGGCGGTTGGTCACGTCGCCTATGGCGTAAATGCCGGGCACCGTCGTCTCGCTATTGTCATCAACGATGATGCGCCCGTTCTCCTCCATCGCCACGCCAAGCTGCGTCAGCCCCAGCCCGGTCACCTTGGGGTGGCGGCCGGTGGCGAAGAACACGCAGTCGGTCTCGATGCGGGTGCCGTTATCAAGATTGACGATAAAGCTGCCATCAGCCTGTTTTTCAATGGCGGTAGGCGAGGCCGCGACGTGCTGGCGGATGCCACGCAGGTCGATCGCATCATGCAGGGCGTGGCGCAGGTCGGCATCAAAACCACGCAGCGGCAGGTTCTGGCGGTAGACCAGATCAACCGATGAGCCCAACCCACGGAAGATACCGGCGAACTCCACGCCAATATAACCACCCCCCACCAGGCACACGCGGGCGGGGCGCTCTTCAAGGTGGAAGGCCTGGTCGGACGAGATGGCATATTCCACGCCCGGCAATTTGGGCAGGGTGGGCGTGGAGCCGACCGCAATGACAATGCGCGCGGCAGTCACGCGGCGCGGGGCCTCATGCGGGGCGAGTGGCGAGGGATCGATGCGCAGGGTATGCGCATCCTCGATGGTGGCATGGCCGGTGAACAGGGCCACACTAGCCTTTTCCAGCATCGAGACATAAATGCCGTTCAGCCGGGCAATCTCACGGTCCTTGGCGGCGATCAGGGCGGCCCAGTCATTTTGGCCGCGCTGCGTGTTCCAGCCAAAGCCGTGGCTGTCATCCACCCAGTCGCCATAGTCGCTGGCCTGCACCATCAGCTTCTTGGGCACGCAGCCCAGATTGACGCAGGTGCCACCCCAGTGGCGGCTTTCGGCTACGGCAACCTTCGCCCCGTGGCTGGCGGCCACGCGCGCGCAGCGCACGCCGCCGGAGCCCGCGCCAATAACGAACAGATCAAAATCATAACTCATGCCGGTTGTGCATCCTGTCTCGGCCGGACGGGACACAGCACGCCGCCTTCCGGCACTGACCCGCCATGCGCGCGGCGGGGCCAATAAAAAACCCCGGCCATGGTGAATGGCCGGGGGCGTGGGCGGGATCAGCGCTCGGCGAACGCTTTTTCCACCACATAGGCGCCGGGGTGGGAGTTGTTGCCCTCGTCGAAGCCACGCTCCTGGAGCATCTTCTCGGTATCGGCCAGCATCTCGGGCGAACCGCAGATCATCACGCGGTCATGCTCGGGGTCGAGTGCGGGGATGTTGAGGTCGGTGAAGATCTTGCCGGTCTCGATCAGCTTGGTGATGCGGTCGGTTACGGCAAATTCCTCACGGGTCACGGCCGGGTAGTACAGCAGCTTGCCCTTAACGTCCTCGCCCAGGAATTCATGCTCGGGCAGTTCGTGGCGGATGTGGTTGGAATAGGCCAGCTCACCCGAGATGCGCACCGTATGGCTCAGGATCACGTGCTCGTAACGCTCGTAGCATTCCGGGTCCTTGATCAGGCTCATGAAGGGCGCAAGCCCCGTGCCGGTGGACAGGAAATACAGGTTGCGGCCCGGGCGCAGGTTATCAAGCAGCAGCGTGCCCACGGGCTTGCGGCCGATCAGCACCTTGTCACCCACCTTGACGTGGCGCAGGCGCGATGTCAGCGGGCCATCGGGCACGGCGATGGACAGGAATTCGAGGTGGTCCTCGTAATTGGCGCTGGCAATGCTGTAGGCGCGCAGCAGCGGCTTGCCCTCGACCTCGATGCCGATCATCGTGAACTGGCCGTTCTCGAAGCGCAGCGCGGGGTCGCGCGTGGTGGTGAAGGTGAACAGCCGGTCGGTCCAGTGATGCACGGACAGCACGGTCTCGGCATTCAGGTGGCCGTATTCCTTGGTGGGTTCGGCAAGGTGGAACACGCCGGGCTGCCCCTCGACCGGGGCGAGGCCGGTGAGCATGGTCTCACTGGTTGGCATAATCAACGTATCGGACATCTGGTTATCACTCTCCCGGCTGGATATGACGCAGACACAGGATTTCCTGAAACATGCGCCGCCCACAACGATATGGCTAAGGCGGGCATGTTTAGGCCATCCACAACGTGGATTTCCAGCACAAAACAAACATATCACGCACCATGGGTGGCAGAATTCGCCGCATGAGGCCCATTCCGGGGCGCGCCTGTCACGTCACACATGTACAATGCGCGCTTCTATTCAATGATTTCCCATGCCGATGCAAGCCGGAGTCCATTGTCCCCGCCGCATGGATGACGCACATAGGAAGCATGAGTTCAGAATTTTCCGATCGCGACGCGTCCACCGCAGCCCCTGCCGCGCTGGCGCTTGATGCGGCCATCGCCGCCACCGGCCTGCATGTTGAAACCCGCGAGCGCCCCAAGCTCGAGCGCGTGATCGCCCGCAAGCTGGCCCCCGGCGCCGACCGGGTGGATGACGCCACCTTCCGCGCAGCATTGTGCACCGTGCGCCGCAAGCCGTGGGGCTCGCGCCTGATGGACCTGACCCGCCGGGCAGGCCAGGTCTGGGTCACCCGCGCGGATACGGAGGCTGCCGCCAGAACGGTCGAGACCCCCGAACCCGATGACGCCACCCTGCTCGCAGCCCTCAGCCCAGTGCTGCACGAAAAACTGCGCGCCCAGGGCGAGACCCCGCAAATGGCGGTGGAGAACATCCGCTCCGACCTGTTTGATGGCACCGGGCGCATGCTCTCGCCCGGTGAACTGCACACCCTGGCCCTGGCCGTGGCCGATGCGTTCGCCCTGCCCGACCCGGCCGCCTTTGCCGCAGGCCTCGATGCGGCGGAAAGCAGCCGCAAGGACCGCGATGCCCGCATAGAAGACACCGCACGGACCCGTCGGCGCGAGGAAGTGCAGCGCCTGCGCGATTGGGAAAAGAGCCTCGTGCCCTTCAGCGATGTGCCCGGCCTGCTGCGCTGCTCGCAGCGCGAGGCCCTGCGCTGGATTGCGGAAAACCGCCTGCCCGTCGCCCGCCGCGTGCCGCAGGCGGGCGGCCAGGAACGCTGGGAGTTCGACCCCACCGAACTCATGGCCCTGCGCCAGAACCTGCCTGAGTGGCGGCGCGAAGGGCCGGAAAGCGATAAACGCGCCCCCCTCGCCCCCGACCTTGGCAACAGGCGCGTGGGCAATGCCGTGATTGCGCAGGTGGCTGCCCTTGACCGCTACGCAGCCCACTTCCGCACCGCGCGCGCGCTCAACCGGCGCATCACGCTGGTGACCGGGCCAACCAATAGCGGCAAGTCGCACACCGCGCTTGATGCGCTGGCGCGGGCCGAAAGCGGGCTGGCGCTGGCCCCACTGCGGCTGCTGGCCCATGAGTTTCGCGAGTCGCTGACCGCGCGCGGCGTGCCGACCTCGCTCGCCACAGGCGAGGAACGCATTGACGTGCCCGGCAGCCGCCATCTTGCCGCCACCGTGGAGATGTGCCCGCTGAACAACCCTGTCGATGTCGCCATCATCGACGAGGCCCAGATGCTCACCGACCCCGACCGGGGCGCTGCGTGGACGGCGGCCATCATGGGCGCCCCCGCGCGGCACCTGTTCATTCTTGGCGCACCGGACTGCATCCCCATGGTCCGGCGCATTGCCGAACTGTGCGGCGACCCGGTGGATGAAATCCGCCTTGAGCGCAAAAGCCCGCTGGTCGCCGCCGAGCGCGCGGTCAGCCTGCCTGAATTGCAGAAGCATGATGCGCTGATCGCCTTCTCGCGCCGCGAGGTGCTCGACCTGCGCGCCCTGCTGCTGGCCCACGGCAAGCGGGTGGCGGTGGTGTATGGCGCGCTCAGCCCCGAGGTGCGCCGGGCGGAGGCGCAGCGCTTCAATAATGGCGATGCCGATATCCTGATCGCGACCGACGCCATCGGCATGGGGCTCAACCTGACCATCCGCCGCGTGGTGTTTGCAGCCCTGCGCAAATATGACGGCAACCAGACCCGCGACCTCAACCCGCAGGAGGTCAAGCAGATCGGTGGCCGCGCCGGACGCTTTGGCAAGCATGAGCAGGGAATCGTGGCCGTGCTGGAGGGCGTGGGCAGCCCGTCCTTCATCCACGCCATGCTGGCAGCGCCCCCCCAGCCGATCGAGGACATGCGCCCGCAGGTGCAGCCTGATGCCGATATCGTGCAGGCCGTCGCTGCCGAGATCGGGTCGGACAGCCTGTTCGGCGTGCTGGTGCGCATCCGCCGTGCGGTGCTGCGGCGCGATGACCCCAATTACCGGCTGGCCAACATGGAGCAGGCCTTCGCCATCGCCACAGCGCTCGAAGGCGTGCCGGATCTGACACTGGCCCAGCGCTGGGTCTATGCCATGTGCCCGGTTGATGACCGTGACAACGGCATCCAGCGCCTCGTGCACTGGGCGGCGGACCACGCCGCGGGCAACAGCGTGCCGCCACCGGGCACGGGCCGCCTGCCGCCTGCCGAACGCGCCGAGCGCACGGAACTTGAACGCGCCGAAAAGCGCCACAAGCGGCTGGTGGCATGGCGGTGGCTGGCCCTGCGCTTCCCCGAGGCCTACGTCAACCGCGAGGACGCGGAGGAAACCACCGCACGGCTCAATGACTGGATCGAGGACGTGCTGCGCCAGCAGAGCGTGCGCGCGCGGGCCACGTCCGCCTCCCCCTTCCGCCCCGACAGCCGCGCCAACCCACCGGGCCGCAGGGGAGCCAACCGCGATGGCGGGCCACCCAAGGGCAAACGCCCGCACCGCAAGAGGCGGTAAGCAGAACAGAAGTTTTTGGTGAAGCTTTCTTCAAAAAGCTTCAGAAGAACGCCGCCTTTTTGAAAAAAGGCGGCCCCCGGAAACTTCTATCCTGTTTTTAACGGATGACTTCAATTCCGCCCATATAGGGTCGCAGCACCTCCGGCACGGTGATGCTGCCATCCTCGTTCTGGTAGTTTTCCATCACCGCGATCAGGGTGCGGCCCACGGCAAGGCCGGACCCGTTGAGCGTGTGCACGAAGGCAGGCTTGCCATCGGCCGCGCGATAGCGGGCATTCATGCGCCGGGCCTGGAAGTCCCGCGTGGTGGAGCATGACGAGATCTCGCGCCATGCCTTCTGGCCAGGCAGCCAGGCTTCGAGGTCGAAAGTTTTTGCCGCGCCAAAGCCTGTGTCACCCGCGCACAGCAGCAGGCGGCGATAGGGAATGCCCAGCTTCTCCAGCACCATCTCCGCGCACCGGGTCATGCGCTCGTGCTCGGCATCACTCTCCTCGGGCGTGGTGATGCTGACCATCTCCACCTTCTGGAACTGGTGCTGGCGCAGCATGCCGCGCGTATCGCGCCCCGCCGCCCCCGCCTCGCTGCGAAAGCACGAGGAAAGGGCCACCAGACGACGCGGCAGCACATTGGCGGGCAGGATCTGGCCCGAGACGCTGGCCGTCAGCGGCACCTCGGCGGTGGGGATGAGCCAGCGGCCATCCTCGGTGCGGAAGGACTGGTCCGCGAATTTGGGCAGCTTGTCGGTGCCGTACATGGCCTCGTTATTGACCAGCACCGGCACGGCGGTTTCCTCATAGCCGTTATCGGTGGTGTGCAGGTCGAGCATGAACTGGCCAAGGGCACGCTCCATGCGGGCCAGTGCGCCGCGCAGCACCACGAAGCGCGCGCCCGACAGGCGCGAGGCGGTCTCGAAATCCATCAGGCCCAGCGCCTCGCCAAGCTCGAAATGCTCGCGCGGGGTAAAGCTGAATTCGCGCACCACGCCGTTGCGGTGCACTTCCACGTTGGCACTTTCATCCGCCCCATCGGGCACGGAGGCGTCAAGCTGGTTGGGCAGGCGCTCGAGCGTGCCGCGGATCTGGCCATCGAGCTCGGCAACGCGGGTCTGGAGTTCTTCCATCCGGGCCTTGCCGTGGGCCACGCGCTCTTCCAGCGCCGAGGTATCCGCGCCGGATTTGCGCAGGCCCCCGATTTCCTTGGAGATCTTCTTGCGGCTGGCCTGAAGCTCCTGCAGTTCGGTCTCGGCGGCGCGGCGCTCCGTGTCCAGCAGCAGCACGCCATCGGCCACGGCGGGCGCCCCGCGCCGTTTCAGGGCGGCATCAAAGCCTGCGGGGTCGGCGCGTAGGGCACGCAGGTCGTGCATCAGGGGGTCTCCTCGGTTTCTTCAGGCGGTCTGCGCGGCTCGACAAGGCGGGCGCAGAAAATGGAAATTTCGTACAGCCCGATCAGCGGCACGGCCAGGCCGGTCTGGGTAATGACATCGGGCGGGGTCAGGATGGCGGCGGCCACGAACGCGCCCACATAGGCGTAGCGCCGCACCTTCGCCAGTCCCTTTGATGTGACCAGCCCCACGCGGGCCATCAGCGTCAGCACCACCGGCAGCTCGAACGCCATGCCGAACGCCAGGATCAGCTTCATGACCAGCGACAGGTATTCCGACACCTTGGCCTGGAGTTCGATCTGCAGCCCGTCCTGCCCGTCCGCCGTCTGGAACGACAGAAAGAACTTCCACGCGGCGGGGAAGATGAAGTAGTAGGCCAGCGCCGCCCCCAGCGCGAACATGATGGGCGTTGCGACAAGGAAGGGCGCGAAAGCCCGCTTCTCGCTCTTGTACAGGCCGGGTGCGATGAAGATCCACGCCTGCACCGCCACCATGGGAAACGACAGGCAGGCCGCGCCAAAGAAGGCGACCTTCATGTAGGTGAAGAAGGCCTCGTACAGCGCGGTATAGATCAGGTGCGGCTGCTCGCCCTTCTGGCGCATGATGTCGCCAAGCGGCTTGGCGAGGAAGAAATAGATCTGCTCGGAATAGTAGTAGCAGACCGCAAAGCACGCCACGAACGACACCATCGACCACAGCAGCCTGCGCCGCAGTTCAACAAGGTGTTCGAGCAGCGGCATGGGCTGGTCATCAATGGCGTCCGGGTTGGGGTTTTCGTCTTGGGCGTCCATCGTGTTCCTATTCCTGCCCTGCATGGGTCACGCCAACGCGCTGGCCATTATGAATGACCCGCACCGGCGGCAGGAAGGCGGGGGGGGTAAGGCGCGGCAGTTCGGCGGCGATGCGCCGGGCGGTGCGCGGCGGCAGGAAATCGGGCGCATCGGGTGCGTCAACCTCCGCAGGGCCGGCATCCACAAGCGGGGGGATGTAATGGCGCGAGGGGATGGCCTGCTCGGGCAGCGACGATGCAGCAGGCATTGCCGCACTTGCCGACATAGCGGACTGCGCGGCCTCATGCGTATCATCAAGCGAGCGGCGCAGCGCGCCATCCCCGTCAATCGCGTTCATGATCTTGTCGCGCACGTTCATGCGCTTGAGCTTGCCAAGCTGGTCGCGGGCCTCGGTCAGGTCGGCCTCGCGCACCATTTCATCCACATGCGACTGAAACTCGGTGGCTAGCCCGCGGGCCTTCTTGATCAGCCCGGTTACGGTGCGGATGGCGACGGGCATGTCCTTCGGCCCGATCAGCAGCAGGCCCACCACCCCGATCAGGGCAAATTCAGACCATGCGAAATCGAACATCAGCCGTTCCTTCCCTACCGCGCCCGCTCCCTGCGGCCCGCGCAAGACCGTACACCATCATCCTGCCCCCGCACACCTATCACGCCCCGGGCGCGTCAGGAACCTCATCCGGCGCATCATCCCTACCCTCCGTCACGGGCAGGCCATCGGGCGGTTCGGGCGCAGGAGCTGCATCGGGCACATCCACCAGCAGCTCCTCGCGCCGGGGCAGGTCGCCCAGGTCCTTGAGGCCAAAATGGCGCAGGAAGCCGTTTGACGTGCCCCACAGGATCGGCCGCCCCGGCACTTCCTTGCGGCCCAGCGGCATGATGAGCTCGGCCTCGAGCAGGGTGTCGAGCACCTGCTGGCTCAGGCTCACGCCGCGAATGTCCTCGATCTCGGCACGCGTGCAGGGCTGGTGGTAGGCGATGATGGCCAGCGTTTCCATGGTCGAGCGCGCCAGCCTGCGCGGGCGCGGCATGACGCGGGTCAGGCGCGGGGCAAGGTCAGGAGCGGTGCGGAACTGCCAGCCCCCCGCCACCTCCACAAGTTCCACCCCGCGCCCGGCATACTGCGCGCCAAGGGCGGCCAGCGTTGCCGCCACATAGGCATCGCGGTCGGCGGTATCATGCGGGATGCCGCCCTGCGCGCCGAGCACCTCGGCAATGGCGCGGGTACTGAGCGGGTCGGCCCGGGCGAAGATCAGCGCCTCGACAAGGCGGAGCGAAAAGTCCCGCACCGTAATGTCTTCCATGGCCCCTGGCGCGGGCGCAATGAGGTCAGGCTGCTCGGGGTCGTTCATCAGGTCCTCTCCCCTTCAGGTTGCATTGGGGCGGCGGGGTCTTGCCCCATCCGCTCACGCAGCAGGATGCGGCCAAACTGTTCCGCCTGCCGCAGTTCGATCGTGCCATTGCGCGCCATCTCCAGGCTGGCCAGCAGCGTGCCCGCCACGGCGGCCCTCCGGCCGGTCTCGGCCTGGGGGCCGGCACTGTCCGCCGCCGTGGCGGGGGGCAGGAAGGCCTCAAGCCCACACCAGCCCGCGGGCATGAGCGTGCCCAGCATGCGCCGCAGCCGCGCCAGCGCGTCCTGCACGGTCCAGAACCGTGGCGGGCGCGGCTGGTAGGTGGCCTTGCGCGCGCGCCGCCGCATGGCCGCCATGTAACCGCGCATGAGCTGCGGCACATCCACCGCCAGCCCCGAGCGGTCGATGGCCACGAGGCTTTCGGGCTGCCCGCGTTCAAACACCTCATGGCCAAGCTGGTCGCGCGCGCCAAGCCACCGCCCAAGCTGCATCATGCGCTCAAGCTCGAGCAGGCGCTCGTGCAGGAGGACTGCCGCATCCTCGGCATCGGTGTCCGCGCCATCATCCTCGGGCAGCAGCAGGCGCGACTTGAGCCATGCCAGCCATGCCGCCATGACCAGCCAGTCCGCCGCCTGCTCCAGCCGCACGGCGGGAATGGCGCGGACCACCGCCAGGAACTGCTCGACAAGCTGCAGGATGGAAATGCGCCACAGATCCACCTTCTGCGCCCGGGCGAGTTCAAGCAGCAGGTCCATCGGCCCGTCAAACCCGTCAAGATGCACGATGGGCGAGGTCGGCTGCCCTTCAGCCATGGGGGCGGGCGTGCCAGCCGCCCACCCTGCCTCCTCTGGCTGGGTCATGGAATGCGCTCAGGAATGGACCGGTTCGCACGGCAGGCTTTTGGCCTTGACCTTCTCGCACACCGATGCGGCCTGCGCCTTGCTCAGCCCCTTGATGCGCAGGCGGTAGAACGTCTTGCCGCCCCGCTCCGCCTTGATGACGGCAGGCTGGTAGGAACCGAACACGCCGGGGTAACGGCTGAGCAGCTGGCTCCAGCTCTTGAGTGCCGCCTCCTGCGAATCAAGGGCGGCCAGCTGCACGCCGTAGGCGCCACTGCCCTCATTGAGCGCGCGCGGCACCGGCGGCGGCAGGGTGGCGGGCGATTCCTCGGCCTGCCTTGCCGGTTCCGCGGGCTTCTGGGCGGGCTCCTGCGGGGCAGGGCCGGACGGGGCGGGCGTTTCAGCCGGAGCCGGGGCAGTGGCAGGCGGCGGGGAAGCATTGCCGCCATCAGCGCTGTCGCTACCCGGTGGCGGGGCATACTGCCGGGCCATGGCATCGGGCTGGGGCTGCTCGGGCGGGGGCGAGAGACGCATCACGCCACCATCGGCGGCCATGCCATCACCCGCGCCCAGAATCTGCATGCCCCCCGGATCGGCGGGCTTGACGCGCACCGGCCCCGGCGGGGGGCCGAGCACCGCGATGCCGCCTTCATGATGGCCAAACAGTGACCAGCCGCCAATCGCGATGACCAGAATGCCGCCAAGCCCCGCCGCGCCATAGACCAGCTTGCGCGTGAGCGGGTCATCGCCCAGCAGGCTGCTGCCGGCAAAGCGCGCCAGCAGGGCCCTGAAATCGGTGCCGCCCCTGCCGCCACGGGGGGGCGTGGCACGCGGGCCGATGTCATCGGCTGGCTCCATGGGCGCGCGCGCGTTCAGGTCGGGATTGGAATCCGTGCCCATGCGCTCGCGCGCGGTCGGGCGCTCGGCATAGGGATCGGGTGCGGCGGGGTTGTTCCGAAGATCATCGGGACCACCATTACGCGGCGTATCGTCAGGACTCATCGCATCTCCTCGACCGGCTGCACGCCGAGCACGTTCAGGCCCGAACGCAGCACGGTTGCCGTCGCCTCGACAAGGGCAAGTTTCGTACGGGTTGCGGCCACGTCATCTTCCTGCACGAAGCGCAGGGTCGTGTCATCCTTGCCCCGGTTCCACAATGCATGGAAATCGGAGGCCAGTTCATTGAGATAGAACGCAATGCGGTGCGGCTCATGCGCGCTTGCGGCCGACTCGACCATGCGCGGCCACTGCGCCATGCGCTGCAAAAGCGCCAGTTCCGCATCCGAGCCCAGCCCCGACAGGTCGGCGGTAGCAAGTTCGGCAGGCGTGAGGCCGCCGGGCAGTTTGCCCGCATTGGCAAGGCCTGCCGCCGCCCGCAGCACCGAGCAGCAGCGCGCATGGGCGTACTGCACGTAGAACACCGGGTTGTCGCGGCTCTGGGCCACAACCTGGTCGAGGTCGAATTCCATCTGCGCATCGGCCTTGCGGGTGAGCATGGTAAAGCGCACCGCGTCACGCCCCACCTCGTCAATCAGGTCGCGCAGGGTCACGAACGTGCCCGCGCGCTTGGACATGCGCACCGGCTGGCCATCGCGCACGATGCGCACGATCTGGCACAAAAGCACGTCAAGCACCGGGCGGCCATCGGTGGCCAGCGCCGCAACAGCAGCCTTCATGCGCGTGACGTAGCCGCCATGATCCGCGCCCCATACATCGACCAGCACGTCAGCGCCCCGGCGGATCTTATCGGCATGGTAGCCGATATCGTTGGCGAAATAGGTGTTCGAGCCATCGGACTTGCGCAGGGGGCGATCGACATCATCGCCAAATTCGGTCGAGCGGAACAGGGTCTGGGGGCGGGCTTCCCAGTCATCGGGCAGCTTGCCCTTGGGGGGGTCGAGCACGCCTTCGTAGATCAGGCCCTTTTCCTCAAGCTTTTTGATGGCGCGGTCGGTCTCGCCATCAGCCAGGATCTTCGCCTCGCTGGTGAACACGTCATGATGCACGCCAAGGGCGGCCAGATCCTCGCGGATCATGCCCATCATGGTATCGACCGCCTCTTTCTTCACGGTCTCGAGCCACAGGGCGGGGTCGGCGGGCTTCAGGCCGGGAGCGGCGAGGCTTTCGCCATGTTTACGGGCCAGCGCCTCGCCCACGGGCACCAGATAGTCGCCGCCGTACTGGATGGCGCCGCCGGGCACCACGGCTGCGAATTCCTCCTGTGTCACGGTGGTGTGCAGCGCCTGCAGGTAGCGCCAGTACGTGGCCCAGGCCAGCGCGATCACCTGCGCGCCCGCATCGTTGATGTAATATTCCTTGGTGACTTCATAGCCCGCCTTGGCCAGCAGGTTGGCCAGCACGTCACCCACCACGGCGCCACGGCAATGGCCCACATGCATCGGCCCCGTGGGGTTGGCCGAGACATATTCCACATTCACCTTCACGCCCCGGCCCGCGCTGCTCGTGCCGTAGGCCTCGCCCGTGCGCAGCACGTCACGCGCCACGGCCTGCCACACGGCGGGGGCAAGGCGCATGTTGACAAAGCCCGGGCCCGCCACCTCGGCCTGCGCAATGCCGGGCACGGAGGCCAGCGCCGTGACCAGTTCACCCGCAATCTCCGCAGGGCGGCGGCGGGCCGCCTTGGAGATGACCAGCGCCGCATTGGTGGCCAGGTCGCCATGGGCGGGGTCGCGGGTGGGGGTGACCTCGACGCGCTCAAGGGCTGCTGGGGGCAGGTCGGGCATGATGGTGCGCAGCGCATCGCGCACATGGGTGAGGTAACGGGCGAACAGACTGTCTGACATGCGGCTTGGTTTCCCAACAGATAACGGTAACAGGCCCGGTGGCCCGGCATGGTATGGCCCGCCGGCATCGCGCAGGAGCGGTGGCAGGCGGATGATCGTGCTGCGCGTGTTTCACCCCGGCGGGGACAGGTCCGTCAACCGTCGATATGCCTCCATCGCGCAGCGATCGGTCATCCCGGCACTATAATCGGCCACCACCCGGCACGCACCAGTCATATCACCCCCCGCGCGGGGGGCAGGGGCAGGCGCGCTGGTGGCATCGGGCAGCGGGGTCATGTCGCTGCCGGGGATGGCAAGGATCGATTCGACCCTAAGCAGCGCCTTGCGCGCCATGCGGTTGACACGCCAGTGCCGGCACGGCCGGGCATACAGGAAGTGGCGGATGGCCGGGCTGCTGGCCACCACGGGGCGGGCGGCATGGAGGATGCCATCGGCGCAGCACGGCACCATGCGGCCAAGGTCGGGCCGCGCTGCACCGATCAGGTCCATGGCCAGCGTGTTGATGACGTGGCGGATCGCCTCGTGGCGCAGGCACGGGCCGGCATTGCCGGCATCATGCGCGGGGGTGGCGGGTGGGCGCACCGGCCATGGGGTGGAGCCTGCCACGGGCCGTAGCGGTCTGGACAGCATAGGGTGCAGTGCTCATATAGGATCAGGACCAAGCCATGGATGAAACGGTAAAGACCATACCGCCGTGCATCCATAACCCGCCCGCAGCCCGCAGCCAACATGAAGTGGCCCCGGCCTGCGGGCACAGATCATGGTGAAACCCGATGTCCACGCCCCCTTCCCCCCCGGCCGAGATGTTCCGCGTATCGGATTCGGCAGCACAGCGCCTGCGTGAGATCCTTGATGAACAGCCCCCCACCCCAACGGGCGAACCGGCGCTGCGGGTTGCGGTCGAGGCGGGGGGCTGCAACGGCTTTCAGTATAAATTCGCGCTCGAGCCTGAAACCCGGCCCGATGACATCGTCATTGCCGCAGGCACCGCCCGCGTGCTCGTTGACCCTGCCAGCATGGACCTGCTGAGCGGTGCCGTGCTCGACTTTGATGACAGCCTGATGGGCGCGCATTTCACCGTGCGCAACCCGCATGCGGCCTCCTCGTGCGGGTGTGGCACCAGCTTCTCGGTGGAATGATGAAATTCGTTACCTGGAACGTCAATTCCATCCGCCAGCGCCTCGACCATGTGCTTGACTACCTCGCCCGCGAGCAGCCCGACGTGCTGGCCCTGCAGGAGATCAAGTGCGCCACCGAGATCTTCCCCGCCGATGCGTTCAGGGCGGCAGGCTATGACAGCATCGTGGTGGGGCAGAAAAGCTATAACGGCGTGGCCATCCTCACGCGCCTGCCCCACGAGGTCACCCACACCGCCCTGCCCGGCTGGGAAACCGACCCGCCGCAGGCCCGCTACGTGGAAATTCGCGCAGGCGGGCTGATCTTTGGCAATCTGTACCTGCCCAACGGCAATTCAGGCGGCAGTGCGGGCTACGATTCCAAGCTTGCCTTCATGGAGGCCCTTGCGCTGCACGCCCACGCCATGCTCGCGGCCGGGCAGGACTTCGTGCTGCTGGGTGACTACAATGTCTGCCCCACCGATGAGGACTGCGCGCCCGGCGCGCTCGCGCCGGATGATGCGCTGGTGCGCCCGGCCACCCGTGCGGCCTTCCGCCGCCTGCTGTGGCTGGGCCTGACCGATGCGCTGCGCGCGCTACACCCGGCGGGGCGGTTCTATACGTTCTGGGATTACCAGGCCGCCGCCTGGCAGCGTGACAGCGGGCTGCGCATCGACCATGCCCTGCTCTCGCCCCGCGTGGCCGAACGGCTGCTGACCGCCCTGCCCGCGCGCGATGAACGCGGCAAGGCCCAGCCATCGGACCACGTGCCGCTGGCCGTTACAGTGGCTGGTGCTGCGGGCTGAGCGGGGCTGATGCCGGGCAGTGGTCGGGCACCGGCAGCAGCCGGAACTCGCGCAACGTGCCCGCCAGCCGGAACTGCCCGAAATCAAGGTCAAGCCGGTCGGCCACGCCGTTGGTGAAATAGCGCATGCCCTGCTCGAATATCGGCCCCATGTCGCGCGTGGTGGGGTTGTAGTAGGCGATATGCACCCGCTGCGCCCCAAGGGGGGCGAGGGCTGCAAAAGGCGTTGCCACCGGCGGCGCCTCGCGCGCAAGCAGCAGCACATAGGTGTTCAGCGCCCCGGTCTCGACCGTGCCATCGAACAGCGGCGGCGCGATTTCGGTCCGGCCCGCCTGCCCTGCCGCAATCACGCTGGTGGTGTGCGCCACGGGGAACAGCGTGCCCGCGGGCAGCGCCACGTCATGCACGCTGGGCGCGGTATAATGCACCCTGCCGCCTGAGGGCCTCATATGGGCCTCGCCTGCTATGCGCGGGCTGGACTGGCCGTTTTCGCTCTGGTCGGCGCGGAAGATGAGGGATGAGCCATCCTTGTCCTCCAGCACCGCGTAATCGGAATCGCTGTCATGTTCATCACCACCCCGGCCCACGGTGCGCACATGCAACTGCTGCTGGGTGGACCAGGCCGTGCACATGTCGGACAGCACGAAGGTCAGCCTGCCCTCCGCCGTCACCACATCGCCATTACCCACGGCGGAGAGCGCAAGGTCATACACCGCCCGGTGCGCGGCCATGCCCGCAGGCGGGGCGGCCAGCGCCTGGCCGTGCCACAGCCCCACCGCCACCATGCCCGCCATCATGCCGCGATGAAACGCCCGCCGCACCCTGATGCGGCGCGCCGTGAGGGAGGGGTCCATCACGGCGTGCATGGCGCTCAGTCCTTCTTCTGGCCGGGCTTGGGGCGCGGCAGGTCGAGGGCAAGCGAGAGTTCCTTGAGCCGCTGCGGCTCGACGGGGGCGGGTGCGCCCATCATCAGGTCCTCGCCCTGCTGGTTGAGCGGGAACAGGATGACTTCGCGGATGTTCGGCTCATCGGCCAGCAGCATCACGATGCGGTCCACGCCCGGCGCCGAGCCACCATGCGGCGGCGCGCCATAGCGGAAGGCGTTGAGCATGCCGCCAAAGCGGGCCTCGACCTCGCTGGCCGGGTAGCCCGCGATCTCGAACGCGCGGATCATCACATCGGGCTGGTGGTTACGGATCGCGCCTGACGAGAGTTCGATGCCGTTGCACACGATATCGTACTGATAGGCCTTGATGGTCAGCGGGTCCTGGTTGAGCAGCGCGTCCATGCCACCCTGCGGCATGGAGAACGGGTTGTGCGAGAAGTCGATCTCGCCCGTTTCCTCATTGCGCTCGTACATCGGGAAATCCGTGATCCAGCAGAAGCGGAAGGCGTTCTGTTCGATCAGGTCGAGTTCGGTCGCAACGCGGGTGCGCACGGCGCCCGAGAACTTGACCATCTCATCGCCCTTGCCCGCCACGAAGAACACGGCATCGCCTGCCTTCAGCCCCGTCTTGGCGCGGATGGCCTCGATGCGTTCGGCCTCGAGGTTCTTGGCGATCGGGCCCTTGCCGCCCTCTTCAGCGAAGATGATGTAGCCCAGCCCGCCAGCACCCGATTCACGCGCCCAGTTATTGAGCTTGTCAAAGAACGCACGCGGGCGGTCGCCCGCGCCGGGGGCGGGGATGGCGCGGATCTGGCCGCCATCGGCGGCGATGCGGGCAAACAGGCCAAAGCCGGAACCGGCAAACGCCTCGGTCACATCCGAGAGCCTGAGCGGGTTGCGCAGGTCGGGCTTGTCGCTGCCATAGACTTCCATGGCCGTGGCGTAGGGAATGCGCTCGAACGGGCCCTTGCTCACGATACGGCCACCGCCGAACTCACGGAACACGCCTTCCATCACCGGCTCGAGGGTGGCGAACACATCTTCCTGTGTGGCGAACGCCATCTCGAAATCGAGCTGGTAGAACTCACCGGGCGAGCGGTCGGCACGCGCCGCTTCATCACGGAAGCAGGGCGCGATCTGGAAATAGCGGTCAAACCCCGCCACCATGGCCAATTGCTTGAACTGCTGCGGGGCCTGCGGCAGGGCGTAGAACTTGCCCGGATGCATGCGCGCGGGCACGAGGAAGTCGCGCGCGCCCTCGGGCGAGGAGGCGGTCAGGATGGGGGTCTGGAACTCGACAAAGCCAAGGTCCGTCATGCGCTTGCGCAGGCTCGCGATCACCTGCGCGCGCAGCATGATGTTGCGGTGCACCTTCTCGCGCCGCAGGTCGATGTAGCGGTAGGTCAGGCGCAGGTCTTCGGGGTAGTGCTCGTTGCCCGCCACCTGCAGCGGCAGCACGTCGGCGCTGGACTGGACCTCGATCTCTTTCGCGCGCAGCTCAATCTCGCCCGTGGGCAGGTTGGGGTTCTTGGTGGCGCCATCGCGCAGCACCACCTCGCCCGTCACGGTCAG
Source organism: Komagataeibacter sp. NFXK3 (assembly GCF_054182245.1). NCBI lineage: Bacteria > Pseudomonadati > Pseudomonadota > Alphaproteobacteria > Acetobacterales > Acetobacteraceae > Komagataeibacter > Komagataeibacter sp. NFXK3. The sequence goes on from NZ_JAPIVJ010000004.1 coordinate 57,268, forward strand.
CACGCTTTCCACGCGCACGCGCTCGGCGGTTTCCAGCACGGGGGAGCCCGCGGGGATCACGATCTGCGTCATGCCAAAATGGTCGCGCAGGTCAATGAACAGCAGGCCGCCATGGTCGCGCTTGGAATGTACCCATCCGGAAAGGCGGGCCGTCTGCCCGGCATCGGCAGCCCGCAGGGCCGCGCAGCTATGGGTACGATAGGGATGCATGCTCTTGTCCTGATTCTACCAGATTTGGGGGGCACGGCCACAAGGGGCCGCACCCGGTTGCAGGCGCGACAAAGCCAATCCCGCCCGCGCCTGTCAAGGTCATAGGTGAGCAGCCCCGGCCTGCGGGGCCATGCTCACACGTATTCGGGGAAGAGATCGCACAGCCCATCCGCCGTGGCGGGGCAGCGGCCACGCTCGGTAATCAGGCCGGTCACGAGGCGCGCGGGGGTCACGTCAAAGGCCGGGTTGGCGGCCTTGCTGCCATCGGGCACGAGCTGCACGCTGCTCACGTGGCCTGCCGCGTCACGGCCCTGGATATGGGTGACTTCGCGGCCATTACGCTCCTCGATGGGGATTTCGCTGACCCCGTCACTGATCGACCAGTCGATGGTAGTCGATGGCAGCGCCACCCAGAAGGGCACGTTATTGTCACGCGCCGCCAGCGCCTTGAGGTAGGTGCCGATCTTGTTGGCCACATCGCCCGTGCGGGTCACGCGGTCGGTGCCCACGATCACGAGGTCCACCTGGCCATGCTGCATCAGGTGGCCACCGGCATTATCGGCAATGACGGTGTGCTTCACGCCGTGGCGGCCCAGCTCCCATGCGGTGAGCGAGGCCCCCTGGTTGCGCGGGCGGGTTTCATCCACCCACACATGCACCTCGATGCCGCGATCATGCGCCATGTAGATGGGCGCAAGGGCCGTGCCCCAGTCCACGGTTGCGATCCAGCCCGCGTTGCAGTGGGTGAGGATGTTGACCGGGCCGGGGCGGCGGGCGGCGATCTCCTCGATCAGTTCCAGCCCCTGCCGGCCGATGGCCTCGTTCTGGATCACGTCTTCATCGCAGATGCGCCCGGCCTCGTCATAGGCGGCGGCCACGCGGTCGGCCTGCGGCGTGGTGCGCAGGCGCGTGAGCATGCGCTTGATCGCCCACGCCAGGTTGACCGCGGTGGGCCGGGTGGCGGCAAGGGCTGCGGCATCGCGCTCCATGGCCGCGTCGCTGTTGTCATGGCGCAGGGCCAGCGCCAGCCCGTAGGCGGCCACGGCGCCAATCAGCGGCGCGCCACGCACCTGCATGGTGCGGATGGCATGGGCCACCTGATCGCGCTCGGTCAGGCGCAGGATGTCGAGCGACCAGGGCAGGCGGGTCTGGTCAAAGATATGGACCGACCAGCCATCATCCGCATCCACCCAGACACTGCGATAGGAGACGTTGTCAATTTTCATATAAGATTTGCCGCCATTCAAAAACCGGAACACACAAAAGGGCGCATAGGGAAGCATCCAGCCGGACCACGTTCAAGGCCCTGTTGCCTGAATACTTTGAATAAAGCCGCAGTTGCGGTTTTTCTGCCATAAGGCAGCGTAACCCGTGCCCGCATGGGCTGGATCATACAGGCAGTCAGCCCGCAGGGCTAGCCGCGCGCCTCAAGCCTGTAAAAAAGAACATCCCGCCATGCAGGGCGCATGGCGGGATGGTCGTGACGCATCATTCAGCGCGGGGCAGTTCAGCCCTGCGGGCCGTCCGTCAGCGGCAGGCGCGTCAGGATCGTGGTCAGGCGCCGGGCGAAGCCGGTGGGGTCCTTCGGGCTCTCGCCATCCTGGATCCGGGCCATGTCCATCAGCGTCAGCGCAATATCCTGCACCGGGTCGCCATTCTTCACGCGGGTGGCGAGGTCGGCGATCAGCGGATGGGCCGGGTTGACCTGCAGCACCGGCGCCGTGTCGGGCACCTGCTGGCCGCTGCGCTTCATCAGGCGGATCATCTGCAGGTCCGGACCGGATTCGGGGGCGGCCAGCACCACGGCGCTGTCGACGAGGCGGTTGGTGCCCTTCACGTCGGACACCGCATCGCCCAGCGCTTCCTTCAGCGCGGGGATCACGACTTCCAGCGCGTCCTTTTCAGCCTGCGTTTCCTCCGGCGCGCCGAACTTTTCAAGATCGGTGTGGAACTGGCTGATATTGCGGATGGGCACGTCCTTGTACACGCCCAGACGCTCGGGCCAGAACGAGTCCACCGGGTCGGACAGCAGCAGCACCTCGATGCCGCGTGCGCGGAAACCCTCGAGCTGCGGCGAGGAGGGCAGCATTTCCGTGCGGTCGCCGGTCAGGTAGTAAATGGCTTCCTGCTCGGGCTTCTTGCGTTCCAGATAAGCATCAAGCGTAGTCCAGCCTTCCTGCGTGCTGGAGCGGAAACGGGCGATGGAAGCAAGTTCCGTGCGGTGGACCGCGTCGTCCCAGATGCCTTCCTTGAAGGTGGGGCCAAAATTGTCCCAGAACTTCTCGAAATCCGCCTCGTCCTTGCTGCGGGTCTTGAGCTCCGAGATCACGCGGCTGGTCACGACCTTGCGGATGCGGGCAAGCACCGGGGTGGCCTGCAGCATCTCGCGCGAGACGTTGAGCGGCAGGTCCTCGGTATCGACCACGCCGGTCACGAACCGCAGCCACGGCGGCAGCAGGCCGGCATCATCGGTAATGAACATGCGGCGCACATGCAGGCGGATCTGGCTCTCGCGCACCGGCTCGGCAAACTCGAAGGGCTTGCTGCCGGGAATGAACAGCAGCGCCGAGAACGCCATCGTGCCTTCGGCATGCCAGTGCAGCGTGGCCCAGGGCGTATCGAAGTTGTGGCTTATGTTGCGGTAGAACTCGTTGAGCTGCTCTTCATCGATCCCGCCACGCGGCTTGCGCCACAGCGCGGTGCCCTTGTTGGCCGAAGTTTCCTCGCCATCATCCTTGACGATGGTGATCGGCCACGAAATGTGGTCGGCCCATTTGCGCACGATGGTTTCAAGCTGCCACGAATCGAGGAAGTCGTTCGCATCTTCCTTGATGTGCAGGATGATGTCGGTGCCTGCCTTCTCACGCGTGGCGGGGCTGATGGTGTAGTTGCCCTTGCCGGTGGAGGACCAGCACCATGCCTCGTCACTGCCTGCGCGGCGCGAGATCACGTCCACCCGGTCCGCCACCATGAAGGCGGCATAGAAACCCACGCCGAACTGGCCGATCAGGCTCGGCTTGTCCTCAGGCTTGGCGTTGGCCAGTTCCTCGCCAAAGGCGCGGGTGCCCGAGCGGGCGATGGTGCCGAGGTTGCGGCCCAGGTCTTCCTTGCTCATGCCCGCGCCATCATCGCTGATGGTCAGCAGGCGGGCGTTCTTGTCGGGGTTGATGCGGATCTTGGCATCTTCAGGCAGGGCGTGCGCGCCATCGGTCAGGGCCTCGAAACGGCGCTTGTCAGTCGCATCCGCCGCATTGGCGACGAGCTCACGCAAAAAGATTTCACGCTCGGAATAGAGCGCATGCACCACAAGGTCGAGCAGGCGGCCGACCTCGGCGCTGAATTCATGCTGTTCGCCCGTGGCTTCGGGCGGGGTCGTGGTGGTCTGTTCCGTCATGGCTTATCCAGTCTGTCTGTTGCGTTGTCGTCGGGTTACAATTTGTATTGGATATGGAAAGCCCGGTCGGTTTTTCAATGGCCTGCCTTTAGGTTGGCGCTTTTGATCCAGCGGCCCTGCAAAACGCCGCCTTTTTGAAAAAAGGTGGCCCCCAAAAACTTTTCCATTTTATCAAGTTATTGTTTTCAAACGGTTTCAGTCAAAATCCGTAGGCAGGTCGGGGTTGGCGGCATGCTCGAACATGCGGGTCAACTGGCTGGGCAGCACGCGGCCAAGCGAGAGGTCGGTGGGCAGTTGGTCTGCCGCAAACCAGCCGATTTCCGATGTTTCGATACTGGTCTCGGCGCTGCCGCCGGTCAGTTCGCAGATGAAATACAGCGTGCAGCATGAAAACGGTCCGGGCGGGTGGCCCTGCCGGTCGCGGTCCCACACGGCGGCGAGCTTGGTCACGCGCACGCTAAACCCGCTCTCCTCGCGCACTTCCTTCACCGTATTTTCCACCGGGGTCAGGTTCACATCCGCCCAGCCCCCCGGCAGGGTCCAGCGGTCATGGTCCAGCACCTCGCGCACCAGCAGCATGCGGCCCTGCGCATCGAACACGGCGGCGCGCACCGTCAGCTTGGGCGTGGCATAGCCGTCCTGATCGCTGAACAGGTCGAGCACGCGCGCCATGTCGGCATCGCTGCCCGCGGCCATCATGTCGGCTGCGATCTGCCTTATGCTTTCATAACGCTCGCGATCAAACGGGCTTTCGGCATAGGCCAGGCCACTCTGGGCCAGTGCCTGCAGGTCACGGGCCCAGATGAGCCATTGCGGGGTTGTCATGCGTTTTCTCCTTGAGGCGACCAGCCGGGCGGAGCCAGTTCAAACTGGCTGAAAACAAAGGCAGGCGCCACCTGGCAGCCCATCAGGCTCCACGCTCCCGCGCTTTGGGCCGCCTGCCATGCCCCCGGCGGCACCACCGCCTGCAGCACCTGGCCTTGCGTGGGCAGCGGGCCGAGCATGATCCGCTCGATCGGGCCCCCCTCCCCGTCCGCAATTTCAAGCAGCAATGGGCTGCCACCCTGCCAGCACCAGATCTCGGCTGCATCAACACGGTGCCAGTGCGAGCGCTCGCCGGCTGCCAGCAGGAAGCTGATGGTCGAGACCGCGCCGCGCGGGCCATCGGCTGGGGTGTCACGCCATATTTCGCGGTAGCTTCCCCCTTCAGGGTGGGGGTGCAGGCCCAGCAGGTGCCGCACGGTCTCGGCAGGGATATTGGGGTCTCGCAAATCTGTCATGGGGTGTGGCTCCGGTCATGATCACATGCTCCGGCGTAGCCCTCCTGCCGCCGGGCTGCAAACGGCAGGGATATAAAGAATGAAAGTTTCTGAGTGCCACCTGTTTTCAAGAATGCAGTGTTCTTCGAAGCTTTTTGAAAAAAGCTTCGCCAAAAACTTCCTTATGATTCCTGGATGTTTGCTGAGCTGACTTTTCAAACAGTCTCTAAGGGCGGGCTGGCCCTCTTGCCTGCCCTTCTGGCGCAAAAGCGAGAGTCTGGTCGGTATAGGTTTCCACCACCTCGCTAAAGGCACGCCCCTGCACGTCGCGCAGCACGGCGCGCTGGCGCACGATCTCGGCCGGGGCCACGATCATTGCCCCCGCGGCCCCTCCCGGCCACGGTGACCACAGCCGCGTAAATTCCAGCCGCTCGCGGGTAAAATGCAGGGGCGCCACCACATGGCCGAAGGATGTATCGGTCTGCTCGAGCGTGGCATTCATCTGCGGGGTCAGCAGGCCGGGCACATACCAGTTATCCGCCACCGAAAGCACATACGGGCCGCAGGCCAGCTGCACCTGCCGGTGCCGCACGGGTTGCGTGGCACTCACGCCCAGATCGGCCCGCACCCGCGCGGGCACGGGGTCAGGCTGCGGCAGGGCTGCCTTGCGCGCCACCACCACGGGGCGGGCAGCCATATGATGGGTTGCACACCAGTCCTCCAGCGCCAGCGTGGCGCTGGGGTGGGTGAGCAGGGTTATTTCCAACTCCTGCACGCTCATCATCAGGCGCGCGCGGTGATCTGGCGTATCGGGCCATGAAAGGCCGGCTGCCTGTACAGGGCTGGCAGCCAGCAGGCCAGCTCCCATGGTCGCAGCTACCAGCAGCCCCCTGCCCATCACGTTCCGCCTCAGGGCGCCATGGTCCGGCCATGCAGGTGCATGGTGGCCTGCTGGCTGTCATCAGTAGCGCATGATGCAAGCCACACGCGGAAGCTGCCTGAGGGTACGCTCCACCGGTTATGCCTGCCATCGAAATGCGCCAGCAGGCGCGGGTCAATCTGCACCGAAACCTGGCGGCTCTCGCCAGGTGCCAGGCTGATGCGCTGCCAGCCCGCAAGGCGGCGCGCACCGCCATCGGGCAGGCCGACATAGATTTGCGGCACATCCACGCCCGGCCGCGTGCCAGTATTGTGCACGTTGAACGTGGCCGTCACCTGCCCGTGGCGTTCGGCCACCTTCAGCCCATCGGTGCTGAACGTGGTGTAGGTCAGGCCATAACCGAACGGATAGAGCGGCTTGAAGTGGTTGCGGTCGAACCAGCGGTAACCGACATCGCTGCCTTCATCGTAAACCAGTTCCTGATCGGTGTGGAACTGCATCTCGAACACGTTATCCGCCGTCACCCCTGCAATATCGGGGTGGGCAAGCTGCGATTCCGCCTGCGGGAAGGTCATGGTCAGATGGCCTGAAGGGGCCACCTTGCCAAACAGCAGCCGGGCAATGGCCGGGCCACCGCCAGAACCGGGGAACCACGCCTCGAGCACGCCCGCAACACTGTTGTTCCACGGCATCAGCACCGGATCGCCGGTTTCCATCACCACCACCGTGCGCGGGTTGGCGGCAGCCACCGCCGTAATCAGCGCATCGGCATTGTCATCAAGGTGCATGCTCGGCGCGTCCATCCCCTCGAAGGTGAACTGCGTGGCGTACACCACCACCACGTCGGCCGCCCGCGCCGCCCGCACGGCAGAGGCGATATTGGTGCCGGAATCATAGGTGATCTGGGCGTTCGGCGCCTCGGCCTTCATGGCCCTGAGCGGCGAGGACGGGAAATAGACCGGATCGCCCGGCCATTCCTTCTTGCCCGGTCCCTTCACCGCCTCGCCACCGATGGGCTCGACCTGGCTCGAACCCCCGCCCGAAATCACGCCCGCATCGGCATGACCACCAATAACGGCAATGCGCGCGGTAGGCGAAAGCGGCAGGATGTTGCCCTGGTTGCGCAGCAGGACCGCGCCTTCCTCCTCGTCCTTCTGGGCCACGAGGGTGTCGGTCACCACATCAAGCGGCTGGCGCTGCGGCGGCTGGTCGACAAGCCCGACTGCAAGCAGCGAGCGCACGATACGCTGCGCCATGTCATCAATGCGCGCCTGGGGCACGCGGCCTGCCTTCACATCGGCTGCAAGCAGGGTGCGGAAATAGGGTCGGGCATCGGTATGATCGCCCGCCGATTCCTGGTCCAGCCCCGCCAGCGCCGCGCGCGCGGAGGAATGCGTGCCCCCCCAGTCGGACATGACAAAGCCGGGATAATGCCAGTCCTGCTTCAGCGTCTTGGTCAGCAGGTAGGGGTTTTCACAGGCATACAGGTCATTGACGCGGTTGTACGAGCACATGACCGCACCGGGATGACCGGTTTCAAGCGCGATCTCGAAGCCCAGCAGGTCACTCTCGCGCATGGCCACGGGGTCGATATCGGCACTCATGGTCATGCGCGAGGTTTCGAGGTCGTTCATCGCATAATGCTTGAGCGTGGAGATCACATGCTGCGACTGCACGCCCGCAATGGTGCTGCCCACCATGCGCCCGGTCTGCAGCGGATCCTCGCCCGCATATTCAAAGTTGCGGCCGCCGCGCGGGTCGCGCGTCAGGTCTGCCCCGCCGCCAAGCAGCACGTTAAAGCCGCTCTGCCACGCCTCACGCCCGATCATGACACCGGCCTGCCGCGCCATGTCCATATCCCACGTGCTGGCCGTGGACAGGCCGGACGGCAGCGAGACCGCCGCACCATTCTTGCGGATATGCGCCGGGTTGCGCACGCCAAGCCCCGCATCCGAAATCTGCAGGTCAGGCAGGCCCGAGCCCTTGGGCGCGCGCAGGTAAGCCGCCGAACCCAGGCCCCCCGGCGGTGCCACGCTGCCGTTGAAGCCACCGCCATCAACGCTGAACAGCAGGGACATCTTGTCCTCAAGGCTCATCGAGGCGAGCATCTGCCGCGCCCGCGTGTCTGCCGGGTCGCCCCCGTTATCATGGGCATGCCGCGCGAAGGCAGGCGCCTGGGCCAGCGCCATGCCACACGCCACGGCGGATAACAGGAATATCTTGCGGGACAGTCTCATATGGCAGGCTCCTCCTTCAGGGGCTGGACAGTGGCGGCACGGGCGGCCTGCACCCGTCATTTCCTCAACCCAGTTGTGAAGCACCCTGCCCCCGCGCCGCATGATCTAGCGCAAAAACAGGGCAAAGAGTGGGGGCCATATATGCAAAAACCCTGCCTACAGGGCATGAACACGCCTGTGGGCAGGGTTTTGACGCAAATGGCGCGACTGACAGGGATCAGGTCGCGGCGCTGCGGGTGCGCATGTACAGGATAACCGTCTGGGCCGGGACCGAGTTCAGGTCTTCCGCGTCGATATCACGCGTCACGACATAATCCCCGAATGCGCCGGGCTGCGACGTGATCCAGCGGCCATAAAGCCCTTCCAGCACCGGGGCGAGCCATGTGCCGGCAGGCTCACCGGCGCTGCCCACCTGCGGCAGGTCTTCATGCACGATGCGCATGGCCTGTTCTTCCGCCAGCAGGTCCAGCTTCACGTAGCCCCAGTTGATCATGGACAGCAGGGCGTTCAGCTCGATCTGAAGCTGGTGGATGGTGTTGCACAGCGGCGGCTGGAAACGACCAGCCATACCCCGGCCGACCTCGCGCAACAGGTCATTGCGGACCTCGATCCCGGCCTGATCATCGATCTCCCAGGACAGGGCCTGCAGGAAAAGCGAAAAGTCCGGTTTTGCGTTCAAAGTTGTCATTACTGGTCCATAATAAGATAGTGTGCGGAAATCATGGCGCCGCTTTCAGTCCAGTTACCGGCCTTCTGATAGCGCCCCGACAGATCAAGACGAACATTGCGTGTAAAGCGATAGCCCACCCTAGCATTAAAGCCACCGGTAAGACCAGCAATACTATCCCCAGGATAGTAGGCGCTGTTCACCGTTTCCTCCGACAGATATTCCGCCGGCGTGGCGCTCGCCGAGTAATTCGAGGCGATGGTATTGGCACCGGACTGCAGCAGCGATGACGTGGGGAAGAAGGGTGCCGAGTGCTCGTGGAACACCTGGTAGCCCACGCTGCCCGTCACGTCCCAGTCCAGCCGCTTGTGCTGGCCCGCATAGCGCACCGGCACGGTCGCCGCGTAATAGGATTGCGGCGAGAAGTAACCACCCTGCCCGTAGGTGTAGAAATCCTCGTTCTTGGCATAACCGAAATAGGTCAGGCTCACGCCAATGCGCACCAGCATGTTGGCGTTATGCCACACCAGCGTATTGGCGCCGATGCCCGCTTCACGCTCGCTGTTGCGCTGCACGTTCTTGCCGGTCTGGATGGCGTAGCCACCGCCACCATACAGGATGGTGTTGCCCAGTGTGGCCTCGACCTGCCCATGGAAGTGGTTGGTCACGACGCCACCCCATTCGCTGCCCCACTGCTTGGACAGTGCCTGGCCATAGACCTGGCGGGCATACCGGCCAAGCGCGCTGTTGTAGTTCGTGTCACGCAGGCCGCCATAGGACAGCACGCTGTTGGTGATCGACCGGCGCTCGGCACTGACACGGAACGTGACCGGACCCACGCGCGGCGAGAACTCGACACCGCCCAGCACGTTGGTGATGGGGAAGCCGATGGGCGACGCACCCACATCGGCCCGCACCCAGCTATTGCCAAACTGCACATCCGGCGCAAACCCGGCCTCGGCCGTGCCAGCGGCGATGCGCTGCTGGTTCTTGCCCGCATTGGCATAGCTGTCGTACTGGTTATACGCCTCCACGCCCATCATCGTGCCATAACGCGGCACATCATAGACGGAGCCTGCGTTGAGGTTGCCCGACCAGATCATGGTTGGCGTGATCGAGAAGGTCAGGGCGGAAGCACCGGCCTGCAGCGGCAGGCGGCCCACGATGGGGATGTTCGCTTCCGTCAGGCGGCCCATGCCGTGCTCGCCCGAACGTGACCGGAACCCGAGGCCACCATCGATGGAGGGGGCAAGGTTCTCACGCAGCGTACGGATCTGCCCGGCAATGGAGGAGAGCATCTGGTCCGACGTATCGGGCGATGCCGCCTCGGCGCTGTAGGAGCCACCGGTCACAGGCGCGCCGAGTTCCGTCTGGTGCCCGTAGCCACGCGGGCGGAACGGGTTGGTCGACGGCGGGGCAAGCGCCTCTTCCTGCGCCACGGCCGGGCTGGACGAAGCCCGCGTACCCTCAACCTGCTGCAGGCGCAGGTCATAGGCCCGACGCAGATCCTCGATGGTGCGCTGTCCATGGCCATCGGCCTGGTCGGCCACGGCCATGGCCAGCCAGGCACGCGCATCCATCGGGCTTTCCTGCACGCCATCCATGGCGAGGCGGGTGGCAAGGCTGTTGTGGTCGCTGTTGACCGCGGCCTGCACCGCAGCCTGCCGCGCATCAAGATCCTGCGGGTTGTGCCGCAGCACCGCCAGGTCGATCTCGAGCGCCTTGCCCGGCTTGCCGTGGCCGTTATACAGCCGCGCGAGCGCCAACTTGGGCGATGTCGCCTCCGGGTCGGCCTGCAGGGCGGGTGCCAGATGATCATAGGCCTGCGCCTGGTCGCCACGCTGGTTGAGCAGGTCGGACTGCGCCACCGAGATGCCCATGCGCAGCTGCTGCAGCGTCTGCACCTGCTCGGGCAGCAGCGCATTGCCCGCCGCCGAGCCCGTGCCATCACCCAGCGGGGCCAGCAGGCGCGCGGCCGCCACAGGGTTGCTGATCTTCATGTATTCGGTCGCGTAGGACAGGCGCTGGTCGGGCGAAAGATCGATGGTGCGCGTCGAAGCGATACGCAGCGCCATGCGGGCATGCACCATGTCGCCACGCTGGCGGAACAGGTCTGCCACCGCCACGCCACGCGCGCCGGTCGGATCAGGCTGGGAAAGGGCCTCGCGGATCAGCGGCACCGGGTTGGACACCATGGACAGGCGGCTGGCCAGATCCTGCTTGATTTCCATTTCCTCGGCAATGGAGCGGATCGCGGGGGAATAGTCCGCAGGCGACAGGCCGGCCAGAAGCCGGCGGGTCATCGCATCATTGCCACTGCCATAGGTGTACAGGATGCCAGCCTGACGGTCCTGCGCGGTCACGGGATTGGCCAGGATGGGCTGCATCACGCGCCCTGCTTCAGCCACGTCACCCTGCTGCTGCAGCGCATTGGCAAGGTTGATTCGTACCCACGGGTCCCGCGGGGCCTGGGCCATCGCTTCGCGCAGGATGGAAACCTTGCGTGCTGAATCCGATGTCTGGGACGCAGCCGCCATCAGGCCGGAAACCTCGATTTCGCCCACCTGGCTGGCATATTGCGGGCTGACACGCGACAGGAGCTGGCGTGCTTCCGCCGTGTTGCCCTGCGCCATGTCCACCCGCGCCAGCCCCATCAGGGCCAGCTGGTTATTGGGCTCACGCGACAGGATGCCACGATATTCCTGCTCGGCGGCGGCGACCTGGCCGGTCGAGCGCTGCAGGTCGGCCAGCATGAGCGTCGCGCCGGTGTACTGCCCGGGCTCGCGGGCCAGCGTGGCGAGCTTCTGCTTGGCCTCGGTATACTGGTGGGCTGCGATCAGCTGGCGAACGGCGGCATAATCCCCGCTCACCGCCATGCCCGCCAGCGCCGGGCGCCAGCGATCCGCGGTCTTGGGGTCGGCGGCCATCGCTTCTTCAAAATAGCGGTGCGCCTCGGCGGTATCGCCCTGCCGCATGCTCACGAGCCCCATGCCGCCAAGCGAATCAGCATCATGGGAGTTGATCTGCAACGCCGACTGGAAAGACTGCTCGGCAGCGGAAAGACGGCCCGCATTAAGCTGCTGGTAACCGGCCTGGCGCGCAAGGCCCGCCTTGTCCGGCGGACCGCCGGGGGGATGGAGCATATGCTCGCGCAGCGCGGTATCATTGGGGTGGGCTGAAAGCCACTGCTCCATGAGGGGCTGCGTATCGGCATTGACCGGCAGCCAGCTCAGGGTCTGGCGGTAGGATTGCGTCGCGGCGGCGGCCTCGACCGGGGCCTGACTGCGGAAGGATTGCAGGTCCTTGAGCCGGGTCAGGCCTTCCATGCGGGTCGAGGTGTTATAGGTCAGGGTCTGGGCAAAGGCGAGCTGGGCGCGGTAGTCCTGCGGGTTGGATGCAACGATCCCGGCAAGCCCGGCGCGGGCCTGGTCCCACTGGGCCGGCACGCCCGCCATGGTCTGGTAGTATTCCACCGCGAGCGAACGGGGCGGCTTGCCACCGTGGAACAGCTTCTGGTACCCCGCTACCGCCTGCGCGTTCTGCCCCGAACCCGCCAGCGAGCGGATCTGTGTCAGGTCGCCCTGGGAAATGGCCCGCTCGCTGAGCAGGTCACTCAGGTTGCTGGCCGCAGCACTGCCCGGTGCCACCTGCTGCAGGTGGCGCAGCGTATCGGCGGCCGCTTCGCGGTTGCCAATGGCCGTCTGGTATTCACCCTTTACTTCCAGCACGTCAGGGGAATTGGGGGCGATGCCCTCCGCATTCTGCAGGGCCTGGCGGGCATTCTCATATTGCTGCTGCTGAAGCCAGAAGCGTGCCTGCTGCAACAGTATCTGCCGTGGTGCCGCGGCAGAAGGGCTGGCGGCGGTGGTGGTCATGGCAGTGGAAGCCTGCTGCGCGCGCGCAACAGGAACCGCCACCAGAACCGTCATGCAACTGCTGGCCAGCAGGGCACCTGAAAGCGAAAGGGCGTATCGCCTGTTCATGATCACGTTCCCTGCCTTTCTTCCTGCAACTCACGACGGCGGCGCAGAGCATGCTTGGCCAGGGCGCGCACCAGGACAGCCACCACCAGAATGCACCCGAACAGGCCAACCAAGATCACGCGGCCGGGATGGTTGTGCATATACCAGTCAGGCTTGAGCCACAGCGGCACGGTGCCAACCGTATACAGCGGCGAACTGCGATAGGATGTCAGATCATCACCATGCGCCAGCACCAGGTCACCCTGGATCTTGGCCTGGTTCTTGCGTTGCGCCAGGATCTGCACAAGGTTGTTGAGCCCCTGCCCGTCACCCGAAAGCAGCGCGAGCACCGTCCGTCCCGATGCCAGCGGCGATTCCGCCTCGACCATCGCGGCGACGCCACCGGTCAGCGTGCTCTCGACCTCGGTCGGAGCCGTCTTGCTGATGGCCGACATGGGATCCTGGAACAGGTTCCACACACCGCTCAGCGTCGAGCGCAGGGCCATGTGCAGCCGTCCATCCGAAATCTGATAGGCCGAATTGCTCAGCAGCTGCGAAACGTCACCGCTATTGGCCAGCGTGGACAGGACAATCAGGTTCCGGTCCGCCACGTCATTCACGTGGTCGCTCGAGACCACATCCACGCCGGACACCGGATACCATGTCGTCGCCCCCATGAAGCCCATGAGGTCGAGATAGGCGCTGACAATCATGCCATTGGGGTGCGCGGGCAGCACCACGGCCGAGCGCGACAGGTCGGCATAGGTCGTGAACGGATAGCCGGCACTGGCCATGAAGGCGAGGTTGGGCATCTGGGTGATGTGATAGGAGTTGGACAGGTCGATCGTCGAATCCGGGTCAACGCCCATATGGAAGGTGCTCGGGCCGGGTTTGCAGCCCGGCTCGGCCATTGCCGCCATCTCGAAATAGAACAGCAGCTGGTTCTGGCCAAAGACCCGGTAGGGCGGGATGGCCATGGTGTGCTGCTGCACGCTATCATTACGACGGCCGATGCCCACGCGCCGCAGGATCTGGTCCAGCGTTGAATCCGGCTCACGCAGCGGATAGGCCTCAAGATAGGTGTCGTTGATACCGATATTGAGCGATGAGCGCGACACATCGACGATCGGCCCCGGCGGCGCGCGGAAACGGACGTTCAGCTTGTACGGCCGATCGCGCCACGTATACAGATCAGGCGAGACACGGAACGGCACCGATAGCGGGCCAGGCGCGTAACCTTCAGCCTGCAGGGAACTGTCTGGCACCAGCTCACCCAGGCGGACCGGACGATTGGTGGGAATGAAGGAAGGCGCGTCATTCGCCACGCGGGCACCCACATCAATCGGCGCCACGTCCATGCGGTTGGCTGTTGGCAGGGTGCTCGAGCCGAAACCGATGCCCTTGCTCGCGGTCATGACCTCATCACGGTCGCGCCCCGTCACGAGCAGCACCGTGCCGTTGGGATCGGACGGGTTGGCCACTTCCATGAGCGTGGGGCCATTGACCGACTGGCGCCCGAGGGCGGAAGGCAGCTCGTCGGCCACGCCAACGACAACGGCATTGCCCGTTTGCGGAATGGTGGAGAAGACTGGGAAGGTCACGCCACGGAAATCGGTCTGCTGACCGAACCACGATGCCAGGATGCCCGTCGCCTTCAGCACTTCGGGATCAAATGTCTGTGCGAGAACGAACGGAATCACGATCTTCTGCTTTACGTTCTTGTCGAAGAACGGCTGGGGCAGGCGTGACAGCTGGCGATGGGGGGGAAGCGGTATGGTGGTGATCTGCAGTTCGGAGTGCTCGGACACGCTGGCCCAGAGCAACCCGTTGCTGGGGTCCGTGCAGCCCTTCGAGCTTGAAGCGAAGCTGAAGTTCAGCCGGTTGCCGCTGATAAAGAAGATGGGGTTGATATCAAACGAAAGCGGCCCAAATGTAGGATGGGTAGGGTCAGGCCGCAGCGTGCCGATGAACTGCTCGTTCAGCGTGATCGTAACCGCGCTGGTATCTGGCTGGAGACTGGGCGACATCGCACCCGACACGACAAGCCGCGCCGACGTGACCAGCTGGTCGGCCGGAATGCCGAACTGCAGACCCTGCAGCGTGGCGGCGCCCTGCATTTTCAGGGCACTCTGCGCACCGAGCTCCTGGAGGGAGTATGTATGCACCGTTGCAACGTCAGACGCGGCAATGGCGTTCTCGGCATTATCCACGACCGCATCAGCCGCACTGACTGACGTGGCATCCGCCGCCGGGGCGGTTGTGGCGGGCTGGCCCGCGCTCGCGGCAGCGGACGTGGCAGCAGCCTGCGGTGCGGCGGCGGGGAGAGGCGGCAGGTCGGAACCTGCGGGCTGCGAGGCTGGCGCCTTGAAGGCAACAGGCGCAGCCTGTGCCCCCGTTGCAAAGACCAGCAGCGCGATCAGGGACACCATTTTCATATCACGAGGCCGCACGGCTGATCTTTCCTTCCTGTGTCTGTCCACTCTGGATGGTTGTGGGCTCCCTGCGCTCAACCGGTAGTGCAAGTGGTTTATTTTTTGGACGACTATTGGCCATCATTTTGCCTTTTTTGCGGAACAGCGCCTTGATGCTGAGCAGCAGACTCCACAGGCTGCGTAGCGGCCGGTCTTCCTCGTAATTGTTCCATTGCAGCCAGGCATCGGCCCGCCCGAACACGAAGCGGACAATATCGCGTTCCGTATCAAGGTCATTATTGTCCCATGTAAACACGGCCTTGCCGCCCTTGCAGCGCAGCATGGTGGCGGGGATATCGATCTCCTCGCCATCAAGCACGGCATGGAGGCGTGTCTTGATCGGCCCCGTGGTTATGTCGGGCCAGGGCATGTGGACGGCGACACCACCCATGGAAACATCCTGGGTCATGCCCGGCGTCGCGTTATGGTAGGTATTGGGCTGCCCCTCGGCCGGTGCTTCATAGACCGTGACCGGGATATGCGCCTCGATACGATGGCTGTAACGGACCTGTTTCGTCTCACGCCCCACGGCAATGGCCGCAAGGACGATGATGAGACTGATCATCGCCCATATGCAGTTGAGTATGTAAGCACGCATGGCAATGCCATCGAGCTGGCTGTAATGCACGATCAGTTCGAACAGACCGATCAGCAGCCCCAACGTCATGATGCCGGCAAAAATGATGTTGGGGTAGGTCGCGCCAAGGTCGAATTCTTCCTCCTCCAGCACGCCACCCTTTTCCGTCACGTTGAACTTGCCCTTGGAGGGGAACATCAGGGTGATGATGGTCACGCGCACCAGGAACAGCGCCATGGTGGTTTCGTACACTTCACTCCAGAACGAATAGCGCCAGCCCTTGTTCACCTTGGCGGCGGTTGCGATGGAGTGGAACATGTGCGGAAGGGCGTAGGCCGCCACGGCCGTCACCGAGGCGGCGATGATGTTCTGGCCGAAGAACAGGAACGCCAGCGGCGAGGCAAGGAAGATGACGCGCGGAATGGCGAAGAAGAACGACGTCATGGCCGAGAGGTAGCACAGCCGCTGCCCCATCTTCAGGCCGCGCCCGAGCATCGGGTTATCCACGCGGAAGATCTGGATCATGCCGCGCGCCCAGCGCATGCGCTGGCCGATATGGGTAGTCAGGCGCTCGGTGGCCAGGCCACTGGCAACGGGAATGCGCAGGTAGGCGGTGGACCAGCCACGGCGCTGCATGCGCAGGGCGGTATGGGCATCTTCCGTCACGGTTTCAACCGCGAAGCCGCCAATCGATTCAATGGCTTCACGCCGCAGGATGGCGCACGAACCGCAGAAGAAGGTGGCATCCCAGAAGTCGTTGCCATCCTGAATGACGCCGTAGAACAGGTTGCCTTCCGGCGGGGTGCGATACCCCACGGCCAGGTTACGCTGGAACGGATCGGGGGAATAGAAGTGATGCGGCGTCTGCATCAGGGCAATCTTGCGGTCAGCGACCATCCACCCCATGGCGATCTGCAGGAACGCGCGTGTCGGAATATGGTCACAATCCAGGATGAGAATGTAATCGCTGGAAGTTTGCTTAATGGCGTGGTTGAGGTTACCGGCCTTGGCGTGAGCACTCTCTACGCGCCCGATGTAGAGACAGCCGCACTCCTCAGCGAACTGCTTGAATTCATCACGCACGCCGTCATCAAGAATATAGACATTCACTTTATCGGGCGGCCAGTCGATGCCCAGAGCGCCCAGCACGGTCAGGCGCACGATGCTCAGCTGTTCATCATAGGTCGGGATGAAGATATCGACGGTCGGCCAGTCATCAACATTGTCAGGCAGGGGCAGCGGGGCACGATGGAGCGGCTGGATGGTCTGGAAATAGCTGAGAAACAGCATGTACAGGGCATACAGCTCGGCCATGAGCAGGGTTACGCCCAAGCCCCCCTGAATCCAGGTGTCGAAGTCCAGCGTCCCGGTCAGGCGCCATGTCAGGTAACGCAGCGAGACCAGCGCCGAGAGCACTTCGAGAAAGATTTGGGTGCGCCTGCTCTTGCCACGCCCGACAATAAAAAAGACGAGCACACACACAAGTGCCACAATAAGCTGTTCATTAATGGACAGCGTAACCGTGGTTGCGGCGATAAGTGCACAAAGCCCCAGCGCTCCAACTATGTAGCTGGCCCCACGCAGTGACAGTATCTTGTTGGAAAAGCGGTCTAGCCTACTCTCCGCGGGTACTGGCGACTGAACCTCTGACATCAATAGCTCGTCCGATAATAAATACTGATAAAACAGGTAGTTATATATTCAAAAGAAAACCGTCAGACGCATTCGGTCCGTCATGTCGCCTTTCGGCCCGCAGCGGGCGCGGGGCGGGGGAAAACCTTCCCCCTTCTTTCCTTTGGCAGGCCGGGAGCAGGTGACCCCCGGCGCGGTTTCAGGATTCGCCGTTCGCGTCTTCACGCTTGCGCGACAGGGCGTCGCGCAGGCTGGGCTTGGGCACCAACCGGTCCGTGGCCCGACCACCAAGGGTCATGAACACTTCGGTCAGGGTAGGAGAATTGTCAGTCGGCGCAGGGCGGCCAGCCTGACTGCCATTCGGGGAAATCTTGTCAACTTTGGTCATTGTGGTCACCTTGGAAACAGGTTTTGAAACAGACCGGGACACCGGCGCCGACTGGAACAGCCTTGCCGCGGGCGCCCGCTCGCTGGCTGCACCAAAAAAGAAGCCTGGCCCCGTCAAACGCTGCCCGCGCTGCTGCTGGGCCTTGGGCACGGGGGCCCAGTCCTCCGCTGCGACGGGGGGCGTGGCCGGAGCCATGCCGGAAACCGGGGCAGGACGGGGCGCCATGAAGGAAGACACCGCAGGTTTGGGGGACACTGGCGATAGTGCGGGCGGCTCGTGGCTAACGGGCTGCGGCGCAGCCTGCGCAACGGGAGCCGCGGCGGGCTGTGGCGCAGGCGTGTAGCTCGGAACTGCTACGGTTTCGGCGTGGGTGGCCACATATGTCTCGGGTTCGGCTGCGGGCGTATCATCATGCGTGACATCAGCCTCGGGCGCGGCCTGTTCAGGCTCCGGCTGCGCTGCATAGGCATCATGCGCAGCGGGCGTATATGTCGTTTCCGCGTAGTCATGCGTCTGCTGCGCAACCTCGGCGGATGCGGCCTCAGGCGCGGAGTGTATGGAATAGGTCTCGTCATAGGACGAAACCGGATGCTGGGAGGCTTCTTCAGCCGCATGCCCTGTCGCCGTAGCCTGCGCTGCGCCGGACTCGTCATGCCTGACCTCAGGCTTGGGTGGACGCTTCTGCTTGAAAGGGCGGTAATGAAAACCTGCGCTGCTGATACCGTAGCCATCCGTCAGCATACGATCGACATCCTGCTGGCTGTCGATATTCACCTGCGTTCCCGCTTCCTTTTCAGGTGTGCTCACATTCCATCTCCCTGGTTTCGGGCGATATAGGCCAGCATCGTCAACGCGGCCGAATAATAATCGGGCGCATGATCGAGCGTGGGCAGTTCACCCGCCGAGGCCAGGCCCGAGCATGATGCCACGGCCAGATAGCCCGGCGGTGCATTATAGGGCGAACGCGCGCCAGTGTTCAGATCAACCCAGCCCGGCAGGGCGGATGCGCCATAATGGTTCCAGAACCGGCTGAAATCCGCCTGCAGCTCCGGAGTCAGCATATGCGCCCAGGCAAGGTAGAGCGGCACGCGAATCGCATCATACGAGAAACGCGGCGGCCAGCCCTTGGCGATGGAGAAGGCATTGGTGTGCAGGTTGATCGACAGCCAGTCCGGCGGCAGCTTCCACTCACCGAATCGCCCCTTGGCGATGATGAGCAGCCCGTCGCCCATCACCTTTGTCCACTGCGCGTCACCTGTCAGCTGGAATGCCTGCATGAGCGAGGGCATGACGTAATAGGACAGGTTGAGGGTGACCGTATCCTTGGTCATGAACCCGACTGCGCCCGGCAGCAGCACCGTATAGGGGCCGACAGTCTTGGTCATGAGTTTCAGCACATCTCTGTAGATGGCCATGGCGTCCTGGATATAGTCGGCACGCTTCCAGCGCTTGCCGGCCCAGGCCAGGCCAAGGGCGATCAGCAGGTCGCCATCCGTTGCGTTGTTCTTGTCGGCCACGGGTGGGTTGTGCCCGTCAAGGTAACGCCAGGAGAACAGGGCGTCGTCCTTGTGCTGCAGGTTGGTGTGCGCCCAGGCCCAGATCGCCTCGAACGCCGCCCGGTCACCCGCCGCGGCGGAGAAGAGCATGCCGTAGCCCTGCCCCTCGCTGTGGGATTCACCGCTGTTGCCCGTATCGACGATGCGCCCGTCAGGATGGAAATACTTGTTGCGGAAAATGGCCCACTGCTGGGCGATCTGCGGGTTCATGCCGATGGCGTCATCGGCCTGGGCGCCAGAAATCATGGGAAAGCTGCCAGCCACAGCCATGACGGACAGAAAGGAGCGACGCCCCATTCCCGATACATGTTTTTGCAGCTTCATAAAATCCAACAGCATCTACCACCACACCCTCAAGAAGTCTAAACCCATGCAACCGCCTGGCGAAACGCTTGCCACGCCCTCGATACCCTGCCGTGCCATGACGCCTTAATCGGAAACTCCTCCATCCTGCAAGTCGAAGGTGACCATTCCGGGACAGACTTTATTACTGAAAAGGACCATAACGTCTCTCCCCCCGGCGGCGAAACCGCCACCAGCGCCACAACTGGTTACAGGCAGAGAGAAGTTGCATTTTTGTCACGCGGGGGCAGATGCCCCTCCTACAAAAACCGTTGATAATTCCTAGAGAAATTAAAGAAGAGAAATATGGCAAATGATCGCCGTTCACTATGGTGCCATCTTTCGTAAAATTAAAAGACGGAAAATATTTTAAATTTCAGACCCGCTTGATCTGAATCAATGCTTTTTGGAGGATGGGTGGCGGCAGTATATAAGATGCCTTTATTATATATTAATATAAAAAAAGTTGCCTTGCCATAGCCCGTCAGCATTTCACGCAAAGATATTTGCAAAAATGCAGTACATACGAAAAACCCGCCTTGCGGCGGGTTTTCATTCAATCAGTCTTTTATCCAGCCATGGCAGGCTGGCGTCCCGTAGGGGATTCGAACCCCTGTTGCCGCCGTGAGAGGGCAGTGTCCTAGGCCTCTAGACGAACGGGACAAAAGGCCGGTAGCCGCGTTCTAGGCGATGTCGCGGCGGCATGCAAGCAAAGAATCACGCCGCCACGCATTTCTGTTTACGGCTGCCCCAGCACAAGCCGCGCCGTGATGCGGCGCGTGGCCGGGTCCCACACGATAATGCGCTCGGCCACGCCGCCGCCCGTCAGCGCCACCGCCAGCAATCCGTCCGCCCGTGCCGTGACCGAACGCACGGTCGTGCCGGGCGGCTCGTCAACCACAAGCGCCGGCTGTGCCGCCATGTCCGGCGCAGGCGCCATGGGCGCCGCCACGGCCAGCGCGGGCTTTGCCGGGGGGGCCGGATGCATCATGCGATGCACCAGCACGCCCACCAGTGCCAGCGACCCGAGGAACAGCAGAACCCCCATGCCGATCACTGCGGCGAGCAGCGCGCGCGATCCCTGTTTTTCCATTCCGTGCTTTCCGTTCCCGAATACCGTTTTTTCCGATAGACACATGCCATGAACGACACTGCCCCCCCTGCCCCGATCATCGCCACTGCCGATGATGCAGGCCAGCGCACCGACCGCTTTCTTGCCAACGCGGTCGAAAGCCTTTCGCGCTCGCGCGTCAAGTCCCTCATGGAAAGCGGGCACCTGCTGCGCAATGGCGAACCGCTGCGCGACCCGGCCGAACCCGTGCGGGCAGGCATGTGTTATGAAATTCACCCCCCCCCCGCAATCCCCGCAACGCCACAGGGGCAGGACATTGCACTCACCATACTATATGAGGACCGCGACCTGATCGTGCTCGACAAGCCCGCCGGCATGGTGGTGCACCCCGCACCGGGCAACGAGGATGGCACGCTGGTCAATGCCCTGCTCGCCCATTGCGGCGAGAGCCTGACCGGCATTGGCGGCGAGAGGCGCCCCGGAATCGTGCACCGGCTGGACAAGGACACATCGGGCCTCATGGTTGCCGCCAAGACCGAGATGGCACACCAGGCCCTGTCCCTCGCCTTTGCCGAGCGGCGGATCGACCGCGCTTACGAGGCCCTGTGCTGGGGCATCCCCACACCGGGCAGCGGGTCGTTTGATGGTGCGATCGGGCGCGACAAACGCGACCGCAAGCGCATGGCGGTGGTGACCGGCACCAGCGGCAAGCACGCGCTCACCCATTACCGGGTGCTGAACACCTTCCACGGCGGCCTTGCGCATGTGCAGTGCAAGCTCGCCACCGGGCGCACGCACCAGATCCGGGTGCATTTTGCCCATGCCGGGCATGCGCTGGTGGGCGACCCGGTCTATCTGCGCCGCATTCCCGCTGCCGCCCGCGCCCTGCCGCCCGCGCCAAAAACCGCGGCGCTGGACTTTGGCCGCCAGGCGCTGCATGCGCGCAGGCTGGGCTTCATCCACCCGCGCAGTGGCGAGGAGATGCTGTTTGAAAGCGCGCCGCCGGAAGACTTCCGCCAGCTACTGGCCGATATTGCCTGATTAACAGGCATATTCATTGACAGGAGCACGAACAATGCCTATGTTCGGTGATTGTTCGCCGGGGCCGACGCCCCCAGGCTAACTGGACGTCCTGCATGGAACTGCCCAGGATGGGGGTTGCATGCGGGGACGTGAGAAGTCCAGTCGTGCGTCTAGCAGAGTGATGATGCAACCCGCCCGGTCACAATGACGTTGAGCCGGATTACAGCTGCATCCACCCCTCTGGTACAGGAGTCCGTTGCAATGGCCTCTTCTGCTCTTATTTCCGGTCCCGAAAATAACCTCTCCAAATACCTTCGGGATATCCGCAAATTCCCCATGCTCTCCCCCGAGGAGGAGCTCCGCCTTTCCCATCGCTGGAAGGACAAGGGCGACACCGAAGCCGCCCACAAGCTTGTCACCTCCCATCTGCGCCTCGTGGCCAAGATCGCCATGGGCTATCGTGGCTATGGCCTGCCGGTGGGCGAGCTGATCAGCGAAGGCAATATCGGGATGATGCAGGCCGTGCGCCGCTTCGACCCCGATCGGGGCTTCCGCCTGGCCACATATGCCATGTGGTGGATCCGTGCCGCGATACAGGAATACATCCTGCATAGCTGGTCACTGGTGAAGATCGGCACAACCGCCGCCCAGAAAAAACTTTTCTTCAACCTGCGTCGCCTCAAGGGCCAGATGCAGGCCATTGACGATGGCGACCTCCAGCCCGAGCAGGTCAACAAGATTGCCCAGTCCCTCGGCGTGCCCGAGCAGGACGTGGTGAACATGAACCGCCGCCTCGCCGCCCCCGACCACAGCTTGAACGCGCCCCTGCGCATGGATGGCGAGGGCGAGTGGCAGGACTGGCTGGTGGATGACAACGACAACCAGGAACAGACCCTGGCCGAGAGCGAGGAATATTCCGGCCGCCAGGCGCTTCTGACCAATGCCATGAAGTCGCTCAACGAGCGCGAGCGCCACATCCTGACCGAGCGCAGGCTCAAGGATGAACCCGCCACGCTGGAGGAACTCTCGCACGTCTACAACATCTCGCGCGAGCGGGTGCGCCAGATCGAGGTCCGCGCCTTTGAAAAGGTGCAGGCCGCGATGAAGGCCGAAGTCGCCTCCCGTCGCGCCCGGCATGCCGAAGAGGCGGAAGCCTGAAATAAAGGCGGCACTCTTTAAAGCTTTTTGAAAAAAGCTTGACCAGGAACTTTAAAAAAAAGCCCCGCAAGCCAATGGCTGCGGGGCTTTTTCTTTGAGATACCATCAGTTTTTAAACAACAAGACGTTTTTGGCGAAGCTTTTCCCAAAATCTTCAAGGAAATGCCGCCTTTCCAGAAAAAAGGCGGCCTCCAGAAACGTCCATCCGGCCCCGATCAGTCCTCGAACGGGTCACGCATCAGGATGGTGTCATCACGCTCGGGGCTGGTGGAGAGCAGGGTCACCGGCGCCTCCACCAGTTCCTCGATGCGGCGGACATACTTGATGGCCTGCGCGGGCAGTTCGGCCCAGGAGCGCGCGCCCTTCGTGCTGTCCTTCCAGCCTTCCATCGTCTCGAACACGGGGCGGATGCGCTGCTGCGCACCAGGCGCCGAGGGAAAGTGCTTCGTGATCTTGCCGTCGAGTTCGTAGCCCACGCAGATGCTGATCTCGTCCAGCCCGTCCAGCACGTCCAGCTTGGTCAGGGCCAGGCCGTTCACGCCACCCACGCGCACCGCGCGGCGCACCAGCACGGCATCAAACCAGCCACAGCGGCGGGGGCGACCCGTCACGGTGCCGAATTCATGCCCGCGCTCGCCCAGCGTGCGGCCCATCTCATCATGCAGTTCGCTGGGGAAAGGCCCCTCGCCCACACGGGTGGTGTAGGCCTTGGCAATGCCCAGCACGAATCCGATGCTCGTCGGCCCCACGCCCGCACCCGTGCCCGCATTGGCGGCAACGGTGTTCGATGAGGTCACATACGGGTAGGTGCCGTGGTCCACATCGAGCATAACCGCCTGCGCGCCTTCAAACAGGATGCGCGATCCGCTGCGGCGGCTGTCATCGAGCAGATCCCACACCGGCGCCATGAAGGGCAGCACGCGCGGGGCCACGGTGTTGAGGAAATCGAGCAGTTCCTGCTTGGTGAAGGTCTCGGCACCCAGCCCCTTGAGCAGGGTGTTGTGGTGCAGCAGCAGCTCGTCGAGCTTCCAGTCCAGCGTTTCGGGCTCGGCCAGGTCACACAGGCGGATGGCGCGGCGGGCGACCTTGTCCTCATAGGCGGGACCGATGCCGCGCCCGGTCGTGCCGATCTTGCGCTCGCCGCGCGCGGCCTCGCGCGCACGGTCAAGCGCGCCATGCACGGGCAGGATCAGGGGGGCGTTTTCCGCAATCTTCAGCGTCTCTGGCGTAACCTTCAGGCCCTGGGCGGTCACGCGGTCGATTTCCTTGAGCAGCGCCTCGGGGTCAACCACCACGCCATTGCCGATCACGCCCATCTTGCCGCGCACCAGGCCCGAGGGCAGCAGGGAGAGCTTGTAGGTCTGCTCGCCCACAACCAGCGTATGGCCCGCATTGTGGCCACCCTGAAAGCGCACGACCACATCGGCGCGGCTGGCCAGCCAGTCCACGATCTTTCCCTTGCCCTCGTCACCCCACTGGGTGCCGATCACGGTGACGTTGGACATTTCATGCTCCTTGATATGCTGCCCGGCGGCCACTATGCGGCCAGCCGGAAAAACGGGGTCGGTTCAGAAAAAAGAAATCAGTCGAAACTTCAGGCGTCATTCACCGTCACGGGCACAAGCTGGCCATCCACCACCACCAGCGTGCAGGCCAGCAGGGCCGCCTGCGCCAGCGGGTCTTCATCCGGCCCGAGGGCGCTGACCGTGGCATAGCCCGCCGCCCGCAGGGCGGCCGCCTTTTCCGCCGGCGTGCCCCACGGCACGAAGATGCGCGTGCGGCTGGGCAGGGGCGGTGCCGCGCGCAGGATGATGTCGGGCCGCAGGGTGATGCCGCAGGCCGGTTCATCATTATTGGACAGGTAGCGCCCGCCACGGCCCAGCTCCTCGCGCTGGCCCGCGGCATAAATGCTCACGCACACGCCGGTATGATACTGCCAGCCCCGGAACTCCACCGGGTCCACCGTCAGGCGGATGCCGGGCACGCGGGCCTCGATGGCCGCAACGGTGGCCGCCAGCCGCTCGCTCAAGGCGCGCACGGCAGGCGGCAGGTCAACCGCCGCAAGCTCCGCCAGCGCGCCCTGCGCCGGGCCCGCCGCGTGCAGGAGGCGGATCAGCACATCCGCCAGGTCGCCGCCATGCCGCGCCACGGCGGCCGCATCCTTGCGGTCAAGCGCGCGCATGAGCATGCCACGCACGGTGCTCTCGAACCCGCCTGCATCAAGCAGGGCGGTGGTGAGTGCTGGCATGGTCAGGTCAAAGGAGACGCCGCGCACCTGCAGGGTAGCCAGGCACTCGGCGGCAAGGGCCACGATTTCCGCATCCGCGTGCGGGCCGTCGGGGCCGATCAGCTCCACGCCCGCCTGCGAGATCTGCCGATCCCCCTCGCCCCGGTTGCTGGCCATGAGAATGCACGGCCCCGCATAGGACAGGCGCAGCGGGCGCGGCACGTCAGGCAGGCGCGTTGCGGCAATGCGGGCGATCTGGGGTGTCATGTCGGGCCGCAGGGCCATCATGCGCCGCGTATCGGGGTCCATCAGGCGGAAGGTCTGCGCCGCCACCGCCGCGCCTGCGCCCGATAGCAGGGTGGTCTCGAATTCCAGCAGCGGCGGGGTCACGCGGTCATAACCATGGGCCGCGAACACGCGCATCAGGGTCTCGACGCCCACAGCCTCGGCCTCGGCTTCGGGGGGGAGCCGGTCCACGAACCCTGCGGGCAGAAGGGCTGGGTTGAACGGCGGGTCATCAGTCATGGCAGGGCCTATCGTGCTGCATCATGGCCCAGCGCACGTGGCTCAGGGCATGATGGATCGGACATGGAAGGAGAATGGGAGAGATCAGGCGTGTTCGCGCCGCACCTGCTCATAAGCCCAGTCAAGCCACGGCAGCACGGCCACGAGGTCCGCCGTCTCGACCGTGGCGCCACCCCACAGCCGCAGGCCCGGCGGGGCATCGCGGTAGCTGCCCACATCCATGGCAACGCCTTCGCTGCCCAGCAGGGAGACAATCTTCTTGGCCACCGCCGTCTGGGCCGCATGATCGCGTGCTGCAAACCAGGGGGCGACAATACGCAGGCAGATGGCCGTGCTTGAGCGGTGCGCCGGGTTGGGGGCAAGGAACTGCGCCCAGTCGGATTTCGCCTCCCATGCCGCAATCGCGGCCAGATTGGCTTCGCTGCGCGCGATCAGCCCTTTCAGCCCGCCAATGCCCTCAGCCCATTTCAGGCCATCGAGCGCATCTTCCACGCACAGCATGGAGGGCGTGTTGATGGTGTCGCCCCTGAAGATGCCGTCTATCAGGCCCTTGGCGTTGGTCAGGCGGAATATCTTGGGCAGCGCACGGGGGGCTGGCGTGGAGACCAGCCGCTCCACCGCGCGCGGGGAAAGGGCCAGCATGCCGTGTGCCGCCTCACCGCCGAGCACCTTCTGCCACGACCATGTCACCACATCGAGCTTCTCCCACGGCAGGTCCATGGCGAAGGCGGCGGATGTGGCATCACAGATCACCAGCCCGTCACGCGTGGCGGGAATGGCGGCATCATAGGGCAGGCGCGCGCCCGATGTGGTGCCGTTCCAGGTCAGAACCACGTCGCGCGACCAGTCCACCTGGGCCAGGTCCGGGATCTCGCCATACTCGGCCTTGAGCACGCGGGCCTCGGGCAGCCTGAGCTGGGCGATGATGTCATTGGCCCATGTGGCGGAGAAGCTCTCGAACGCCAGCACGTCCACCGGGCGCGTGCCGAGGATGGACCACAGCACCATCTCGACCGCGCCGGTATCGGATGCGGGCACGATGCCCAGCACCCAGTCCTCCGGCATGCCCAGCATGGCCCTGGAGCGGGTAATGACCTCGTTGAGCCGGGCGCGCCCCTCGGCCGAGCGGTGCGAGCGCCCCACCAGCGCACCCGACAGGGCATCGAGCGACCAGCCCGGGCGCTTGGCACACGGACCGGAGGAAAAACGCGGATTGGCAGGCCGCACGGACGGCTTTGCAGTAAGGGCTTCAGGCAAGGGAGATAACGTCCTGTTCGCGACACGGGCATTGGCACGGCAACACCGCCAACCGGTGCGCCAGACTGGTGCGAGAGGGGGGATTCGAACCCCCATGCCTTGCGGCGGTCGATTTTGAGTCGACTACGTCTACCGTTCCGTCACTCTCGCATACAGGCACCCCGCCCGGAGCGGGACGGATGATACCACGGCAATCAGTCCATGGACGTCTTGCGGACCCGCTATATCACACCGGCGGCGGCGGCTCCAGTCCCAGCATCAACGCCAGATTCTGGATCGCGGCCCCCGAGGCCCCCTTGCCCAGATTGTCCAGCCGCGCGGTCAGCACGGCGTGGCCCAGCTCTTCATTGCCATGCACGCGCAGCTCCATCCGGTCGGTGCCCGCCAGCGTATCGGCCACCAGCTTGGTGCAGGGCTCGGCCACCGTAATGCGGTCGGAGCCTGCGTAATGCGCGGCCAGCACCCCGTGCAGGTCGGCCAGGCCGACAGTGCCGGGCAGCAGGTCGAGATGCAGCGGCACGGACACGATCATGCCCTGCGGAAAATGCCCGACCGAAGGCACGAACAAAGGCAGCTGCGCAAGGCCCGCATACAGCTTCATTTCCGGTATGTGCTTGTGGCCAAGCCCCAGCCCGTACAGCTCGAAGGCGGGGCCGCCATCGCGTTCATGCGCCTCGATCATGCTGCGGCCACCGCCGCTGTAGCCGCTGACGGCATTGACCGTGACGGGATAGTCATCAGGCACCAGCCCGGCCTTGACCAGCGGGCGCAGCAGACCCACCAGCCCGGTGGGGTAGCAGCCGGGGTTGGACACGCGCGCCGCCTTGCGGATGCGCTCCGGCTGGGCCGCATCCATTTCGGGGAAACCGTAAACCCAGGCCGGGTCGGTGCGGAACGCGGTGCTGGCGTCGAGAATGCGGGGGGCCTCCGCGCCCATGACATCGGCCATGGCCACGGCTTCCTTCGCGGCAGCATCGGGCAGGCACAGCACCACCACATCGGCGGCGGCCATCATCTCGCGCCTTGCATCGGCGTCCTTGCGGCGGGCGGGGTCGATGGAGCGCAGCGTGACTGGCAGGTGCCGCAGCCGCTCGCGGATGCCCAGCCCCGTGGTGCCTGCCTCGCCATCGATAAAGACCGTTGCCTGTCCGTCGCTGCTCATGTGCCATCCATCCTGATAAGAACTTCCCGCCCTGCGGTGCGCGATCTATACAAAACCTGCGCCCGACCGCAACACAAACAGGCAGGAACCACCCCATGCAAGACGCCACAGCCCCCCTCCAACGCCTGCTGGGCATCATGGCCCGCCTGCGTGACCCCGAGAGTGGCTGCCCGTGGGACAGGGCGCAGGATTTTGCCTCAATCGCGCCCTACAGCATTGAAGAAGCCTATGAAGTGGCCGACACCATTGCGCGCGAGGACTGGGAGGGCCTGCCCGATGAACTGGGCGACCTGCTGCTCCAGGTCGTCTATCACGCGCAGATGGCCGATGAGAAAGGCCTGTTCGACTTCGCCACCGTGGCCACCCTGATCGGCGACAAGATGGTCCGCCGCCACCCCCATGTCTTTGGCGAGGCCGAAGCCGCACCCGGCCAGTGGGAAAGCGGCAAGGCGCTCGAACGCCTCGCCCGCAACCGGCGCGGCACGCTCGATGACGTGCCCGTGGGCCTGCCGGCCCTCATGCGCGCGCGCAAGCTCTCGGCCCGCGCCGCCCGCGTGGGGTTTGACTGGGATACGGTGGGCGAGGTCGCCGCCAAGGTGGATGAGGAACTCGATGAACTGAAGGTCGAGCTTGAAAGCGGTGACCGCGACAAGATCTTCGATGAACTCGGCGACGTGCTGTTCACGCTCGCAACCCTGGCCCGCAAGCTCGACATGGACCCCGAGGCCTGCCTGCGCCAGGCCAATGCCAAGTTCACCCGCCGCTTTACCGCCGTCGAGCACGATCTGGCTGACCGGGGGCTGGCACTGGCCGATGTGGATGTAAAAACCATGGAGGAAGGCTGGCAGGCGGTGAAACGCCGCGAGCGTGCAGCAACAAAAAAGACTTAAAAATCAAAAGTTTTTGGTGAAGCTTTTTTCAAAAAGCTTCGAAAGAACGCCGCCTTTTTGAAAAAAGGCGGCATCCAAAAACTTTTATCTTTTATGCCGCCGTCAGCAGCAGGGCATGCAGCGCCTGCCAGCTTGCCCGGTCAGGCGCATAAAGCAGCCCGCCGCTGCGATCCGTCACGCGGTAGGGCGTGCCATCAAAATGGGCGCTGTAGCCGCCTGCTTCCTGATGGATCAGCCAGCCCGCCAGATGGTCCCACGGCAGGGTGCGGTTGAACAGCAGGAAATGGCAGCGCCCATCGACCAGCATCAGGTATTCATGCGCCGCACAGCGGAAATCCCACGATCCCGCCACCTTGGGCAGGTTATGGGTCACGACATCCCGCACCGGGGCAGGCAGGTAGCGCCATGAGGCATTGCCCGCCATTTCGCGCGCGGGCACGGCGGGGGCGACCTGCAGGCGGCGCTCGCCCCCCTTGCCATCATCGAGCCATGCGCCGTGGCCGCGCGCAGCCACGGCCGCGACATTGCAGATAGGGTCCACAATCGCCCCGCCCACCACTTCGCCACCCGATACGGCAGAGACCATCACGCCAAACAGCGGCACACCCGCCGCGTAATTGGCGGTGCCATCAATCGGGTCGATCACAAAGGCCAGTTCAGCCGTGGCCAGGCCATCGAGCAGGTCGGGGCTGGCGGCCACTGCCTCCTCACCCACCACGAGGGCTTTGGGCCATGCAGCCTGCAGGGCTGCGGTCAGGTCGCGCTCGGTGGCTTCATCCGCCACGGTCACGATATCCATCGGCCCGCTCTTGCTGCGAATATCGGCACGGTCGAGGCAACGGAAGGACGGCATGACATGGCGCCGGGCCGCTTCACGCATCATCGCCACCACATTGCGCATATCCGCCAGTGTGATCCGTTGCGTCATTGCTGCCTCCGCCCCTGTCCGTTGTTCAACCCGTCATTCCTGCGCTGCCGGGCGCCATTTTTCCACCCCGCGCACCGTCATGGCCAGACTGCGCAAACA
Organism: Komagataeibacter sp. NFXK3; assembly: GCF_054182245.1. Lineage (NCBI taxonomy): Bacteria > Pseudomonadati > Pseudomonadota > Alphaproteobacteria > Acetobacterales > Acetobacteraceae > Komagataeibacter > Komagataeibacter sp. NFXK3. The sequence goes on from NZ_JAPIVJ010000004.1 coordinate 87,184, forward strand.
GCCTGCATGGGAGGCCTGCCTGGAAAGAATCCTGCAACCACAAGGCCGTTCCTGATAAAGCTTTTCTCACGAAGCTTCAGAAAATGCCGCCTTTTTGAAAAGAAGGCGGCACCCGGAACTCTTATTGACCGCGCAGGCCCTAATCGACCAGGCAGGTCACGACGCGACCGAACTGCATCTCGAAACGCGCGCGGTTGGCGGGGGAAAGGCGCACGGTCATTTCGGCCCCGTCCTCCCCATCACTGCGCTTGGTCACCTCGCCATGCTCATGCAGCCAGGCCATGGCCGCCCCCTCGGCCAGGGGGATACGGTACCGCGCCACTTCCATCGCGCGGGTCATGCGCTCGTCAATCGCGGCAAGCAGGTCGGGCAGGCCATCGCCTGTAATGGCGGAAATGACCACATTGCCCGGTCGCGCGCCCACGGCCTCGCGCCCGCCCACGAGGTCGGCCTTGTTCAGCACCTCGATCACGCGGCCCTGCCAGTCGGCCTCGATCGTGCCGTTGCGCGCCATGCCCTCGAGCACCTCGATCACGTCATTGCGCTGCGATGCGCTATCGGGGTGCGAGACATCGCGCACATGCAGGATGATGTCGGCCTCGGCCACCTCTTCAAGCGTGGCGCGGAAGGCGGCGATGAGTTCGGTGGGCAGGTCGCTGATGAAGCCCACCGTATCCGACAGGATCACCCGCCGCCCCGATGGCAGCTGGATGCCGCGCATGGTGGGGTCGAGGGTCGCGAAAAGCTGGTCCTGCGCATACACGCTGGCCCCGGTCAGGGCATTGAACAGGGTGGACTTGCCCGCATTGGTGTAGCCCACCAGCGCCACGATGGGGAACGGCACCCGCCTGCGCGCCTGCCGGTGCAGGCCGCGCGTGCGGCGCACCTGCTCGAGCTCGCGCTTGAGGCGCACGATCCGGTCGCCGATCATGCGGCGGTCGGCCTCGATCTGCGTCTCGCCAGGGCCGCCGAGGAAGCCGAAGCCACCGCGCTGGCGCTCAAGGTGGGTCCAGGTACGCACCAGGCGGCTGCGCTGGTATTCCAGATGGGCGAGTTCGACCTGCAGCGTGCCTTCACGCGTGGCCGCGCGCTCGCCAAAGATATCAAGGATCAGGGCGGTGCGGTCGATCACCTTGCAGCCCAGCGCGCGCTCAAGGTTGCGCTGCTGCACGGGGGTCAGGCGGGAATCGATGATGACAACGGTGATGTTGTCGGCCTTGACCGTCTCCTTGAGCGAATCGACCTGGCCCCCGCCAAGCAGGGTGGCGGGCCTGCGGGCACGCAGCAGCAGCACCGCCTGGCACACCACCACCAGCCCGATGGAGGCGGCAAGGCCTACCGCTTCCTCCAGCCGGGCTTCGGCCGCGCGGGCATCATCGTGCCGGTCGGGCCGCTCCCATGGCAGGATGACAGCGGCGCGCGTGGCGGATGAAGGCGCCGCCACCGTCACGACGGGCTGCCATCCGTGGCTGCCGGTTCTTCCGTGTCCTCAGCCGGGGGATCGAACAGGCTGACGGGGGTGGCGGGCATGACGGTGCTGATCGCGTGCTTGTAGACAAGCTGCGTATGCCCGTCGCGCCGCAGCAGGACGGAGAAATTGTCAAACCAGGTGATGATGCCCTGAAGCTTGACGCCATTGACGAGGAAAATGGTGACCGGCGTTTTCGACCGGCGGACGTGGTTGAGAAACACGTCCTGTACATTCTGTGAAGGTTCTTTTGCCACGGCAGGGCCTTACTTGTTGTTTGTTGGGCGAAAATCAACACGGCACAGTCACGTGTCATGCTACGGCGTTGCCACCATCCGTATCACGGTTCGTTGTCTAGCAGGCATGCGTCAGGTGGGCAAAAGCTCATCCTGCGTTGCGGTCCTCCGATGTTACGCCAAGCTGCTTGAGCTTGCGGTGCAGCGCGCTGCGCTCCATGCCCACAAAGCCTGCGGTACGGCTGATGTTCCCGCCAAAACGCAAAAGCTGCGCCTGAAGGTACTGGGTCTCGAACAGGTCACGCGCCTCGCGCAGCGGCAGGCTCATCACATCCTCGTCAGAATCGAACTTGAGCAGCGCGGGCGCCCCGTCCCCCACCGAGGAAGGCAGCATGTCGGCCCGGATGGGGTCGGTGCTGTTGCCCGGCATCATGATGAGCAGGCGCTCCATCAGGTTGCGCAGCTCGCGCACGTTGCCCGGCCATTCGTAGCTCTGAAGGGCCGCGATGGCATCGCCTGAAAGCTCGCGCAGCGGCAGGCCCGCGTTTTCAGCCGCACGGTCAAGGAACATGCGGGCAAGCTCGGGAATGTCCTCGCGCCGCTCGCGCAGGCTGGGAATGCGCAGCGGCACGACGGCGAGGCGGTAGTACAGATCCTCGCGGAAGCGCCCGAGCCCGATCTCGGCCTGCAGGTCGCGATTGGTGGTGGCAAGCACGCGCACATCCACCTTGACCCGCCGCGAGCCGCCCAGCCGCTCGAAGGTCTGGTCCTGCAGCGCGCGCACGATCTTGCCCTGCGTCTCCAGCGGCATGTCGGACACTTCATCAAGCAGCAGCGTGCCGCCATGGGCGCGCTCGAGCACGCCGGTGCGCCGCCCCGTGCCATCGTCGCTGCCTTCGATGCCGAACAGTTCTTCCTCAAACCGGCCGGGGGCGAGCGTGGCGCAGTTCAGCGCAATGAACGGACCCTCCGCGCGCCGGGAGCTGGCATGGATCATCCTTGCCGCCACTTCCTTGCCGGTGCCCGCCGCCCCCGAGATCAGCACGCGCGAGCCCGTCGGTGCCACACGGTCGATCTGGTTGCGCACGGCGGCAATGGCGGCGCTGCGCCCCTCGAGCACGGTGCCCGAGCCCGCGCGCAGGCGCAGCTCGGCATTCTCGCGCGCAAGGCGCGAGGCCTCGAGCGCGCGGCGCACCACCACGAGCAGCCGGTCGGCCTGGAAGGGCTTTTCAATAAAGTCGTACGCGCCATGCTGCAGGGCGGCAACGGCGGTCTCGATGGTGCCGTGCCCCGAGATCATGATGACCGGGACGGACGGCTCCTCCTTGTGCAGCACATTGAGGATGCCCAGCCCATCGAGCCGTGAACCCTGCAGCCAGACATCAAGCACCACCAGCGCGGGCCGGCGCTCCCTGAAGGCGGCGATGGCGGAATCGGAATCGCCCGCCAGCCGCGTTTCGTATCCTTCATCGGCCAGAATGCCTTCGATAAGGAGCCGTATATCCGGCTCATCATCGACGATCAGGATTTCATGCCCCATGGTCGTCCTTTATCGGCAAAATCAACGTCGACACAGCTCCCCTGCCCCCGGCATTGTCCTCAAGCCCGATGCTGCCGCCATGATCTTCAAGAATCTTCTTGACGATCGCAAGGCCCAGGCCGGTTCCCTTGGGCTTGTGCGTCACATAGGGCTCGGTCAGCCGGGCGCGATCCTCGACCGGCAGCCCGATCCCGTCATCCTCGACGCGCAGGCGAACATGCGCGCCGTCATTTTCCAATGTAATACGGATGTGGCCAATGACGCCATCCCCGCCCGGCACCGCATCGGGCACGCGCATGGCGATGGCGTCGGCCGCGTTCTGCAACAGGTTGGTCAGCGCCTGGCCCACCAGCCTGCGATCGCAGCGCACGATCGGCCCCCGGTCGGGCAGGTCGACATCATAGACCAGCTCGGGGTGGGCGTTGCGTTGCAGGATCAGCGCCTCGCGCACGATGCGCGAGAGGTCCTCGTTGCGCATCACCGGCTGGGGCATGCGGGCGAAGGCGGAAAATTCATCCACCATGCGCCCGATATCGCCCACATGGCGGATAATGGTGTCCACGCATTGCACGAACGTATCGGGGTCGGATGAAATCTCGCGCAGGAAGCGGCGCTTGAGCCGCTCGGCGGCAAGCTGGATGGGGGTGAGCGGGTTCTTGATCTCATGGGCGATGCGGCGCGCCACGTCCGCCCAGGCCGCCTTGCGCTGCGCCACCTGCAGGGCTGTTATGTCATCAAACGTAACCACATAGCCCTCGGCCGAGACACCGGCCACGCTGCCCTGCATTTCCGCACCGATTCGCACCAGCAGCGTGCAGGCCCGGCCACCTGCCAGCACCTGCACCTCGCCCGTCAGTTCGCGCGCGCCATCATGCGCGATGCGGTCGAGCATGTCGGCCAGTTCGGGCACCACCTCGATCAGCGGATGGCCCACGCACTCGGCCATGTCGCGGTGCAGCAGCACGCTGGCCGCCCGGTTGGGCAGCTCGATCATGCGCTGCGAATCCAGGCCGATCACGCCTGCCGAAACACCTGACAGCACGGCCTCGGTAAAGCGGCGGCGTTCATTGATCTGGTTGTTGGCCTGGATCAGCTCGGCGCGCTGGGTGGCAAGCTGCGTGGTCATGCGGTTGAAGGCGCGTGACAGGCTGGCCACCTCGTCATCGCGGTCGCCCTCGGGCACGTTGCTGTCGAGATCGCCCTTGCTCACCCGCTCGGACGCCAGGATGAGCAGGCCGAGCGGGCGCACGATCTGGTTGGCCAGCATCAGCCCGATCAGGATGGCGGCACCCAGCACCAGCACCGCCACGAGCGCGAAGATGAGCACGAAGGTGAACTGGATCTTGCCGCGATTGCCATTGAGGCGCTGGTAGTCGGCCACCACCTGCTCGGTGCGGTGCATGTGCTCGAGGATGTCGGGGTCGACGGGGCGGGCGATCATGAGCATGAGCGGCGGCGTATCGCCCAGCGTCACCACCGCGCGGACGGTCTTTTCATCCGCCGAATCCAGGATTGCGATCTCGTTGGTGCGGGCCATGAGGGTGGCGGCGGGCGGCGGCAGGTCCTTCATGTTGGCCGTGCGCCCCATCAGCCCGCCCGAGGCCACGACCGTGTTGGTGAACGGATCGTACACCACCGCCACGTCCAGCCCGCGCAGGGTGGCCTGCGAATCCAGCACCTGCGAGAGCGCGTCAGGGTTGTGCAGCAGGTCATCGCCCGAGCCGGCCAGCGCGTTCTGGGCGCTGACCAGGTAGTTGGCCAGCGAGAAGGCCTCCGTGCGGATATTGGCGTTATGCTCCTGCAGGTAGCCGCGCGAGGTTTCAAGCGCCTCGTTCAGCGCGGTGTTCACCCGGTCGCTGAACCAGATCTGGATGCCGTAATGGAAGAACACGGCGGCAAACGTGCCCACCACGATGGTGGGCGCCACCGCCACGATGCCGAACAGCGTGACCAGCCGCACATGCAGCCGCGCGCCCGCCAGCCCGTTGCGCCGCTCGGCCAGCACGCGGCCCACCTTTTCGGTCAGGGAGGTGGCCAGCAGCAGCAGCACCAGAAAGTTGAGGATGAACACCAGCGCCTGTATCTGCGGGTGATGGGCCAGCGAATTGCCGCCCGACAGCACCACGAAGGTCGCCACCCCCAGCACGAGGGCGAGCAGCACCAGCACCAGCGCCACGTTGCGGCGCACGAGCATGTCGAGCATGCGCCGCGCCAGGCGGTAGGCAACGCCGGGGCGCGACGGGGCAGGCGTGGTCATGCCCCCCCGCGCACCACGGGAATGTCGAGATCGCGGATCTTCTTGCGCAGCGTATTGCGGTTCAGCCCCAGCATGGCGGCGGCGCGGATCTGGTTGCCGCGCGTGGCCGAGAGCATCATGGCAATGAGCGGGCGCTCCACCTCGGCAATCACCTTGTCATAGATATCGCTCATGGGCATGTCATCCTGCCCCGCGCCCGCGGCGAGGAAGCGCTTGAGGTGGCGCTCGACCGCCTCGGCCAGGGTTTCGGTGCTGCCGCCCCCCTCGCCCGGCGCGCCGCTGCTGCTGACTTCAGCCAGTTCGGCATCGATGATGTCGGCCCCGATGCTTTCCTGCGGGTGGAGTGCGGTGATGCGGCGCATCAGGTTTTCAAGCTCGCGCACGTTGCCCGGCCAGCGATAGGCCTGCAGGCGGGCCATCGCCGCCTCATCGAGCACGCGCACGTTGCCCGCGCCATCGGCGTTCTCATTAAGGAAGTGGCGCGCGAGCAGCGGAATGTCCTCCACCCGCTCGCGCAGGGGCGGCAGGCGCATGGGCACCACGTTCAGGCGGTAGTACAGGTCCTCGCGGAAGTTGCCTTCACGGATCGCCTGGCGCAGGTCGCGGTGGGTGGCGGCGATGATGCGCACGTTGGCGCGGATGGGCACGGTGCCGCCCACGGTGGTGAACGCGCCATCCTGCAGCACGCGCAACAGCCTTGTCTGGGCCTCGGGCGGCATGTCGCCAATCTCATCGAGGAACAGCGTGCCGCCCGCCGCCTGCTCGAAGCGGCCCGCCACCCGGCTCGTCGCCCCCGTAAAGGCCCCGCGCTCATGGCCGAACAGTTCGCTCTCGATCAGGTTGCGCGGAATGGCGGCCATGTTGATGGCCACGAACGGCCCCGCCCGGCGCGGCCCGTAATCATGCAGGGCGCGGGCGACGAGTTCCTTGCCGGTGCCGCTCTCGCCCGTAATCATCACGGTCAGGTCCGATGTCGTGAGCCGGGCGATGATGCGGTAGATGTCCTGCATCACCACCGAGCGCCCGATGAGCGACATCTGCTCCTCAGGCCGGGGGGCCACCACCGCAGGCTGCACCGGCATGGCGGGGGTGGCCAGCGCGCGGGCGACAACGGCCAGCACTTCCTTGAGGTCAAAGGGCTTGGGCAGGTATTCGAACGCGCCGCGCTGGGTGGCCTTGACCGCCGTCATGAGCGTGGACTGGGCACTCATCACCACCACGCGCAGGTCGGGGCGGATGCGGCGGATACGCGGAATGAGGTCGAGCCCGTTCTCGTCGGGCATGACCACGTCGGTAATCACGAGGTCGCCCTCGCCTTCCTCCACCCACTGCCACAGGGTGGAGGCCTGGGCCGTGGCGCGGACCTGATAGCCCGCGCGGCCAAGCGCCTGGCTCAGCACCGTGCGGATGGAGCGGTCATCATCGGCAACAAGAATGGTCGGCAGCGACATACGCTATAAATCTCTCAACTCTGGCAGGGCTTCAGGGCGTGCCACGGTCTTCGGTCACGACAGGCAGGTGCAGCAGGACCTCGGTGCGGCCGGGGCGGCTTTCCACCTCGATCACGCCGCCATGGTCGCCCACGATCTTGCCCGCCAGCGCCAGCCCCAGCCCGCTGCCCGTGGTCTTGGTGGTGAGGAACGGCTCGAACAGGTGCGGGCGGATGTTCTCGGGAATGCCCGGCCCGTTATCGCGCACCGAAACCAGCAGCGGCAGTTGCACGCGCTGACTGCCCGCCCCGGTGGAAACCCAGATGCCGGGGCGGTAGCTGGTGGTGAGCGTGATCTGTGGCGGGGCGTCGCCCTCGGGGTGGTCGTGCAGGGCCTCGGCGGCGTTTTTCACCAGGTTGAGCAGCACCTGCACCAGCTGGTCGCGGTTGCCCCATACCGGCGGCAGCGAGGGGTCATAGACTTCCTCGAAGCGGATATCGGCGGCAAAGCCCTGCTGGGCCAGCCTGCGCACATGCTCGAGCACGCGATGGATGTTGACCGGCCTGCGCTCGAGCGGCCGGTCGCTGAACATGTCCATCCGGTCCACAAGGTCGCGGATGCGGTTGACCTCGTCCTGGATCAGCACGGCCAGTTCGCGGTCTGACTCGCCCACCGAGGTTTCGAGCAGTTGCGCCGCCCCCCTTATGCCCGAGAGCGGGTTCTTGACCTCATGCGCCAGAATGGCCGCCATGCCCGCAACGCTGCGCGCGGCCGAGCGGAAGGTGAGCTGGCGGTCCAGCACCTTCACGGCCGAGAAATCATGGAATGTCAGCGCGACCGAGCCGGGCTCCTCCATCACGGGCGCGCCCTGCACGGTCACGCCCTCGTGGCGCAGGCGCGGGCTTTCAAGCGTGACCTCGTGCTCGACCACGGTATGGTCCTGGGCGCGCACCTGTTCCATCAGCAAAAAGAGCGGGCTGTCACCGGGCAGGATATCGGTCAGGCGCATCTGCACCAGATGCGCGCGCGACATGCCAAAAAACGGCTCGGCGGCGCTGTTGACGTAGCCGATGGCGTTATCGGCGCGCACCACCACCACCGGCAGGGCCAGCGAATCGAGTATGACCCGCCCGTTGCCCGTTACGTTATCGGGCGCGCAGGGTACATGGCCGGAAGGTGCGGGCGGGGTCTGGTTCATGCCGCGCGCGCTGCGGCCCTTTCCGCCTCCACGGTGGAGGGGCGCGGCCCGCGCACATGGCCTGCCGCAATCTGCCCGTCATAGAATTCATGGATCATGCCGACCACGCCATCGACCGTGTCCATCTTGTTCACGGCAGCGCGGAACCCCGCCGAGCCCGGCAGGCCCGCCGAGTACCATGACACATGCTTGCGCGCCAGCCGCAGGCCGGGATGGGCGCCAAAATGGTCGATCATCATGCCGTAATGCCTGAGCACGATGGCCTTTTCCGCCACCAGGTCCGGCTCGGGAATATCCTCGCCATGCATGAGCGCGCGCGCCACCTGGGCCAGGAACCACGGGCGGCCATAGCAGCCGCGCCCGATCATGACACCCTGCGCGCCCGAGCGCTCCAGCGCCACGCGGGCATCCTCCACGCTCAGGATATCGCCATTGACGATGACCGGCAGGTCAACCGCATCGACCACGTTGCGCACGAAATGCCAGTCCGCCGTGCCGTTATAGAACTGCTGGCGGGTGCGGCCATGCACGGTTACCATGCGAATGCCCGATTCCTGTGCAATCCGGGCCAGTGTGGGGGCGTTGAGGCTGTTATGGTCCCAGCCCATGCGCATCTTGAGTGTTACGGGCACATTGACCGCGCGCACCACGCCCTCAAGCAGGCGGCCGGCATGGGCCTCGTCACGCATCAGGGCGGAGCCTGCAAGCTGGCCCACGGCCACCTTCTTGACCGGGCAGCCGAAATTGATGTCGATGATGTCCGCCCCGCGATCAACCGCGATCCGTGCCGCCTGACCCATCGCCTCGGGGTCGCACCCAGCAAGCTGGACCGAATTGGGGCCATCATCGGCCACTTCGGCCATGCGCAGCGTGGTCTCGTTCTCGCGGATCATAGCCCATGACGCGATCATCTCCGACACGACCAGCCCCGCGCCGAGGCTGCGCGCCAGCCTGCGGAACGGCAGGTCGGTCACCCCCGCCATGGGTGCGAGAATGACCGGCGCCCTGAGAATGACCCCGCCACCCAGATCAATGGGCGAGAGCAGTTGAGACGACATGAAACCCTACTTCCCCGCTGGCTTTCCAGCCGCATGCGGCAATGTGGAAACGGGCCAGCTACATTATCCATCAAGAATGCTTATGATTTAGGCAGAATACCTGCTCCCGCCGCCCCGTGCAATCAGCTTCGGGGCACGCAACGAACATTTTTGCCCGATTGTGACACCCCGAAAGGGCGGCCGGAACAGCCCCGACATTGCCCCTGCCCGCGCACAATGCTTGACGCGCGGCCCACATGGCCGCATTGCTCCGCATCATGCGTGTTGCAGCCATTCTTCTCGCCGCGGGCCAGGGCAGCCGGTACAGCGCCCAGACCGCGACCCCAGTCGCCAAGCAGTATGTCACGCTCGGCGGCTGGCCCGTCATCCGCCACGCGGCGGATGCCCTTGCCCCTCATGTCGGCCTCATCCAGCCGGTGGGCGATCCAGCCCTGCTGGCCCGTGCGCTTGAAGGCTTTGCGCCCGAGGGCTGCGCGGTCCTGCCCGTGGTGCCCGGTGGCGAGACGCGCCAGGCCAGCGTGCGCGCAGGCCTTGAGGCGCTTGACCGCCTGCCCGGGGGCGAGCGCCCCGACCTGGTACTGATCCATGACGGCGCGCGGCCCTACGTGCCCGCCAGCGTGACCGAGGGCGTGATCGCGGCGCTGGCCGGGCATGCGGGCGTGATCCCCGCAGTGCCCGTGGCCGACACCATCAAGCGCGCGAAGGATGGCATCATTACCGATACCGTGCCGCGCACCGACCTGTTCCGCGCCCAGACGCCACAGGGCTTCCGCTTCGGGCTGCTGCGCGACCTGCACCGCGCGGCCGAAGCCGCCGATGCCACCGATGACGCCGCCCTGCTGGAAAAGGCGGGCCACCCCGTAGCCATCGTGCCGGGTGCGGAAGACAACATCAAACTGACCTACAAGGAGGATCTGGTGCGACTGGAACGCCTGATCGGCCCGACCCTGCTGCCGCGCACCGGCACGGGCTACGACGTGCATGCCTTTGCCGAGAACCGCCCGCTCATCATGTGTGGCATCAACGTGCCGCACACGCGCGGCCTTGCGGGCCACTCCGATGCGGATGTGGGCATCCATGCGCTGTGCGACGCCATTTACGGCGCCCTGGCCGAGGGTGACATTGGCCGCCACTTCCCGCCCAGCCAGAATGAATGGAAGGATGCCGACAGCGCGCGCTTTCTGGTGCATGCAGGCGAGCGCATCCGCCAGCGCGGGGGCATGCTGGTCAACGCCGATGTCACGCTGATCTGCGAGCGCCCCAAGATCGGCCCGCATTCCGAGGCAATGCGCGCCCGCCTTGCCGAGCTGCTCAAGGTTGATGTCGACCGCATCTCGGTCAAGGCCACCACCTCCGAGCGCCTCGGCTTTACAGGCCGCGAGGAAGGCATTGCCTGCCTGGCCAGCGCCACGGTGCTGGTGCCCTGAGGCGGGGATAAAACAGAAATAAAAGTTTTTGGATGCTGCCTTTATTCAGGAAGGCAGCATTTTTTTTGAAGCTTTTGATTTTCTCGATGGCTTGAGTGATCCGTCACGGTCAATGTCAGGATCGTCACCGTCGCTGGCAAACAGGTCCTGGCCCTTGCATATGGAGAAGCGCCCCCTGGCCCTGCCGCCATCCACCTGATTGCCGAGACTTTCGGGGGAGGAGATGGGTGTTGTCTCACTACCCAACCATGTGGGTCGGCGGGCAGTCCTGTAACAGTAGGCGTTTTCACACGCCCCGGCAGAGCTGGAGGAAGCGCGCCGCATCCTCCACCTCCACAGCCTGCCCGCGCAGGGCTTCGAGCAGTTTCGCGTCCTCGCCCCATGTTTCCATCTGGCTGCGCTCGTCCACACTGGCAATCCCGGCGGCCTTTGCCGCAGGCAGCGCACCGGTCACGACCATAAGCCCCAGTACGATGCTTTTCATCGCGGGCACCATCACGCCAAGAGCTGCCAGAGTGGCGTTATCCATCGGCGTCAGCAGCGCCCGCCATGCGTGATGCACGGCGGGTGACTGCACGAGCGGCATGATGCCCGTCGTGACCGCCATGTCGATGCCATGGCGCGCGCGCAGCCATGCAAGCGGCGGGTCCCACTGTGCCTGCTGCTGCCGGCACAGGGGGGCCGGATAATCGGCGCGGTAGCATAGCAACTCGCCATCCACATAATGCAGCAGGGCCGCAACCTGCGCTGCCGGGTCGGGGGCCACGCGCTCGATCATGGTGCCCGCGATGCGGGTCATGGGCAGGTCATCGGGCGTGAAATGGCCGCCCTTTTCCCCGCCTGCCTTCATCCATTCATCGGCAATGGCCTGTGCCAGCGCGCGCGATGGCACGCACAGCGCCGTGCCGCCGGGCAGGCGGATGCCCCGCCCGTCGAGCTCCACCGTAAAGCCGCCCCCGGCAACCGGGCTGATCGCAGCCGTGACCCAGAACCGCCGACGCAGGCCCGCGGTCTGGGGCGTGGGGGGGCGTACGCCATCCTTCATCATTTCAGGATGCCCAGCCCCTTGAGCAGGCCGCCCACCTTTTTCACGTCGGGCGAGGCCTTGGAGTTGCCAATCAGGCCAGCCGCGCCATTGGCGCCGCCTTCCGCCTTGGGCGCTGCCGTGGTGGGTTCGGGGCCGGTTGCGCCCTCACGCGCGGCCTTGAGGGTGGCCGGGCAGGGATCGGCCACGGCATTGCTGTTTGAGCCACCAAGCAGCAGGCCGATGGCATAACGCCCGTCGGAGCCCGCATCCATCTTGGGGCGCGGCGCACCGAGCGTGCCGCCCACGCGCAGCGGCACGGAGGCCCCGGTGCCGCTGATCATGAGCTGCGGCACCAGGTGCAGGTCAAGCGCCTGCGACACCATGCCCACCGTGCCCTTGCCGGTCACGGTCAGCGCATTGGTCTGCACGCCGATGGTATCGACATTGGCCGTGCCATCGGCCATGGCCATGTGCAGGCCGAAGCAGCGCAGCGCGATCGGGCCGGAGCCCAGCGCGCCCCGCGCGGCATCACCAAGCATCTCGCCCAGCGCGCTGCCGCTGACCGTGCCATTGACCATCGACACGCCCAGGTGCCCGTTCATGCCGTTACGCAGTTCGGTGCGGGTGTTGCCCTGCGTCCTGACCGAACCGACCACCTGCAACGCACCCTGCACCATGTTCGAAAGCCCGGCCTTGCTCTCCAGCCAGGCGGCGGGCAGCACCAGCGTGCCGATGGTGCCCGAAACGGTGGGGGTCTTGCCCGCAGTGGCATCCACCTCGAACTGCCCCGACAGGTGGCGGCCCGTGCCCTCGGCCTGCAGGGGGTCAACCTTCAGCACGCCGCTGCGCAGGTTGATATGGGTCAGGGCATTGCGGTACGTATCGCCCTCGAATTCCATCTGCGCAACCGTCAGGCGCAGGTCCATGTCCAGCTTGCGCAGTTCATCAAACGGCAGGGCGTCATCATTCGCCTTGGTCTGCGCGGGCGCCGCCGTCACCTTTTTCGCATCCGCCTGCGCGGGCGGGCCCATCAGGGCATCGGCATTGAGCCAGCTTGCATCGATCGTGCCACTGACCAGCGGCACCCCGCCCGCGCCACCATGCACGGACAGGTCAAGCCCGCCCTTGAGCGCAAGCTGCGTGCTCTTGACCACCAGATCGGAAAGCTGGAAATGCGCGCCGTTATCCTCGCTCACCAGATGGGTCGAGGCATCAAGATGATCGAGCACCGCGCCATTGGGCAGCGGCAGCTGGCCTGCCGTGGCCGTGACATTGACCACCGCGCGCGAGCCGCCCAGCGTGCCCGCCACCCGCAGCGAACCCGGATCGCCCGACAGGTCGAGCGACAGCGGCAGCGCCTCGGCAAGGTGCGACATCACCGCCGCGTCAAGTTGCTGGAGCGAGCCGAGGGTTCCGGTCAGCTTCAGCCCCTTGCCCTGCCACTGGCCCTGGCTGTTGATGGTGACCGCATCCTTGGGCCCCGGCGCATCGATCGACAGGCCCTGCAGGGTCAGGCCCGACAGGTACTGCCCCGCATCGACCGCGCCCGTGTCGAGGTGCAGGGAGTTGAGCAGCGGCACGCTGCCTTCCTTGTCGGCGGCACTCCCGTCAACCACATTGGCCTTGAGGGTGAGGCGGCGGACGTCGGGCAGGCTCAGCCCCGGCACAAAGGCGTCGATCGCCTTGAGGCTGGCGATGTTGCCATCAACCGTGACGTTGTAGCCCTTCATGTGGTCGGGATCGGCCACGGTGCCATCGAGCGCAAGCTGGCCCACCTGCTCGCCGCCTGCCTTGAAGGCCGCCTTGAGCGCCACCGGCCAGCCGGAGCGCGCGGTGGAGGTGAGGTTGATCGACCCCGTATGCCCCGCCAGCGTGAAGCTGCCGGTATCATTATGGCCCGCCACGTCGATCTCGGGCTTGCTGCCATCCACATCGGTCAGGTTGATGTGGTCGAGCACGACCTTGCCCTTGCTGCCTGAAAGGCGGTCATCCCAGTCCACATCGGCATTGCTGATGCGGATACTGCCGATCTGCACCTTCCAGTCCGATGCCGCCTGCTGGGTCGTGGCATCCGGCTTTGCGGTGGCCTGCGCGCCGGTGGGGGTGAGGCGCCAGTTGGCCATGCCCTGTTCGGTGCGCTCGAGGTGGATGACCGGATGGTCGAGCTTCAGGCCATCAAGCTGGATCTCGTGGTGCAGCAGCGCCATCAGGCCCACGCTGGCCTGCAGGCTGTCCGCCGTGACCATGTCGGTATAGGCCCCGCCCGCCATGTCAGACAGGCCCACATCCTTCACGGAAAGCGAAAGGGTGGGGAAAACGCTGAACTCCAGCGCGCCCATGCGCACCTGGCGGCCGGTCTGTTTTTCAATCGCGGCAATGGCCTTGGCGCGCACGGCATCGGGGTCGAGCATGGATTTGAGCACCAGCCCCCCGCCGCCCGCTATCACCACAAGGGCGACCGCGCCCCCGATCAGGATCCGTTTTGCATTTCCGTTCTGTGCCATTTTACTTCCTGTCCTGTGGTGCCGGGCGGCGTTATTTGCGCCGGGCCGGTGCGGCGGCCGGGGCAACAAACCCGATCTGCCTGAATGTCTCGCGCATGTGGGGCGAAAGCTCCGCCTCGACCACCAGCGTGCCGCCTGCGGGGTGCGGCAGTTCCAGCCTGCGGGCATGCAGGTGCAGCCTGTCGGCAAATCCGGTGACATGCGCCTTGTCACCACCATATTTCGGGTCGCCCAGTATGGGGTTGCCCAGCGCCTCGCAATGCACGCGCAGCTGGTGGGTGCGGCCTGTCAGCGGCGAGAGTGCGAGCCACGACATCTTGCGCGCCGCTGCATCAAGCACCTCGTATTCCGACAGGGCATGCACCGCATCCGCATCACCCCGCTCGGCCACCACGCTGATGGCCCCTGCTCCCGCGCCCAGCTTGGTCAAAGGCTGGTCGATGATGCCGGTGGCAGGCGACGGCCGCCCCACCACCACGGCCCAGTAAACCTTGTGCACGTCACGCCCGCGAAAGGCGGCGGCCAGCTTGGCGGCCACACCCGGCGTGCGGGCGACCAGCAGCAGGCCCGACGTATCACGGTCAATGCGGTGGACAAGGCGGGGACGCGGGTCATCGGCGTTTTCACGCAGGCCTTCGAGCAGCGCGTCGATATGGTGGGTGATGCCGGGGCCACCCTGCACGGCAATGCCTGCGGGCTTGTTGAGCACGATCAGATGGTCATCGCGGTAGATGACCATCTCGTTGATCTCGCGTACCTGCCGCTCATCAAGCGGCCTGACCGCGAGCGGCGGCGGCCGGTTGGCATTGGGTATGGGCGGCACGCGCACGGCCTGCCCGGGTGCGAGCCGGGTGGCGGCGGTGGCGCGCCTGCCATCCACGCGCACCTGCCCCGTGCGGCACAGCTTTTGCAACGCGCCCTGCGTCAGGTGCGGGTAATGCCTGCGGAACCAGCGGTCGAGGCGGATATCGGCTTCGTCATCGCTGACGGTAAGGGTAACGACACTCATGACCCACGGCTTTCGCGCACTCTGTTCCAACTGTCCAGCCGTCGCGCGACTTCGCGTTCATATCCCCGGTCGGTCGGCTGGTACAGTTTCGGCCTGCGCATGCCATCGGGGAAGTAGTTCTGCCCCGATATGCCGCCCTCCGAATCATGGTCGTATTCGTAGCCCTTGCCGTAGCCGATATCCTTCATCAGCGTGGTGGGCGCGTTGAGAATATGGGCTGGCGGCATGAGGCTGCCGGTAGCACGCGCGGCCCGGCGGGCCATGTTGTAGCCCTTGTATACCGCATTCGACTTGGGCGCCGTGGCCAGATGCACCACAAGCTGCGCCAGTGCCAGTTCGCCCTCCGGCGAGCCAAGGCGCTCGAAGGTCTCCCATGCTGCAACCGCCAGCGGCAGGGCGTGGGGGTCGGCCATGCCCACGTCCTCGGCGGCGAAGCGGGTGAGCCTGCGGGCGATGTAGCGCGGGTCCTCGCCGCCTTCGAGCATGCGGGCAAACCAGTAGAGTGCGGCATCGGGGTCGGAACCGCGCAGGGATTTGTGCAGCGCCGAGATGAGGTTGTAATGCTCCTCGCGGTCCTTGTCGTACAGCGCCGCGCGGCGGGCGAGCAGGCGTGACAGGGCGGCGGGGTCAAGCGCCTCGCGCTGCGGCGGCAGGGCAAGAAGCTGCTCGACCATGTTGAGCAGGTAGCGCCCATCCCCATCGGCCATGGCGCGCAGGGTGGCGCGGGCCTCGGGCGTGAGCGGCAGGGGCCTGCCGGTGGTAGCCTCGGCGCGGTCGAGCAGCTGCTCCATCGCCGCATCATCCAGCCGGTGCAGCACCAGCACCTGGCAGCGTGAGAGCAATGCGCTGTTGAGCGCAAAAGAGGGGTTCTCGGTCGTGGCCCCCACCAGCACCACGGTGCCATCCTCCACCACCGGCAGGAAGCCATCCTGCTGGGCGCGGTTGAAGCGGTGGATCTCATCAACGAATAAAAGCGTGCCACCGCCCGAGGCCGCCGTGCGCCGGGCTTCCTCGAACGCGCGCTTGAGGTCGGCAACACCTGAGAACACGGCCGAAAGCTGCACGAAGCGCAGGCCCGCGGCGGCGGCCAGCAGGCGGGCGATGGTGGTCTTGCCCACGCCCGGCCCGCCCCACAAAATCAGGCTGGCAAGCGAGCCACGGGCCAGCATCTGGCGCAGGCTGCCATCGGGGCCGAGCAGGTGGTCCTGACCCACCACCTCATCAAGCGTGGTGGGGCGCAGGCGGTCGGCCAGGGGCTGGTTGCGGGCGGGCTGGGCGGAAGGCGCCTGCGGAAATGCGACCGGGCCACGCGCGGAGGGCTGCGGAGCCGCATTGCCAAACAGGTCTGCCGGGCTATCATCCATGCTGTCTCGCCTGCCTGCCATGTGCTCCTGCCTGTAGGTGGTGCAATCGTACCCCATTATGGGCTGTATCTGCATAAATTGGGAAGCATCATGGCCAATACCAGTCCCGGCTGCATGATACTGGCGATGTTATCTTGAAAAACGGGGGCTTTTGAAGCTTTTTGAAAAAAGCTTCACCAGAAACTTCCTTCCGGTTTTGGGCTGGTTTACAGGCTGGTTTTTAAATTTCATGGATTGCGCAACAGGCAGCGTGAATATCGCAATATATCCACAGAATGAAAGTTTCCGGGCGCTGCCTTCTTTCAAAAAAGCGACGTTGGCTGCACGGTTTTTTCAGAACTGGAAATAGATGAACGCCTCCGGTGGCCTGCCACCCACCAGAAACACCAGCAGCACGAAGGCGATCCCGGCCGCCACCGCAAGCCACGGCGCGGGCCGCACGCGCTCCAGCACCACCTGCTGCGAGGCGGGGCTGATCACCGCAATGGCCAGCGCAAGGCCCAGCACCACGGGGTGGGCTACCGTTACGCTGCCGCCGCCATGCATGCCCGTCATCCCCGCCAGCATGCGCCCTGCCGCGGGCAGGTCGGCGGCGCGGAACACCACCCATGTCAACAGCACGAACAGCATGGTCAGCACGTAGCCCACGGCCCGTGGCAGGGCGCGCCCGGTGCGATCCCACGCATGGGCTGTGGCGAGGGCTCCGCCATGCAGCAGGCCCCAGGCCACAAAATTCCACCCCGCCCCGTGCCACAGCCCCGCCAGCCCCATGGTGGCCATCACGTTCACCGCCTGCCGCGCGGGCGCGCAGCGGTTGCCACCCAGCGGGATATAGACGTAATCCCGCAAAAAGCGTGACAGCGTCATGTGCCACCGCCGCCAGAAGTCACGCACCGATACGGCGCGGTAAGGCGCATTGAAATTGAATGGCAGGCGGATGCCCATCATCAGCGCCATGCCGATCGCCATGTCAGAATAGCCGGAAAAATCGAAATAGATCTGGAGCATGAAGCTCACGGCCGCCAACCATGCCGCCCCCAGTGCGGGAGCATGGCCCATATGGGCGGCCTCGAACACCGGCGTGCAGATGCTGCCCAGCGTATCGGCCAGCCCCACCTTCTTGCCCAGCCCCACCAGCAGCAGCAGGAAGCCGCGCCCGAGGTTCTCCCACATGGCAGGTCCGCGCGGGCTGGCATCGAATTGCGGGATCAGTTCGTTATGCCGCACGATGGGGCCTGCCACGAGTTGCGGGAAGAAGGTCACGAACTCCACAAAATCCGCCAGCCGATAAACCCGCGCCTGCCCGCGCCCGAGGTCAACGAGGTAGGATATTTTCTGGAACACGAAAAACGACAGCCCCAGCGGCAGGATCACCGGCCATGGCGCAGGGGCATGGCCCATGGCGGCCAGCACGCAGCCTGCCAGCCAGAATGCGTATTTGAAGCCGAACAGCACCGCGAGGTTGCCCGCAATGCCCAGCCACAGCCAGCCCCGCCACCGGGTGCGCCCCCACAGCACGGCAACACCCTGGCTGAAGCCTGTCATGCCCAGCAGGAAGGGCACGAACCGCCAGTCCCACACCCCGTAAAAGACCAGCGAGGCGGCAATGAGCACACCCTGCCGCGCGGCCCTGCTGGCGGCTACGGCATAATACAGCCCCAGCACCAGCGGCAGGAAAACGAGCAGGAAAGGCTGGCCCGCAAACAGCATTCAGCCGCGACGTTCGGCCACGGCCTGCCCCGCCGCATGCCCGCTGGCCCACGCCCACTGGAAGTTGTAGCCCCCCAGCCAGCCGGTCACGTCCACCGCCTCGCCCACCATGAACAGCCCCGGCACGTCACGCGCTTCCATATCACGCGAGGAGAGGCAGCCCGTATCCACGCCGCCGCGCGTGACCTCCGCCTTCACGTAGCCTTCCGTGCCATGCGGGTTGAGCCGCCATGCCCCGAGCATGTCGGCCGTATCGGTCAGCACCGAATCGGGCAGGCCCGCAAGCTGGCCTTCGGGCAGGCAGGACTGCGCGAAAAGCTGCGCCAGGCGCTGCGGCAGCAGCATGGACAGCATGGCCACCCCGCCCGCGCGCGGGCGGTCGCGCTTGATCTCGAGCAGCCGCGCCGCCGCATTGATGCCGGGCAGCAGGTCGATCTCGAGTGCTTCACCCGGCTGCCAGTACGATGATGCCTGCAAGATGGCAGGCCCCGACAGCCCCCGATGGGTGAACACCATGCCATCGCGGAAGGTGACATGCCGCGCCTGCCGCCCCGTGCCCTCATGGCAGGCAATGCCCACATTGACCGAAAGCCCGGCCAGCGGTTCCATCCACGCCATGTCGCGCGCGCCAAAGGTCAGCGGCACGAGGGCGGGCGCCGGAGCCACCATGCCCAGCCCGAAGCGGCGCGCCAGGTCATGCGCCAGCCCCGTGGCGCCAAGCTTGGGAATCGACAGCCCGCCAGTAGCCACGATCAGGCTCGGCGCATGGAACACGCCGTGGTCGGTCTCGACGCGGTACTGCCCGGCCCCATCACGCGCAACATCGATGATGCGGTGCGACAGGCGCATCTCCACATGGCCTGCAGCACATTCGCGCATGAGCATGTCCACGATGTCACGCGCCGAACGGTCACAGAAGAGCTGGCCCGCCGCCTTCTCGTGCCAGGGAATGCGGTGACGCTGCACAAGGGCCAGGAAATCGGCGGGGGTGTACCGCGCCAGCGCCGATTTGGCGAAGTGCGGGTTGGCGGACAGGAACTGCCCCGCGCCTGCATCCATGTTGGTGAAGTTGCACCGCCCACCGCCGGATATGAGAATCTTGCGCCCCGCGTGCTGCGCGTGGTCAAGCACCACAACGCGCACGCCGCCCTGCCCTGCCGTGGCGGCGGCCATGAGGCCCGCGGCCCCCGCGCCCAGCACGATGGCATCATGACCGGGGCCCTGCACTGCCATGCGCTAGAAATCCAGGTCCGCGTAATGGGCGGGCGGCGTAAAGCCGGAAATCCGGTCCTGCAGCACGGAGCGGAAGCACGGCCTGCTCTTGACGCGGGCATACCAGTCCTTGGCGGCAGGCGCGCGCGACCAGTCCACATCATCAAGGAAGTCGAGGCATGACAGATGGGAAGCCGCCGCGAAATCGGCCAGCGAGAGCTGGTTGCCCGCCAGCCACCGCCGCGTTTCGGCCAGCCAGTCGATATAGGACAGATGGGTGCGGATGTTGGCATACCCCGCCCGCAGTGCTGCCCCATCGGGGTTGCCGCTGCCGGATATGCGCTTGTACACCTTCTCGGTCAGCAGGTTGCGCGAGACCTCGCGGCCGAATTTCTCGTCAAACCACACCACCAGCCTGCGCACCTCCACCCGCTCGGCCAGCGTGCGGCCCAGCAGCGGGGTGTCGGGATAGGCTTCCTCAAGGTATTCGCAGATCACCCACGAATCCGGAATGCACAGCCCGGTATCCTCCTGCAGCATGGGCACGGTGCCGGCGGGGTTGCGATCAAGGTAGTCGGGGCGCTGTTCCCACACACGCTCGATCTTGAGTTCAAACGGCAGCCGTTTTTCACCCATCACGAGGCGAACCTTGCGGCAATAGGGCGAAAGGGGAAGGTGGTAGAGGATGCGCATGTTCCCGCTTTATTGCATTGCCACGCCCTTCGCCAAGCCCCGAGTGCGCACGCGTGCCCATATCGATGCGGAACGGGCCGTAAATGCCCTTAAACAGGCAGGATTTCCTCGACAGTCGCAGCCCGGCGCGGTAGCTGAAACAGACAGGCCCCATTGACCCAGAGCAGGACAGGAACACGTTGCCAGACGAACTGCGTCCCACACCCAAGATCCGCGCCCGTGGCCGGTCCTTCCTGGCCCTGGTCCTTTCACCCGAACCCCTGCTGGCCGACTGGCTGGCGGGCCTTGATGCCCAGATCGCGCGATCGAGCGCCTTTTTCGCGGGCAAGCCGGTCATTCTCGACCTCTCGCTGCTCGAGGCCGGGACCGAAGGGCTGGCCGAACTGTACCCCGCGCTGCGCGCGCGCGGCATCCGCATCATCGGAATCGAAGGCGGCGACGCCACCTGGCCCGCCTGCGCGGGGTGGGACTGGCCCGCAGGCTTTCAGGGCGGACGCGCCTCGGGGGCCGTGGACATACCCGATGACACGACCCCTGCCCCCATCGAGCCGCCCCGCGGGGGCTCGATGCTCATCGAACAGCCGATCCGTTCCGGCCAGGTGATCATGAACCCTGATGGCGACATCATCATCCTCGGCTCGGTCGGCTCGGGAGCGGAGGTGACGGCAGGCGGGTCGATCCATGTCTATGGCCCGCTGCGCGGGCGCGCCATAGCAGGCATGAACGGCCAGCCCGATGCCCGCATCTTCGCCCATTCCATGCAGGCCGAACTGCTGGCGATCGACGGTTATTACATCACCGCCGAGGAAATCGACCCCCGCTATGTTGAAAAACCGGCGCAGATCATTCTCAATAATGACACACTTGTGGTCCAGCCGCTTGTTCCGCCCACAATCAGGGGCCGCAAACCCTGAGCCTTAAGTCCCGCCCCCGTTGCGCATCATGCGCGCCCATCCATATTACAACCGTATCCATCAGGTCATGAACAAGAAAACACCCCCCAAAAGCGCTCAAGGAACTACCCCCATGGCAAAAGTGCTGGTTGTCACATCCGGCAAGGGCGGCGTCGGAAAGACAACGTCCACGGCAGCACTCGGGGCTGCGCTGGCACAGACCGGCCAGAATGTGGTGGTGGTCGATTTCGATGTCGGGCTGCGCAACCTCGACCTGGTCATGGGGGCCGAGCGGCGCGTGGTGTTCGACCTGATCAATGTCATCCAGGGTGATGCCAAGCTCTCGCAGGCGCTGATCCGCGACAAGCGGATCGAGACGCTTTCCATCCTCCCCGCCTCGCAGACACGCGACAAGGATGCGCTGACCGCCGAGGGCGTGGCCAGCGTGATGGCGCAGCTGCGTGAAAAGTTCGACTGGGTGATCTGCGACAGCCCCGCCGGCATCGAGCGCGGCGCGCAGCTGGCCATGTACCATGCCGACCATGCCATCGTGGTCACCAACCCCGAGGTCTCCTCGGTGCGTGACAGCGACCGCATCATCGGCATGCTCGACAGCACGACCGAGAAGGCCAAGGGCGGCGGCAAGATCGAGAAGCACCTGCTGCTCACCCGCTATGACCCCGCCCGCGCCGCCCGTGGCGAGATGCTGCGCATCGAGGATGTTCTCGAGATCCTGTCCATCCCGCTGCTCGGCATCATCCCCGAAAGCGAGGAAGTGCTGCGCGCCTCCAACCTGGGCGCGCCGGTCACCCTGAGCAGCCCCGACAGCCCGCCCGCCCGCGCCTATGCCGAAGCCGCGCGCCGGCTGGAAGGCGAGAAGCTGGAAGTAACCGTACCGGTTGAACGCAAGGGCCTGCTGGCACGCCTGTTCAAGGGGAAAAGCTGATGAGCCTGTTCGGTTCCTTCTTTGGCCGCGGTTCCAAGACCTCGGCCCCCGTCGCGCGTGACCGCCTGCAGATCCTGCTGGCCCATGAGCGCACCGGCAATGGCAATGAATCCGACCTGCTGAACAAGCTCCAGGCCGAAATTCTTGAAGTGATCAAGCGGCATATCGCCGTTGATCAGGACAAGGTCCAGGTGAAACTGGACCGCGGCAATTCCGTCTCGATGCTGGAAATCGACATCGAAGTGCCGCAGATGCGCCCCTCGGGCCAGCCTTAAGGCGGCCCCAGCCAGCCCCGCCGGTTACGACAGGCGGGGCTCGATCCAGCGCCGCGCATGCTCGAAATCACGCGTGACCGCCGCCTGGGCGGCGGTCACGTCGCGCTGGCGCAGGGCCATGATCAGTTCTTCATGCGGGTGGGTGCGACCTTCGTGCTCGACCTGGATCATCGGGCGTGACAGGGCATAGATCGGCCCGATCCGCATCCACAGGTTGCGCAGGATGTTGGCCGTAAGTGGCAGTTCGGCCAGGGTGGCCACCGTGGTGTGAAAATCGGCGTTGAAAGCCGCCATGCCCCCGTCATCACGCGCGCGCGAGGCATCCATGAACTGGTGCTGCAGGATGACCAGCGCCTCGATGCCGTTGGAAGAGGCGCGCTGGGCGGCGGCGGCGGCAAGGCGCATTTCAAGATCCATCCGCAAATCATGGATCTCGGCAAAGCTGCGCTGGGTCATGGCGGGCACGACAGCGGTATTGCGGTCGTTGAGTTCCAGCGCATGCTCGGACACAAGCCGCAGCAGCGCCTCGCGCACCGGCGTGGGGCTCAGCCCGAGCTCAGCGGCAAGCGGGCGCAGGACCAGCCGTTCGCCCGAGCGATACCGGCTACGGATCAGCCCACGACGCACATGATCATAGGCTTCCTCGCTCAAGGCGCGGCGGGGAAGCTTTTCGGGCTGGCCTGCGGTGAATGCTACCATGCGCTTGAGTAATCCTTAATGCAAATAGGTCTTATTAATTCAGATCAATAATGATCTGGACGTGAATGGCAACGCCTGTGCAGGCGAAAAACCTGCCTCAACCCCCATTTTCTCGGGTTTATGGGCGTTTTGTCATGAAAGGCAGCCCATTTTGGGGGAACCACGCACTCTTTCGGCCCGTTACGCCAGCAACCCCTTTCAACTGGCCTGCACCATGTGCGGGCCGCCACATACAGGGAAACCCATCATGGCTGATGTTGCTGAAAATACGTTCCTGACCGACGTGAAGACCCTGCGCGAACGCGCGAAGAAAGCAATTGAAAAAGGCGCGCTCACCCCCGCCTATCAGGGCAATGTCCAGACCGCCATCGACCTGTTGCAGACGGTGGTGGCAACCGAGCTTGTGTGCGTGCTGCGCTATACGATGCATTCCATCTCCGTCGAGGGCATTACCAGCGAGAGCGTGGCCGCCGAGTTCGCCACCCACGCCAAGGAAGAACGCGCCCACATGATGTGGGCGGCCGCGCGCATCGACCAGCTTGGCGGCGTGCCCAACCTCTCACCCGAGGGGCTGGCCACCCGTTCCGCCTCCGAATATGGCAATGGCGGCAACCTCGTTGAAATGGTGCGCCAGAACCTGGTGGCCGAACGGCTGGTGATCGAGCATTACCGTGAACTGATCCGCTATTTTGCCGATCATGACCCCACAACGCGCATCATGCTCGAAAAGATCCTGGCGGAAGAGGAAGAACACGCAACCGACATGCACGACCTGCTCGTGGCCCATGAGGGGCGTCCGTTCCTGGAATCCTGAGCCTGCGCCCCGCCTTACTGACAGCCCGCGCGCATCCACCCTGCCCCCTCAACGGGGCGCGGGTGGCCTTGCCGCGCGCCATCCCCTGCCCGCACAAGGAAAGTCCGGATCATGATCCATATCTCGTCCAAACCGAAAACCTATGACCTGTTCATCAATGGAGACTGGCACAAGCCCGGCAACTCCGCGCACGACACCATCCACAATCCCGCCACGGGTGCTGTTCTGGCCACGGTGGCCGTGGCGAGCGAAGACGATGTCAACACCGCACTCGAGGCGGCACAGGCGGCTTTTCGATCATGGAGCAGGCTGGTTGCGACCGAGCGGGCGGATTACCTCTACCGCCTGATTGAACTGATCCGGCGCGATAGCGAAAAGCTGGCCCGCATCATCACCCTGGAGAACGGCAAGCCACTGAAGGAAGCGCGCATCGAGGTGGGGTTCGCCATCGAACTGATCCGCTTCGCCGCCGAGAATGTGCGCCGCCTTGAGGGCAACATCATTCCCGGCAGCCGCCCCGGCGAGAAAATCCTGATCGAGAAGATCCCCCACGGTGTGGTGGCGGGCATCTCGGCATGGAACTTCCCGCTGGCACTGACCGCGCGCAAGCTCGGCCCGGCCCTGGCCGCAGGCAACACCTTCGTCATCAAGCCGCATGAACTCACCCCGCTTTCGACCTTCGCGCTGGCCGAACTCTCGGTCGAGGCGGGCTTCCCCAAGGGCGTGTTCAATGTCGTGACCGGCGGCGGCGCCACGGTGGGCAACGCGCTCGTGACCAATCCCATCACCAAGCTCATCACCATGACCGGCAGCACGCCCGCGGGCCGCAAGATCATGGCCGCCGCCTCCGAAGGGCTGAAGGAAGTGCGGCTTGAACTCGGCGGCAAGGCCCCGTTCATCGTGATGGAGGATGCCGATATTGAAAAGGCGGTGGATGCGGCTGTTGCCGCGCGCTTCATGAATTGCGGGCAGGTCTGCACGGCCAACGAGCGCACATATGTGCACACCGCCGTATATGACGAATTCCTCAAACGCCTGCGCAAGAAGGTGGCCGCGCTGAAAACCGGCAACCCGCTTGATGAAGCCACCGACATGGGCCCCAAGATCAGCGCCGCCGAACTCGAGAAGGTCGATGCGATCGTGCAGAAAGCCATCAGCCAGGGGGCGAAGGTCGAGCACGGCGGCAAGCGGCTGACCGGCGGCGCGTATGACCAGGGCAATTTCTACGCCCCCACCCTGCTGACCGGGGTCACGGCGGAGATGGATATTGCACAGGACGAGGTGTTCGGCCCCGTGCTGTCGCTGATCCGCGTGAAAGACTTTGATGATGCCATCGCCCAGGCCAACAACTCGCGCTATGGCCTGTCGGCCTACATGTTCACGCAGAACCTTAAAAACATCATGCGCATGACCAACGAGCTGAACTTTGGCGAGATCTACGTCAACCGTGAAGGTGGCGAGGCCGCGCAGGGCTTCCACCACGGTTATGGCGATAGCGGCATTGGCGGCGAGGACGGCCAGTACGGGCTTGAAGCCTATGTCGATACCAAGACCGTCTATCTCAACGCATAAGCGGCTCGCACCTCTTCGCGCAGTCAGAGCGGCCCGGGGCAATCCGGGCCGTTTTTATGCCAAAGGGAAGTTCAGACGCACAACCGGCAAAGGTTTCTGGTGAAACGTTTTGCAAGATCGCCGCCTTTAAAAAAAAAGACGGCACCCGAAAACTTTTACTCTTTTAAAACCCGATCCTTAAATCTGGCGCATCCACACCGTATCGATCGCATGGCTCGGGCTCTTGTGCATGACCACGCGGGCGCGCTCGCGCGTGGGCAGGATGTTCTGCTGCAGGTTGGGCAGGTTGATGCGCCGCCAGATGTCACGCGCAAGCTGCCCGGCCTCACGTTCGGGCAGGTCGGCGTAATGGTGGAAATAGGAGCCGGGCTTGCGGAAGGCGGTTTTCTGCAGCAGCAGGAAGCGTTTGACGTACCAGTCCTCGATCACCTTCGTATCGGCATCGAGATAGATCGAGAAATCAAAGAAATCAGACGCCATGAACGGCTGCTCGGACACGGTCTGGAGCACGTTCAGCCCCTCGAAGATCAGGATATCGGGCTGGTCGATCACCTGATAGCGGTCGGGCACGATGTCATAGGCCTCGTGCGAATAGACCGGCACCCTGAGGTTGCGCCCGCCAGCCTTCAGCGCCGAGAGGAAGCCGATCATCTGCCGCAGGTCATAACTTTCGGGGAAGCCCTTGCGGTGCATGAGGTTTCGCTTTTCCAGCTCGCGCGTGGGCAGCAGGAAGCCATCGGTCGTGACCAGCGCCACATTCGGATGGTCGGGCCAGCGCGACAGCACGGCCTGCAGCAGGCGGGCAAACGTGCTCTTGCCCACCCCCACGCTGCCCGCGATGCCGATCACGAACGGCATGGTCACGCCCGGCCTGCCCATGAACGCGCTCTTGACCATGCTGTTCAGGCTGCGGGTGGCCATGACATGCAGGTTGAGCAGGCGCGACAGCGGCAGGTAGATCTCGGTTATGTCTTCCAGCGAGACCGGCTCGTTATGCCCGCGCAGTGTTGCAATATCGGCCTCGCCCAGCGATTGCGGCACATTGGCGCGGAGTGCTGCCCATTCCGGGCGGGGAAAGATCAGGTAAGGCTGCACCGGGCCGGGAGCCGGATGCGTGGAGATGACGGGACGCGCGTCCAGCATGCAGTCCTCCATGCCCTTGTCCTTTCTGCTGTGGCGCCTGCCCATGGGCGCAGGCCATCTGCCGCGTATCACCATCGCCTGCCCCGATCCAGATACGGGGCGCCCAATTTAGCGTGTACACCCCCGCCAACCCGCCGCATTCCGCCCATCCTGACACAGACGTGACAATTGTGACACACCGCGCCATGCTGCCCCGATGGTATGGACCCCATGGTGCCCTGCCCGGGCACCCCAGCCCGCGGGCGGGCCGTCTACCCCCGTGGCGCCCCCCGCGCCACGCCACGCCACGCCAATGACAGGGATAACGTCATGAACGATCCGACCATCCACCCGTTTTCAGCCGCCCCCCGGCAGAGCACGCCCGCGGACTGGACGGACACGCATGCCCGCGCCACCCTGCGCCGCATTCTTGATGCCGCCATCCACAGCGCCCTGCCCGATCAGGTGCTGGCGCGCTACCTGCCCCCCAGGCCGAAGGGCCGGTGCGTGGTGGTGGGCGCGGGCAAGGCGGCGGCAAGCATGGCGGCTGCCCTTGAACGCGCCTGGCCGGATGTGGAGATGAGCGGCTGCGTGGTCACGCGCGACGGGCACGCTACCCCCACACGGCGCATCCGCGTGCTTGAGGCCGCCCACCCCGTGCCCGACGACCGCAGCGTGGCCGCAGGCCGCATCATGATGGCGGAAGTGGCCGGCCTGGGGCATGATGACCTGGTCATCGCCCTGATTTCCGGCGGCGGATCAGCATTGCTGGAACTGCCCAAACCGGGCGTGACGCTGGATGACCTGCGCACGATCAACCGCGCCCTGCTGCATAGCGGGGCCAGCATACGTGACATGAATGTGGTGCGCCGCCATCTCTCGGCCATCAAGGGCGGGGGGCTGGCCGCAGCCGCCTGCCCCGCCCGGGTCGTGACACTGGCCATAAGCGACGTGCCGGGCGATGACCTGCTGACCATCGCCAGCGGCCCCACGGTAGCGGACCCCACCACCCCCGCCGATGCCCGCGCCATCATTGCCCATTACGGCATTGCCCTGCCCGAGGCGGCGCGGAAGGTACTCGAACATGATGCCGGGCCGATGCCGCCTTCCCCCGCCAACCAGGTCACGCTGATCGCAACGCCGCTGATGGCGCTGCAGGCAGCCGCCAGCACGGCACGCGCATGCGGCCTGACGCCACTCATTCTGGGGGATGCGCTGGAGGGCGAAAGCCGCGACGCCGGCACGCTCATGGCCGGCATCGCCCTGTCGGCCCGCCTGCACGGCCTGCCCGTGGCGGGGCCCGCCGTGCTGCTTTCAGGCGGCGAGACGACGGTGAGCATCAACCCGGCCGGTCCCGCGCCGGGGCGGGGCGGGCGCAATACCGAGTTCCTGCTCTCCATGGCCTGCGCCCTGCAGGGGCAGAAGGGCATCTGGGCCATTGCGGCGGATAGCGATGGCATTGATGGCACCGAGGATGCGGCAGGCGCCATCATCACCCCCGATACGCTGGCCCGCGCTGAAAAAGCGGGCTGCGACCCGCGTGCCGCCCTGCGCGCGCATGACAGCTACACCGTGTTCAGGCAAATGGGCGATCTGGTCATAACCGGCCCCACGCTGACCAATGTGAACGACATCCGCGCGGTGCTTGTGCTGTAGGGGTATAGCTTCTACTTGCCCTGCCTGCCGTAGCTGACCTGCGTGTCAGGCACGACGAAATGCTTGCCATCGTCACTGTCAGACGGACTATCGTCGCCAGCCTGGTTGGGGTCGTAGCCCGATGAGATCATCTGCATCGCCGCCGCATCCGGGGGCGTATGATATTCCTCGGTAGCACCCTCCTCATTGGGGCTGGGCGGCTTGGGCAGGTGGTGCGAGAGCGGGCGCAGGGCATTGTCTGCATGCGTGGCGTGGTGCCCCTCCCACGCGCTGCGCCCGAGCGGGCGGGGGGCTTCATCCACATCGGCCGGATCATTATTGTCGTCATGCCCGCCGCTACAGGCGGCAAGGCAGGCCAGCAATCCGATCATTGCAAGACGTGGTCTCATTCCGGCTGCCCTTACCCCCGCTTTTCAGGCCCTGCCCCCGTCGTGGCACAGGCCACGCCAGGGCGCAGGGACGATAGCCTGTTACAATGGAACAGGCCAAGGGCAATCAGTCAGCCCCCTCCTCATCGGGGCCGACCAGCATGGCCTCGGCCACCACACCGGCCTGCTCACGCACGCGGCGCTCGATATCGGCGGCCATTTCGGGGTGGTCGCGCAGGAACTGCTTGGCGTTTTCACGCCCCTGGCCAATGCGCTGGCTGTCGCATGAGAACCAGGCGCCGGACTTTTCAACAATACCCGCCTTGACGCCAAGATCGATCAGTTCACCCACCTTGCTGATGCCTTCGCCATACATGATGTCGAACTCGACCTGGCGGAAGGGGGGCGCCATCTTGTTCTTGACCACCTTGACGCGGGTCTGGTTGCCCGTCACCTCGTCCTTGTCCTTGATCGAGCCGATGCGGCGGATGTCCATGCGCACGGAGGCATAGAACTTCAGTGCGTTGCCGCCTGTCGTCGTCTCGGGGCTGCCGAACATCACGCCAATCTTGAGGCGGATCTGGTTGAGGAAGATCAGCATGGTGTTCGAGCGCGAGACCGAGCCGGTCAGCTTGCGCAGCGCCTGGCTCATCAGCCGGGCATGCAGGCCCACATGGCTGTCGCCCATGTCGCCCTCAAGCTCGGCGCGCGGCACAAGGGCCGCCACGCTATCGACCACCAGCACGTCAATCGCGCCCGAGCGCACCAGCGTGTCGGCAATCTCGAGCGCCTGCTCGCCTGCATCGGGCTGGCTGATCAGCAGGTTGTCCACATCCACGCCCAGCTTGCGGGCATAGCCGGGGTCAAGCGCGTGCTCGGCATCGATGAAGGCACAGGTGCCGCCCTTGCGCTGCGCCTCGGCAATGGCATGCAGCGCCATGGTGGTCTTGCCCGAGCTTTCGGGGCCATAAATCTCGACAATGCGGCCGCGCGGCAGGCCGCCAATGCCAAGTGCTATGTCGAGGCCGAGCGAGCCGGTGGAAATCACATCCACCTGCTCGGACGGGCGCTCGCCCATGCGCATGATCGAGCCCTTGCCGAACGCGCGCTCGATCTGGCTCAATGCCCCTTCCAGGGCCTTGCTTTTATCTATACCCGGAGCCTGTGCCATTGCCTGCCTACCTGCTTCTTGTGGAATGAAACCTTATAACGGGCACCCTGCCCTGCCACGCCAGCCCGGAACAGGGGCGGGTCATGTCCTGCAATATGGAACAAAACAGGATCATTTACAATGGCCCTGTTCCTTTCCTGCCCCGATAATGATGGCCCGCCGCGCAATAACCGCCGTTTAGCGCGGCCCCATGGCCAGCCCCGCGCCACGCGGGTCGGTCACGGCGGTGCAGGTTGCGCCATCACCCGGCAGGCCGCGCGGGCAGGATATGGCGTTGACGCGCCCCTGCGCGGTTACAGGATGGGCATCGGGTGTCTGGCCTGCAAGGAGCTGGCGCATGGCAATGCCGGTGGCCGCCGCTGCGTCGTTCTGGCCCGACCCTGCCACCACCGCGCGGAAGGCGCGGCCCTGGCTGGCAATGGCGGCGGCATAAAGCGGCTGCGGCAGGCGCGCGGGCGAGGCGCCCAGCACGATGCCGGTATTGCCCGCCATGCGTCCGGTGCCAAACAGGTTGTCCATGCTCAGGCTGCACGCCACCGCCATGCCCCCGTGGTCAACCACGGTGAACGAAGTGGACGCCGGGAGCGAAGGCAGGCCCCCGCCGCCTGCCCCGCCAGCATTGACAAAGGCCTGCGCGCGGGCGGTCAAGTCATCCCCCGTGCCGCTGGCGTGGCTGCCATTCTGTGCCCGCCAACCCGCAACACTGGCCTGCGCGCGCGTTGCCGCATCGGATGAAGAGGCCGCGCGGAACGCCACCGCGGCCCCCAGTCCGCCATCGGCAGGCGGCGGCAGGAAGCTGACCTGCGTCTCGCCACTGCTGACGGAGAGCGGCAGCCGCTCAAACGGAATGGCCCCGCGCATGTCGGCCATGGTCAGGCCACCGCCCGCCTTCTGGCTGCCCGCCACGAAGGACTGGCCCAGCGCGCCATTATAAAGATCGCCCACGCCCATGCTGCGGATCTGGTCCAGCGCGCCTGAAAGATGGGTCTGCACCAGCGCATCGCCCTCAGCCAGCGCCTTGCCATCCGAGCGGGCGAACACCGCGCGCACGCCCGCATCAGCCAGCAGCGGCACCTGGACTGCGGCAAGATCGGTGGCAAGCTGGCGGCTCACATTGATGCCATTGGCCGCAAGTGCGATCGCGCCCGGCACCATCTCGGAAAACGCGGCCGAGCCATATTGCAGGTGCATGAGGTAAAGCCCGCGCGCCAGCATGGGCACCGCCGCCGGACGATCAGCATGCGGCATGCCCGCCCCGTCGGTCACGCCCGCCACGGGCAGGAACAAGAAGGCGCGGCCCCCGTTCTGGTCACCCGGACGGTAGGCAAGGCACGCCCCGCCCGCACCGAGCGAGGCACGCGAAGGCAGGGTCACGGCCAGGGCCAGCCCCATGGCCGTGGCCGCATCCGCCGCGTTGCCGCCGCGCTGCAGGATGTCACGCCCCACAAGGGTGGCCTGCGGCTCATCGGAGGAGACGGTGCCGATCAACTGCCCCGGCGAGGGACCAAACATGCTGGAAACGATCCTGACCGGCGAATAGTTCTTGAACGCGCAGCCTGTAACCGAAAGGGCCAGAACCGCACACAGCGCCGTACGCATGGACCGACGGGCGACAGGGGTGATCGACGAATGCTCAGGCACGCAACGCTTCTCCAATGGGCAGGTCGGCTTCATTCCGTTGAACGGCTCGTAACGACCGCGCGATCGTAGGCCGGGCCTTCACGACTTAGCGGCGTTCCGGGCCATCGGCAACAGGCATGGCGCCCGTGCGGCCCCATGGCCCATTCCTTTCCGCTACCCGATCCTTTACACACCACCCTATCGCGACATGACAACGGAGCAAACCCGTGACTTTTCTTTCGCCCCGCCACAACCGGCCACGCCTGCTGCCCACCCTGCTCGCCACGGGGGCAATGCTGGCTGCCACGGCGGGCGCGGGCAGGGCAGCGGAGGCACAGGCCTGCTTCACCCCCGCCCAGCGGCAGGAAATTGTCGAGATCATGCGCAACGCGCTGAAAACCGACCCCACCATCCTGTCAGACGCCATTGCCGCCCTGCGCACCAGCGCCAACGCCGCCCAGCAGAACGCGGCCCGCTCCGCGCTGGAAAGCCACCGCACCGACCTGACCACGCCCACTGCTACCGATGGCGTGCTCGGCAATGCCTCCGGCCAGACCACCGTTGTCGAATTCTATGATCCCCGCTGCCCCTACTGCCGCAAGGTGCTGCCCGATCTCGACCGCCTGACGCGCGAGAACAGGGACCTGCGGATTATCGAAAAGGTCATTCCCGTGCTCGGCCAGCCCAGCCTGATTGCATCGCAGGCGCTCGTGGCGGCCTTCGTGCAGGGTGGCCAGGCGGCCTATTTCCGCATGCAGGGCGTGGTGATGAATGATTCCGTGCAGCCCACGGTGGAGCGCATGCGCACGCTGGCCACCCAGGCGGGGCTGGATGCCACCCGGCTGGTCAGTGACATGAATGGCGCGAAGGTCACGTCCATCCTGCAGGCCAACATGGAACTCGCGCGCGCGATCGGGCTCGATGGCACGCCCACCTTCGTGTTCAATGCCCGCCAGATCATTCCCGGCGCCGTCAGCTACGATGACCTGAAAAAGGCCATCGCGCAGAACCATTAAGGAAGAATAGAAGTTTCGGAGCGCCGCCTTTTTTCAACAAGGCGGCGTTCTTTTTTTTAAAAAAGCTTCGCCAGAAACCTTTTCCTGTTTCAGGGCGTTGCCTCAGGCCATGGCCACGGCAGTGGCATCGGCCAGGTCATTGACCCGCAGCAGGTGGCCAAGGGCCGCCACCATCTCGTCCATCATCGCATCCGTATGGCGCGGCCCCGGCGTGAGGCGCAGGCGCTCGGTGCCCCGCGGCACGGTCGGGTAGTTGATGGGGGTGGTGTACATGCCGTAATCATTGAGCAGCCGGTCGCTCAGTTCGCGGCAGCGCCGGGCATCACCCACGGGGATGGGCACGATATGGCTCGGCGTCATGTTGAACGGAATGCCCGCCGCCCTGAGCTTGGCGCGGAAGGTATCGACACGCTCGAAAATGCGCTCGCGCCGCCAGTTATCCTTGCGCACCTGCTTCACGCTGGCCAGCGCCGCCGCCACGACCGCAGGCGGCAGCGCGGTGGTGAAGATGAAGCCCGAGGCGCTCAGGCGCAGATATTCAACAATATTGCTCGAGGCGGTGATGTAGCCGCCATGCACGCCAAAGCCCTTGGCCAGCGTGCCCTCGATGATGTCAACCTGATCGGCCACGCCATCGCGCTGCGACACGCCGCCGCCCTGCGCGCCATACAGGCCCACGGCATGCACTTCATCAAGGTAGGTCATGGCACCGTATTTACGCGCCAGCGCGCACGTGCCCGCGATGTCGGCTATGTCGCCATCCATCGAGTACACGCTCTCGAAGGCGATCAGCTTGGGCGCATCCTTCGGCGCCGCGGCCAGCTTGGCTTCAAGGTCGGCCAGGTCGTTATGCTCGAAAATGACCGTGCTCGACCCGCGCGCGCCCTTGATGCCCGCAATCATGGAGGCATGGTTCAGCCGGTCGGAAAAGCAGATCCAGCCGGGCATGCTTGTCAGGATGGTCTGGAGCGATGCCTGGTTCGAGACATAGCCCGAGCCGAACAGCAGCCCTGCTTCCTTGCCATGCAGGTCGGCCAGCTCCGCCTCCAGCGCGGTGTGCACCGGGCTCGTGCCCGCGATGTTGCGCGTGCCGCCAGCACCCGCGCCATGCTCATGAATGGCACGGATCGCGGCCTCGACCACGACGGGCTCGACCCCCATGCCCAGATAATCATTGGAGGACCAGACCACGACCTCCCGGTCTTCGGGGCAGGCGGGGGTGGACGGCGTGGGCGCGGTCTCGGGCTGCTCGTATAACGGGTAACGGTCGGCCAGCCGTGACAGGGGCGTAAACTGCCGGTATCGCCCCTGGGCGCGGATATCGGCCAGCGCCGTCTGGCAGAACCGGAAAAACGGATGCCCATCCACATGATTACTGGACACTGCTGGTTTTCTCCATGGCATACCCCGATCGTGTTTACGGGGCCTTCATTCATTACGCCCACCGTGCGGGGTGGCCCTGGGCCGGGGGGATGCAACCGCCCCTTACTGGCGCCAGGGCTGGCGGTTAACCACCGGCAACGGGGCCTTTATGGCATGACGGGGGCGGAAATTGCAAAACCGCATTGAACTACTCGACGTAAATGCAGACCTGCGTTGCGCTGCCGGCGGGCACGCCCCGGGCGTCCATCTCGGTCTGGGCCACGCCCGCGCCCGCGTCCATCACCGCCTGCAGCACCGGCTGGCCGTCCGTGTCCACCGCCGCCTTCATGTCCGGCAGGCCGCTGGCGCTCCCCACCGGCACGTTGACCACGATGGTGAACAGCGCGTTGGGCTTGCGCGAGAGCGCATCGGCCACGGCGGCCCTGACCGCGGGCTGCCATTGCGCGGGCGGCGTGCCCGCCACGATGGTGACAAGCGGCGGCGTGGTGATGGCCGCCACCCTGGGCACCGGCACGGCGGGCAGCTGTGGCGGGTCGCCTGCGTGGCGGTTGAAGGTTTTCTGGCTGACCAGCCGGCATCCGCCCATGGCTGGCAGGCACAGGGCCGCCACGATAATGGCACGGCGGGCAAAGCGGGGAGACGGACGGGGCATGACCCGCTACCGATACAGTATCCGCCCCGCCGGGCATAGGGGCGCGTGCAGCAATGTTGCCGCAGCGCACGGGGCGCAGTAACAGTACCCCACCGGCTCCGACCGATCATCCCCCGCCCCATGGACGATGCCGCATGCCCGAAGACCAGGAAGCCCTCGCACTCTCGCCTGCCCTGCCACCAGCAGCCCCTGCCATGCCCGAGCGGCTGGCGACGGCGATCCGCCATGCCATCGGCGTGCATGAAACCGACCAGCGGCATGCCCCGCACGCCCGGGTCATGGCCGGGCTGTGCGCGGTGCTGTGGAGTCGCTTCCTACGCTTCGACCCGGCCAGCCCCGACTGGCCGGATCGTGACCGCCTGGTCATCTCCTCGCCCCGCTACCGGGTGCTGCCGCGCATCATGGCCGAACTGTCGGGGCAGGTCTCGCGCCCCGGCCTGCCCGCCGCGACCGACCGGCAGGCCTGCGGCCCCAACGGGCAGGGACTGGGGGCCGCGATCGGCATGGCGCTGGCCGAGCAGAAGCTGGCCGCCCGCTTTGGCCGCTCGGTGGTCAACCACCGCATATGGGCGCTGGGGTGCTGGAGCGAGCTTTCCACCGGTGTCGCGCTGGAAAGCGCCGCCCTGGCCGGCCAGCTCGGCCTTGACCGCGTGACCCTGGTGGTGGGCCTGTGGAGCACCGAGCGCGAGGAGGTGGACACCATCCTGCCGCGCTACAGCGCATCGGGCTGGTCGGTGCGCAAGGTCGATGCGGCCAATACCGAACAGATCGCAAGCGTCATCGCCTCGGCCCAGCGCACGCACAAGCCCTGCCTTATTGCATGCATCGCCCCGCCCGAAACCGACCCGCCACCGCCATTTGCCGATGATCCGGGCCTGTGGGCCGGGGCCGCGCGCCGGGGGGCGAGCGCACGGCGCTCATGGCTGCGCCGCCTGTTCAAGGACCGGCAGAAAGCCGAGTTCGAACGCATGGCGCGCAACCAGCGCCCCGCCTTCTGGCAGCCTGACTGGCAGCGTTCATGGCGCGAGCACAGCACGCTGCTGGCCCGCGCCTCGCCCGCCTTCTCGGCGCAGCGCGGGCTCGAAACCCTGCATGAACTGCTACCCGAACTGACCTGCCTGCGCTCGCGCCAGGGCATGATGCCCGATTTCTCCGCCCTGCGGCGCAGCAGTGGCGAGCCCGATCTTTCCTGCGGCACGCAGGTGCATGGCATGGCCGCCCTGCTCAACGGCATTGCGCTGCATGGCGGCCTGCTGGCCTTTGGCGCCACCACCATCATCGCGGTGGACCGCATGCGCCCCGCCCTGCGCTACGCCGCCATGACCGGCCAGCAGGTGATCTACCTGCTCAGCGATGACGACCTGCCGCGCGGCGCGAACGCGGGCGGCTGGCGGCCCGTCGAGCAGCTGGCCAGCCTGCGCGCCATGCCCAACATGGCGCTGTTCCGCCCCGCCGACCACCGCGAGACCATGGAATGCATGGAACTGGCGCTGCGGCGCACGACCGGGCCGAGCCTGCTGGTGCTGGAATCCGCCCCCTCGATTGCCGCCACCGTGCCCGAGCGCGAACAGCATGGCCTGACCAACCTGTGCGCGCGCGGCGGCTACGTGCTGGCCGAGGCCGAAGGCCCGCGGCAGGTCACGCTGGTGGCCACGGGGCATGAGGCCATCGTGGCGCTGGGCGCGCGCGCGCTGCTGCGCGCGGCGGGCATCGGGGCGGCGGTTGTATCACTTCCGTGCTGGGAACTGTTCGCCGCCCAAAAAATGACGTATCGTGCTGCCGTGCTGGGAACAGCGCCCCGGATCGGAATCGAGGCCGCATCGGGTTTTGGATGGGATCGCTGGCTTGGGCCGGACGGGCTGTTCGTGGGGATTGACGGGTTCGGGGCCACCCCCATGCCCGATGCGCCCGACAGCCTGGCCGACATCACGCCGGAGCGGATCTGCCGCGACGCCATGCGGCTGCTCCACGCCCATGCCGGAACCGCGATGGAAACCGTGGGAGGAAACGGCGCGCCTCCACCACCCGGGCTGGCATCGCTTGATGCCAGCATGTGAACATGTCTGACCCTTACGGAGATAATAAGAACATGGCTGTTAAAGTCGCAATAAACGGTTTTGGCCGCATTGGTCGCCTCGTGCTGCGCGGCATCATTGAAAGCGGGCGCACCGACGTGGTGCCGGTCGCGATCAATGACCTTGGTAGCGTGGCCGACAACGCGCACCTGCTGTCCTATGACAGCGTGCACGGGCGCTTCCCCGCCGATGTGAAGGTCGAGGGCAACCAGATCATCATCACGGCCAATGGCCGCACCTATGCCCCCATTACCGTCTCGGCCGAGGCCGACCCCACCAAGGTGCCCTTCAAGGGCGTGGACGTGGCGCTGGAATGCACCGGCCGCTTTACCGACAAGGAAAAGGCCGCCCAGCTCATTACGGCAGGTGCGCGCAAGGTGATCGTATCCGCCCCGGCATCGGGCGTGGACGCCACCATCGTGTACGGCGTGAACCAGGACGTGCTGACGCCTGACATGACCGTCATCTCGAACGCGTCATGCACCACCAACTGCCTCGCCCCGGTGGCCAAGGTGCTGGATGACACGTTCGGCATCGAATGTGGCTACATGGTCACCATCCATTCCTATACCGGCGACCAGCGCACGGTGGACACGCTGCACAAGGACCTGCGCCGCGCACGTGGCGCCGCGCTGAACATGATCCCGACCTCGACCGGGGCCGCGCGCGCCGTGGGGCTGGTGCTGCCGCACCTCAAGGGCAGGCTCGATGGCACTGCCATCCGCGTGCCGACCCCCAACGTGTCGCTCGTCTCGCTCGACTTCGTGCCCAAAAAGGCCCCGGCCTCCGTCGAGGAAGTGAATGCAGCGCTGCTGAAAGCCTCCGAGTCGGGCCCGCTCAAGGGCATTCTTGCCTACAACACCGCGCCGCTGGTCAGCACCGACTTCAACCACTCGCCCGCCTCCTCCACCTTCGATGCCACCCAGACGGCGGTGATCGATGGCGGCAAGCTGGTGCGCATCTGCAGCTGGTACGACAATGAGTGGGGCTTCTCCAACCGCATGGCCGACACGGCTGCCGTATTCGGGGCACTGTAATGGGCGCGGCAAGCTTCAAGACGCTGGATGACCTTGATGCCACGGGCAAGAAGGTTCTCCTGCGCGCTGATCTGAACGTGCCGGTGCACAACGCCCAGATCACGGACGCCACGCGCATCCTGCGCCTGCTGCCCACCATTCAGGAACTGGCCCAGAAGGGGGCGAAGGTGATTGTTGTCAGTCACTTCGACCGCCCCAAGGGCAAACCGGTGCCTGAAATGTCGCTTGGCCCCATTGCCAACGCGCTGGGCGATGCGCTGGGCCGGCCGGTCACCTTTGTCGATGACTGCACCGGCCCCAAGGTGCAGCAGGCCGTGGACGCCATGCAGGATGGCGACGTGGTGGTGCTGGAAAACACCCGCTTCTACCCCGGCGAGGAACAGAACGACCCGGCGCTGGCCAAGGAATTCGCAGCATTGGCCGACTATTACGTCAATGATGCGTTCTCCGCCGCTCACCGCGCCCATGCCTCGACCGAGGGCGTGGCCCGGCTGCTGCCCTCCTTTGCAGGCCGCCTGATGGAGACGGAACTCAACGCGCTCAACATAGCGCTTGAAAACCCCGCCCGCCCGGTGGGCGCCATCGTGGGCGGGGCCAAGATCTCGACCAAGCTCGACCTGATCGGCAACCTGCTTGAAAAGGTGGACATGCTGATCATTGGCGGCGCCATGGCCAACACCTTCCTTGCAGCACAGGGCGTGGATGTGGGCCGCTCGCTGCAGGAGGCCGAGATGCACGACACCGCGCGTGCCATCATGGCCAAGGCGAAGGAAAAGAACTGCGAGATCATCCTGCCGGTTGATGTCGTGACCGCGACCGACTTCAGGGCGGGCGTGCCCACGCGCACGGTGCCGGTCAATGCCATTCCGGCTGATGCCATGGCGCTCGACGTGGGGCCGGAGACGGTCAGGCTGATCAATGAAAAGCTCACCACGCTGAAAACGCTGGTCTGGAACGGCCCGCTTGGCGCGTTCGAGGTCTCGCCGTTCGATACGGCTACCAATGAAGTCGCGCGCGAGGTAGGCCGCCTGACCGATGCAGGCGCGCTCAAGAGCATTGCAGGTGGTGGCGATACGGTCTCCGCCCTGCGCCATGCGGGGGTGGAGAAGCATATCTCCTACATCTCGAGTGCGGGGGGCGCCTTCCTTGAATGGCTGGAAGGCAAGACGCTGCCCGGCATCATGGCGCTTGAGGCCGTGTTTGAACGGGCCATGCCCATCTGAGCAGCCACGCCGTTACGTGAAGGAAGGGACCATCGTGAGGTGGTCCCTTTTTTCATGAACAATACTTTGAAATGACAGAAGTTTTGGTGAAGCTTTTTTAAAAACGGCGGCACCCGAAAACTTCTCTTTTTGCCCCTAGCGGTTGTAGGGGTTGGTATCCACCCGCACGGCCTTGCCGGTGCGGTCGTAATACAGCACGGCGGTGCCGCGTTTTTCGGCATAGCCATCCGGCTCGCCGGTGGGCGTCCAGAACAGCAGGCGGTTCACGTCCGGCTGTTCCTTGATCCTGTCGCCCTTGGGGATGAAGCGGTACTGGCTGTAATCCATGTGCAGGGTGGGCAGCGGCGGCTTTTTGGAAAGCTGATGCATGGTGGCATGGCGCTGCGAGGCCTCGCCGGGGTCTTCATTGCCTGCATCGGCATGGCCGCCTTCCGCCATGGCCACACCCGGCGCGACAGCAGCGCCCAGCCACGCAGCAAGGACCAAATGCCGTAACCTGATAGACATGAGCGCAGGCCTTTCCGTTCTTCCCGATTGCGGGGCCACCATCCCCCTTTTCCCGGCCTGACGCAATATCCGCCGTGGCACGCCTGCCTTACTGGAAAGGCAGGTAGCGGAAATCGAAGAAGATCTCGCTCAGGCTGGTCGTGGGCGCGCCGCCCATACCCCCCCATGTATGCACCCGCGAATAGGCCAACTGCGTGCCCGCCTGCACCGTGCCGTACTGGCCGTGGATGAAGCGGTACCATGCCCCGATGGTGAACTCCTCCACCGAGCGGATATTGGCGGTGCAGCCGCCAAGGGCTGCGGAGTTGAGGTCGGAGCCTTCGGTCATGCAGCCCGTGTTGTCGGCGTTGGGATTGCCATAGCCATAGCTGCCGCCATCTTCATCAAAATAGCTGCGGCCCGAGCGCTGCATGCCGAAATAGCCGTACACGTCGATCACCTTGTTGGGATGCGCGATCACGCCTGCCGTGGTCTGGGCGCTTGACAGCAGGGCGGGCGCGCCATTGGCGCGCAGCGTGGCATCAGGCAGCAGTACCGAACCGTAGCGGCCAATGCCCTTGCCCGCCAGGCCTGCCAGCCGCACTTCCAGCCGGTGGGGTATGACCGGCAGGATCATCGAACCACCAGCCCCCCAGGCGATGGCGGTATGGTTCTCGCCCACCCCGTTGATGACCGAGCGGTCATGCGGGAAGTGGACCACGCCCTCGACCTCGTAATGCCCCCATGAGGGGTCCCATGCCAGCTTGCCGATGACGTCGGGCGCGATCTCGTTGGAATAGTTGGTGGTGGCGCTGCTCAGCCCCACGCCGTTCGAGCCGAGCTTGGCGTAGCCGCCATTGGGCAGGCTGTATTCCCCGTTGTCGCCTGCGGCACTGAAGCCGGTGGTATCATAGATGGTGGCCGGGTTCTCGATCGAAAGGCCCGCCCACAGGCGGTGCTTGAAGAAATCCTTGACCAGCCGCACCTGCCACTGCCGCGACCAAGTCTGGCCCGCGAGGATGGAGGATTCAATCGTTTCGGGCAGGCTTTCCTGGCGGGGCACGATGCCCACGCGGTCGGGCGTGAGCATGGTCCAGGCCTGGCCGATGAGGAAATGCGTGTTCGCGCGCGAATCATCCAGCGTCAGGTAAGCCTGCCGCAGCCGGGGCACGTAGGAATTGCTTTCATACGGGTTGGTGGTCTCGGCACTCGCGCCAAAATCGGTTTCCACAAAGCCCGCCACGGTCAGGTGCGGGTTGAGCTGCCCGCGCGCCATGAGCGAGAAGCGCGAATACCGCGCATCGCCATTGAAGTTGGTGGTGTGGTAATTCGAGCTGTCGCGGAAGGGAATGGCATTCCAGTAGTTGAAGATGCCCGATGACACCTGACGGTTCTCGACCAGCGCCGCCGCATCGAAGAAGCCACCCAGAATGATCGCCACCGGGCCAAGGTGGAACACCTTGCTGCCCAGCGCGCCCGCCGACTGCGCGCCCACCGTCTCGCGGTTGTGGGGGCCGACATTGTTGTTGGCCATGTGCGAGATCAGATCTTCCTCGCGGTGCGCCACCACGGATTCAACCGTGGGCTGGTCACCAAGGGCCGATGTGGGGTCGGAATAGCCACCGATATGGGGGCGGCCCACCGGCTCGCCTGTCGCCGCCTGCTGTGTTGCATGGCCTTCCACCGGCACCCAGCCGCCGCGCACATGCCCGCCCGAGCCCGTGACCTCAAGCGGGTGGCCCGCGCCGCCGCCACCTGCCGCCGACGTGCCGCCGATGCGGGCGCGGTGCTGGGCGATCTGCTGGTGCATGGCGGCGAGTTCGTTCTGCAAGGCCTGCTGCTGCTGCTGCAGGTGGGCCATCTGGCGCTCCATGATATCCAGCGATTCGGGATCCTCATCGCCCCATGCAGCAGCCATGGGCACCAGAACGGAACACAGCATGAGCAGGCTGGCCAGACGGCCGGCGGGCTTGCCGGAGAGGAACGGAATCTGCATGTATCGCCAGGAGGCCCCATAACAGGTTTAAGACAGGATGTGACAAAACATGTCCGGCAGGCCGGGTAAATGATAATTTGTTTTAATAAGTCGTGATCCGCCGCACCGTGCTGTTTGCGCCACGCGCATCATGGCGGAATATGGCCGCCCTGGCAGTCAATGTTACAAAATGTCAGGGCGGCGGGCCGTCAGCGCCATGACCGCATCCTTCCAGAACATGTCTTCTGGCGCGGGGGTCACGCTGCCGGTATCTACCGGGCCGAAACCCGCGCGCTGCAACAGCACGCCGAGCATGCGCCCGCGATCAGCAGGTTCGAGCGCCTGCCACAGCGCCGTGGCCTTCTGCGGTATGAAGCGCTCGCCATAAGTCATGATGATCAGGCCGCCGGGCTGTAGCACGCGGGCCACCTCGCGCAGCACCTGCACCGGCTGGCGCAGGTAGGGCACCACGTCGCACAGCAGTGCGGCATCCATGCTTTCATCGGCAAGCGGCAGGTCGGGGGTTTCGTTGATGTCCTCCACCACGCGGTCAGTCAGGCGCGGGTTGGCATCAAGCGCCTGCGCGTTGACGCCGATGCCGATCACGCTGTCGAATTCCATGTCGGGCGGCAGGTGGCTGTCGGGGCCTGCCATCAGGTCGAGGATGTTGCCATCCTCGGGCAGGAGCGTGCGATAGAGCGCGGTGATGGCCGTCTGCGCGCCCTGGTCAAGCTGGGGGCCGGTGGGCCTGCGCGAATAGAACAGCGTATCGGACTCAGGAGAGGCGACGGTGAAGGAATGCGGGTGAAACCCGTGCAGGTCGTTCATGAATGTGCCAGACAGTACAGGTGTAACAATGCGATACGGGGCGGGCGTATCACGCCCCGTGCCGTGGAGAACAGGAGAAAAGCCGAATGGCCCGCATGATCCATTCCATGATCCGCGTACTTGATGAAGCCGCGAGCCTTGCCTTCTATGAAACCGCCTTCGGCCTGAAAGTGGCCGACCGGCTTGTTTTTGATAGCTTCAGCCTCATCTACCTGTCGAATGACGAACAGACCTTCGAGCTGGAACTGACCGTAAACCACGGCCGCAAAAAGCCTTATGACCTGGGCGATGGCTACGGGCACCTTGCCGTATCGGTGGCCGATGTCGATGCCGAGCATGCCCGGCTGACCAAGGCGGGCCTTGCGCCGCTGGCAGTGAAGGACATGTCGTGTGGCGAGCGCTTCGTGGGAAGGTTCTTCTTCATAACCGACCCCGATGGCTACAGGATTGAAGTGCTGCAGCGCGGAAAGCCGGGGCGTTTTATCTGATCGGGCTTGCAAGCAGGCGCGGGCGGTGCCATCCCGCTCGCATAAAGGGGTGGCGAACCGCTATACAGGACGGATGATGACCGGTTTTTTGAAAATGCACGGGCTGGGCAATGATTTTGTGGTGGTCGATGAGCGTGCGCAGCGCCATGACCTCACGCCTGCCCGCATTGCCGCCCTGTCCGACCGGCATACCGGCATCGGCTGCGACCAGTTTGTCATCCTGCGCCCGGCCTGTGCCGAGGGTGCTGATGTGTTCGTGCGTTTTTTCAATGCCGATGGCTCGGAATCCGGTGCCTGTGGCAATGCCTCGCGCTGCGTTGCCGACCTGGTGGCGCGTGAAAGCGGGCGCACCAGCATCGGCCTGCAGACCCGCGCGGGCGTGCTGCCCGCCACCATCGTGCGCCCCGGCATGGTCACGGTGGATATGGGCGTGCCCGCACAGGGCTGGGAAGATGTGCCACTGGCCCAGGCCACGGACACGCTGCACCTACCCATTGCGGGCGACCCGGCGGCGGTGTCGATGGGCAACCCGCATGCCACCTTCTTCCTGCCCGCGCCCGATGCGATGGACCCGTGTACAGCAGGGCCGGAACTCGAGCATCACCCGCTCTTTCCCCAGCGCGCCAATATCGGCTTTGCCCATGTCACCGCGCCGGACGCCATGCGCCTGCGCGTGTGGGAGCGTGGCAGCGGGCTGACGCGCGCCTGCGGCTCGGGCGCGTGCGCCGCCGTGGTCAACGCCATACGGCGCGGGCTGGTGGAGCATAGTTGCACGGTGGCGATGGATGGTGGCGAACTGCGCATTACGTGGCGCGAGGCGGACGGCCATGTGCTCATGACCGGCCCTGCCGTGACCAGCTTTACGGGCCACTTCAACCCTGAAGACTACCCACGATGAAAAAGCCCGAAATCCTCACCTTTGGCTGCCGCCTCAACACCTATGAGAGCGAGGTGATGCGCAACCACGCGGCAGGCCTGGACAATGTGGTGATCGTGAACACCTGCGCGGTCACGGGCGAGGCCGAGCGCCAGGCGCGGCAGGCCGTGCGCCGCGCCCACCGCGAGCGCCCCGATGCCCGCATCGTGGTGACCGGCTGCGCCGCCCAGATCGACCCCGCGCGCTGGGCCGCCCTGCCCGGCGTGACCCGCGTGCTGGGCAACCGCGAGAAGCTGGAGGCGGCAAGCTGGAGCGAGATGGCGCTGGGCGAAGGCCATGCCGTGTCCGACATCATGGCGGCGCGTGAAACCGCGCCGCATCTGGTGACCGAATTTGCAGGCCGCACCCGCGCGTTTGTGGAGGTGCAGCAGGGCTGCGACCAC
Source organism: Komagataeibacter sp. NFXK3 (assembly GCF_054182245.1). Taxonomy (NCBI): domain Bacteria; kingdom Pseudomonadati; phylum Pseudomonadota; class Alphaproteobacteria; order Acetobacterales; family Acetobacteraceae; genus Komagataeibacter; species Komagataeibacter sp. NFXK3. The sequence goes on from NZ_JAPIVJ010000004.1 coordinate 130,936, forward strand.
CGCTGCACCTTCTGCATCATTCCCTTTGGTCGCGGCCCGTCGCGCTCGGTGCCGGTGGGGGCCGTGGTGGAGCAGGTGCGCGCCCTTGTGCGCTCGGGCTACCGCGAGGTGGTGCTGACGGGCGTCGATATTACCTCATGGGGGCACGACCTGCCGGGCAAGCCGCTTTTGGGGCAGTTGTGCCGCAGGCTGCTGGCCCTCGTGCCCGAACTCGAGCGGCTGCGCCTGTCCTCGGTCGATCCGGTTGAGATTGACGAGGATATCTGGACGCTACTCGAAGGCGAGCCGCGCTTCATGCCCTACCTGCACCTGTCACTGCAGGCGGGCAGCGACATCATCCTCAAGCGCATGAAGCGCCGGCACCTGACGGCGGACGCAGCTTCTGTCGTGGCGCGTGCCCGCGCATTGCGGCCCGATATCGGCATCGGGGCGGACATTATTGCAGGCTTCCCGACCGAGGATGACGCGCTGTTTGAACAGACACTCGAATTCGTGCAGACCAATGCCCTGCCCTACCTGCACGTCTTTCCCTATAGTGAGCGCCCCGGCACGCCGGCGGCGCGCATGCCCGCCATTGCGGTGCCCGAGCGCAAGGCGCGCGCGGCACGGCTGCGCGCGGCAGGCGCACAGGCGGCACGCGCGTTTCATGAACGCCTGCGCGGGCGCACCCTGCGCGTGCTGATGGAAACCGACACGGCGGGCCATTCGGAAGAATTCGCGCCCGTGCGGCTGGTGGAAGGCGCCGTGTCGGGTGCGGGGCGGATCGAGACGGTGCGCCCGGTGGCGGTTGACGATAACGGACTGGTGGCGGAAATTCCCTGATATGGCTCTTGGCTTCTTTTCACGTCTCAAGGCGGGGCTTTCACGCTCCACGCAGAAACTCAGCGGCGGGCTGACCGCCGTCTTTACCCGGCGCAAGCTTGATGACCAGGCGCTCGAGGACCTCGAAGACCTGCTGATCTCCGCCGATCTTGGGCCCAGCGTTGCGGGCAAGGTGATCGAGTCCTTCCGCCGTTCCAAATTCGGCAAGGAAGTGACCGACGAGGAAGTGCGCTCTGCGCTGGCAGAGGAAATTGCCACCATCCTCCAGCCCGTCGCCATTCCGTTCGAGCCAGACCCGAAGCACAAGCCGCATGTGGTGCTGGTGGTGGGCGTGAACGGCACGGGCAAGACCACCACCATTGGCAAGATGGCCCGCTATTATGGCGAGCAGGGCAAGAAGGTGATGATGGTGGCGGGCGATACCTTCCGCGCTGCCGCCGTCGAGCAGTTGCAGGTGTGGGGCGAGCGCACCGGCGTGCCGGTGATTGCGGGCAAGCCCAATGCCGATGCGGCGGGGCTTGCGTTCGAGGCCCTCAAGCGCGCCACGGCGGAAGAGGCCGACCTGCTTCTGGTCGATACCGCGGGCCGCCTGCACAACAAGAGCGCACTGATGGAGGAACTGGCCAAGATCATCCGCGTCATGCGCAAGTTTGATGAAACCGCGCCCCATTCCGTGCTGCTGGTGCTCGATGCCACCACCGGGCAGAACGCGGTGGAGCAGGTGCGGGTGTTCAAGGAACTGGTCAACGTGACCGGGCTTGTGGTGACCAAGCTCGATGGCTCGGCGCGTGGCGGCATTGTGGTGGCGCTAGCCGATGCGTTCGGCCTGCCGGTGCATCTGGTGGGCGTGGGCGAACAGGCCGAGGACCTCCGCCCCTTCTCCGCCGAGGCATTCGCCAAGGGGCTGGTGGGTGATTCCATCAAGGTGGTTGAACGGGACGAGCCCCCCGCCACCGAAGCGGACGAGACGCCCGAAGCCGGTCAGCCGCCTGCACAGTAATCCTGCGAGGATAAAAGACAAAAGTTTCCCGGTGCCGCCTTTTTAAAAAAGGCGGCATTCTTCAGGAGTGTTTAAAAAAAGCCTACCAGAAATTTCTTTATCATTAAAACGCTTCGATATCTTTCCAGGTAAAAAATACATATATATATTTTCAAGGCCGCCTGCTGGCAGGATAATGTATATTTTTTGGCTATTCTTCTTCTGAAAAATACTTTTATCAATCCCTGACGTGTTCATGGCCTGTTTTGCAACACAGGCTCCTGCTGATTGCGACTTCAGGCATGTTTGATGGGCGGAAAGTTACCAGAAATATATCTTTATGAACATTTGTTAATAATTTTATTTTAAATAGCGCGGATTTTACATCAATTCACGCTCACTTTATTAAATATGTGCAAAATATTACAAATTAATTAGATTTTATAATTTGAAGTCAATTATGAAAATAATGCAATTATCGGGAAATTCTGGAACGGATTCCTCGTGAAGCAAATACTGACATCGATTGCTTTGATTTTCATAGTCGTGATCTGCATTGATGATGCGTTTGCCCAGAGTGAAACCTCCAAATCCCTGCCCGTCGAGCTTGAACCCTATTCCGCCCATGCCTTTCCGCTTGAAGGATGGGGCAACGCCGTGGTTGACCCGCAGGTGCCCACCCTGCACGGCGCGCCGCATCTGCTTGGCCAGTGGTTTGGCGCGCGCCGGTGGCTGAACAGGCATGGCCTGTACCTCAACTTTGCAGTCAATGAAGAATTCATGGGCAACGTGCGCGGCGGGCGCACGCGCTCCGACGTGCTGGCAGGCCAGGTGGCCGGTGAACTCGATATCGACTGGCAGCGGCTTGCGCATGTAAGCGGGTTATGGACCCACATGCTCGTCATTAACGGCCATGGCCGCAACTTTGGCTACAACCTGGGTGATTCGGTCACCAACCCCGAGCAGATCTATGGCGGGCGCGGCAATGTGGTGGCGCATCTGGTGGCGCTGTATGCCGAAAAGACATTCCTGCACAAACGGATCGTTGTTTCCGGCGGTGATATTCCGACCGGCAGCTTCTTTGCCTATGACTACGTGGCCTGTTCTTTCATGAACGTGTCGGTGTGCAGCAATTTCGCGCCGGGCAAATACGTGCCGGGCGGGCGTGACTGGCCCTCGGGCAATCTGGGCGGGGTGCTGCGCGTCTTCCCGGCCAAGAAAGTCTATCTCATGGGGGGCATCTTCATGGTGTCACCCCATTCCTATAACGGCGGAATTTCAGGCTGGGCGCTGGCCCAGAGCGGGATGAGCAAGGTCACATCGCAGGTCGAACTGGGCTGGATGCCGTGGTTTGGCAAGCATTCGCTGCGCGGCAACTACAAGCTTGGCGCGTGGTATGACAATTCGCGCTACCCCAACCTCTACTCCGATATTCATGGCAACTCCTTCCAGCTTACGGGCCAGCCGCGCCGCTATGAGGCGGGCATGAGCACGGCGTGGTTCATGTTCGACCAGATGCTGGTGCGCAATGGCCCCGGTGTGGCGGAGGGGCTGGTGGCGGTGGGGGGTGCCGGCTATTCGCAGGGCAACCTCGTGGCCATGCGTGACCATGAATGGCTCGGCCTTGTCGAATCAGGCTCGCCGTGGCACCGCAGGCAGGACCAGATCGGGGCCATGTTCCAGCACATGGACATGAGCAGCACGCTGTCATTGCAGCAGGAATCATCACGCGCGCTGGGCCTGCCCTACCTGAGCAACCAGTGGGGGCCGGTATGGGGCGTGCAGCATTGGGAAAATGTGTACGAAGCGTTTTACAGCACGCACGTGCTGCGCAATTCCACCACCATGCAGTTTGACTTCCAGTACCTGCAACACCCCGGCGCCACCACAACCTTCCATGATGCCGCCGTGCTTGGCATCCAGTTGACGGCCAACCTGTAAGGACGCGCGGGCCAGACGGTGGAAACGGGTGCGGTCCGGCATTCCGTCGCCTTGTCGTTTCACAGCCACATGATAGCGTGCGCCTGGACTGGCATTTCATGGAAAGCAGGATGATGGAAAACAGACAGGCGCTTTCCGTAAAGGAAAAGATGGCCTACGGCTGTGGGGATGCTGCCTCCAACATGATGTGGGGCATGACATCATCTTACCTGATGTATTATTATACGGATATATATGGCCTGCCGCTGCCTGCCGTATCGTGGATACTGCTGGTGGCGCGTGTTGTCGATGCCTTCTGCGATCCGGCCATCGGCTATGGTGTTGACCGCATCGGCGGTCTGATCGTGCCGCGCCTGATCCGCTTCCTTGCCATTCCCTTTGGCCTGATGGGCTTCCTGTGTTTTCTGGCCCTGCCACTTTCCCCCATGGGGAAAGTCATGTGGGCTGGAGCAACCTATATCGTGTTTGGCGCCATCTATTCCTGTATCAATACGCCCTATGGTGCGCTGGCCGTCATGATAAGCCGCTCTGCTACAGGGCGCGTTGGCCTTAATGCCTTCCGCATGATGGGTTGTCAGGCCGGATCGCTGCTTGTGGCGCTGCTGACCATTCCTGCCATCACATGGCTGGGTGGGGGCGAGAGTGCGGCGCAACACCGCTATGGCATGGCGGTTTATGTGCTGGCGCTGTCGGTTCTGGGCAGCTTTTTGTGGCTGTGCGTGGCGCGTGGCTGCACCGTGCGGCATCCACCAGCACCCGTCCGGCAGAACCTTATGGTCACGCTGCGCCATCTTTGTGGAAACCGGCACTGGGTGCTGAGCAACCTGCTCGCATTCTTTTATTTCGTGGGGCAGGCGGCCCTGTTCGGGTTTGTACTGTATTACGCCCGCACCATTCTGGGTGGCACGGAGCAGCTGGGCGCCAATATCATTACCTTCATCACCGTCCTGCTGTTTGCAGGCGTGCCCGCCTGCCTTCCGCTTGCCCGGCGCGTGGGCAGCGTCCGCAGCGGCATCATATGCCTGAGCGTGCAGGGGGCGGCCTACCTGATGATGGCTGCGGCGGGTGCATCCATGGCTGGTTTCTTGCTGTCCGTAGCACTTCTGGCGCTGGCGCAGGGCGTGATGTCTCCGCTGTATTACACCTTACTGGCGGAAGCCGTGGATAATGGTGATCCGCGCACCTCGACCGGAGCAGCTGGCCTAGCGTATTCGATCAACACATGGGTCACGAAACTGGCAATGGGGCTGACCGGATTCGTTCTGGCGCAGTTCCTGTCACAGGGCCATTACATCGAGGGTGGGGCTGCGCAGCCACCGGGACTGTGCGCATGGATCATGGCAGGATTTGTGTGGCTGCCACTGGGCGCAGTCTGCATGCAGGCGCTGTGCCTTGTGGCATGGCGCGGCAGGGCGTGACCATCATGTCAGCGCTGTAACTGAAGGAGGCCTGATCAGGCCTGCCCGGTCAGGTGCGCGCACAAACTCGGCTGCATGCCCGTGTGTGTCTCCTTGCCGCAGTGACGATGGTATCTATATGGACTGCCATCCCGAAACCTTCCTGCCCGCAGACGTTATGGAACGCGGCACGTTTCGCGGAAATGAATGGACCTGGCCGCTTTCCTTTTCATAATCGAGGAGGCGCGCGGGCGTGGCAAATATCGGCGGACAATGACAGTTCCGCTTTCCTGATGCCATCTGTGAACTCCATTACATTGAAACAAACCCCTGCAGGTTCATGCCCTCCGCTCTGTTGTGGCAGGACCAGGTTGAGCATTCGGCCCGTATTTCGCTTGAGCAATCTGAAGCCCTTCCGGAGCCTTTCGACTTCCTTGCCGAAGGTCAGGCCGGCTTCGGTCGCAGGCTTGATGCCGAAAGGGAAGCTGGGCGTGATCCATGCGATGTGCTTCGTCCTGTATTTCACGACCACACTGCGGTGGTGATCCGCGGATAGCAGCCCTCTGCCATTCCACCTGGCATCCTCAATGACTGCCCCCATGCGGGTAAAACACTACCTTGATGCAGTCATCCTTCTTGTCGCGGAATTTCTCATACAGGGCAGGCCCCTCCTCAAGGTTGGCGGTGCGGTGGCTGATGACGAAGGAGGGGTCGATCTCGCCGTTCTGGATGCGCTCAAGCAGGGGCTGGAGGTATTTCTGGGCATTGGTCTGCCCCGTGCGCAGGGTCAGGCCCTTGTTCATCAACAGCCCGATCATGACCGGCCCGAGCGCACCTGCGTAAACGCCGGGCATCGACACGATGCCGCCGGGCCTGCAGCCCAGAATGGCCTGGTTGAGCGCAAAGGGCCGCTCGAGCGTGGTGGCCGAGAGCAGGGCCGAGCCGACCTTCTGCATCATGGTATCCGCGCCATGGGCTTCCATGCCCACCGCCTCGATCACCGCATCCGGCCCCAGCCCGCGGGTCATGGCAACGAGGGTCTCCTGAATGTTCTCGGTGCCAAAATCGATTGTCTCGGCGCCCGCAGCGCGTGCCATGGCCAGCCGCTCGGGCACTTCATCTATGGCGATGACCCGCTTGGCCCCGAGCAGGAAGCATGAGCGGATCGCCATCTGCCCCACCGGGCCGCAGCCCCATATGGCGATGGTCTTTTCAGCCTCGGGCGTAATGTCGCAGTATTCTGCGGCCTGATAGCCGGTGGGGAAGATATCGGACAGGAAAAGCACCTGATCATCGCTCAGCCCTTCGGGCACGATGATTGGGCCAATATCGGCATGCGGCACCCGCAGGTATTCCGCCTGGCCGCCGGGAAAACCACCCGTGATGTGCGAATAGCCAAACAGTCCCGCCAGCGGGTAGCCAAATGTCTCGGCCTGCTGGCGGCCATTGGGGTTGGTGCGTTCACAGCAGCTCCAGTTGCCCCATTTGCATTGACGGCACGCCCCGCACGAGATGGTAAAGGGCACCACAACCCGGTCACCTACCGTAAGGCGCGTGTTGTCGCGCCCCACCTCCACCACCTCGCCCATGGTTTCGTGGCCAAGGATGTCGCCACACTGCATGGTGGGCATCATGCCATCCATCAGATGCAGGTCGGAGCCACAGATGGCGCAGGCCGTTACTTTGATGATGGCGTCATGCCCATCCATAATGACAGGATCAGGCACGCTTTCGCAGGTGATCTTGCCTTTTTTCTGCCAGGTCAGTGCTTTCATGGGAAAACGTCCTGCTTGAGGGGGATATCTGGCAGACGCATGGGGGGCGGTATGGTTTGCTGACCAGCTCCAGAAAAGCGCTCCGGTCGCGGAATAATCGTGATGAAAAACAGAAGTTCTTGGGTGCCCTCTTTCTTCAAAAAGGCGGCGTTCTTTGAAGCTTTTTGAAAAAAGCTTCACCAAAAACTTTTATTCCTGGGGTCTGGTTTCGCGTGGGGCGTAAAGCCGTTCCAGCATGGAAGGCCCCAGCACCTCGGCCGCAGGCCCGTCGGCCATGATCCGCCCCTGTCGCAGCGCAATGGCGCGGCCGAACACGCGGGCGGCGGCAAGCGGGTCATGCGTGGTGGCCACGATGGCGTGGCCCTGCGCGGCAAGCTTTTGCAGCAGGGCGTAAAGCCGCTGCTTCTGCCCGTAATCCAGCCCGGTTTCCGGTTCATCAAGAATGAGCGTGCGCGCACCTTGCGCCAGCGCGCGGGCCAACAGGGCCGCCTGCCGCTCCCCGCCTGAAAGTTCGGTATAGGGCCTGTCCGCCAGGTGGATGATGCCCAGCGCATGCAAGGCCTGCGTCACCTCCTCGCGGTCATGGCGGGGCAGGCCCGGCGCAAAGGGCGTTTCCGCCAGGCGGCCCATGCCCACGATGTCACGCACGCTGTAGGGAAAGAGCGGCACATGCCCCTGCGGCACATAGGCGATGCGCCGCGCCACCTCGCGCCGTGACCAGGCCTGCATGGGTTGTCCCTCCAGCAGCACCTGCCCTGCCCCCGGTCGCGCCAGCCCCAGCAGCAGGCGCAAGAGCGTGGTCTTGCCCGCGCCGTTATGGCCGAGCAGCGCGGTCATCTCCCCTGCCCTGATGCCAAATGACAGGTCATGCAGCACAATGCGCCCGGCATGGCTGAAACTGACATGATCCATGCACAGCACGACACTCATGCCCGCCACCCCCGCCGCAGCAGCGGCAGCACGGCCACGAACAGCGCAACACCGAGCAGGTCGGCAATCAGGCCCACGGGAATTTCCTCAACTGAAAGCGTGCGCGCCAGATCATCGCACACCAGCAGGAACATGCCGCCAAGGCATGCGCTTGTGGGCAGTACGCGCATGTTGCATGGCCCCACCAGCAGGCGTGCCACATGCGGCACCACCAGCCCCACCCAGCCAATCATGCCCGCAACCGAGACCGTGAGCGCCGCCAGCACGGTGGCCGCCCCAATCACGCCATAGCGCAGCGCCATGACCGGAATGCCCAGCGTGCGGGCCTCCTCATCGCCCATGGCCAGGCCATCGAGCATGCGCCCGCAGGCGCTGAGCAGCACGATGCCCACCACAACCGGCCCCACCATGACGCCCAGCGCATGCGGCGTAACCTGCGTGAGGCTGCCCAGCAGCCAGAACACGATGTCCGGCAACTGATTCTGCGGGTCGGCAATGTATTTGAGCAGCGACAGCAGCGCCGTGAACAGCGCCGAGCTGATCAGCCCGCCAAAGACCAGCATCAGCATCGACGCCGCATCGAACAGATGTGCCACCCCCACGCCACAGGCCACCGCCAGCAGGCCTCCCAGAAAGGACAGCCCGCCCACACCGGCAGGCCCAAGCCCCCACACAATGCCCAGCGCCGCCCCGGTGCCCGCACCGGCCAGCACGCCCAGCAGGCCGGGCGAGACCAGCGGGTTGCGAAACACCGCCTGATACGCTGCCCCCGCTACCGAAAGGGCAGCCCCCACGCAGATCGCGCCGCCAATGCGCGGCAGGCGGGCGCCAAACACCACGCTATGCACCATATGCGCCTGTGGTGTATCGGCCTGCGCCACCAGCCCCAGGCTTGCGGCCAGCGCGTGCAGCACCTGCGTGGGCTGCACCGCAAAGCGCCCGATACAGGCCGAGAAAACCGCAAGCCCCACCAGCACGATAATCGCCAGTGCCGCAGCCGTCAGTCCGCGCAGCCTCAAGGGGCGCTGCCCGGCACGGGCTGCGGCGGCTGGCCTGCAAGGATGCGCCGCGCGTCGTCCTCGATCAGGTTGTAGTGGAAATAGGTGCGGTAGAAATCCCGCGTCAGCGCCACGGGGTCGATGTCATCAAACAGGTCGGGGTGCAGCGTTTTCGCCGCCCAGCTGATCTGCAGCGGCAGTTCGCTGCCATAGCGATCCCACGGGAACACGCCAGATGGGTTGGCATGAACCCGCCCGTTGCGCACGGCGTCCAACCGCTGCCACAGCCCGCCATCGGCAGCGGGATCGATGGTGCCGCAATCAGGGCCGAGGATGATGACATCAGGGTTCCACGCCGCCACCTGCTCGGGCGTGACCGGCTTCATGTTGCCGCTCACCCCGGTTGCGGCATTGCGGCCCCCGGCCAGCGTGATCCATTCATCCACGATGCTGCCCGCCCCATCCACCCGCAGCGGGTGCAGCGACTGGATGTGCAGCACGCGCGGGCGCGCCGCCCCGGGCACGTTGGCAAGACGCTCGCGCACGTCATTGACCGTCTGCTTCATCATGGTGCGGTAATGGGTGGCGGTGGCGTGCGCATGCTCGGTGCCGAGGGCCGCCGCCGTCATGTCCACCACGCGCAGCAGGCCATCGACATCCTGAAACGAGGAGACCAGCACCGGAATGTCCACCGCGCCAAACGCCGTAATGGCCGCCGAGGCCTGCGGCACGAACACAAGATCCACCTGATCGCGCAGCAGGGATTCCGCATTGACCTGCGGCCCGTTGACCACCCGCGCCTGCGCAAGTGCCGGAAACACCCGGTACATCCACGGCCGCGCCTGCGGGCTGTCCACCGTCATGACAATCTGCTGCACGCCACCAAGCATCAGCAGCAGTTCGTTATGGGCAAACCACAGATCGGCAATGCGGGCAGGATGGTCGGGCACGGCCTGCACGTGGCCTGCCATGTCGGTAATTTCGCGCGCCGTGGCGGGATGGGCCGCGAGGCCCGCTGCCATGGCGCATGCCAGCGCCCCCGTGGCTACAGTGCATCTGCCCCAGTTCACAATCCTGTCCCCTGAGCGGTTATTATATCCTTGCAGATATATAGACTAACCGGCCCGGCGCAATCAGCCCCACAGAGGTTTCCTGAAACGGCAATCCAGAAAACATCTTGGAAACATAAGGAAGTTTTTGGTGAAGCTTTTTTCAAAAAGCTTAAAAAAATGCCGCCTTTAAAAAAAAGGCGGCACCCAAAAACTTTTACTGTTTTTTAAATCAGCCTGTCAGGCCTCGTAAGTGCTCATATCAGGGCAGGAGCAGATCAGGTTGCGATCGCCATAGGCATTGTCCAGCCGGTTGACGGGCGACCAGTATTTGCTCCCCGGGTGCACCGCACCGGGCAGGCAGGCGCTCGCGCGGTCATAGGCCCGCGCCCAGTCGGGGTCGGTCAGGTCACGCACGGTGTGTGGCGCGTGGCGCAGGGGGCTTTCCTCAATGGTGAGTTCGCCTGCCGCGACCGCGCTGATTTCCTTGCGGATGGCTATCATCGCATCACAGAAGCGGTCCAGTTCGGCCCGGCTTTCGGACTCGGTCGGCTCGATCATGAACGTGCCCGCCACCGGAAAGCTGACCGTGGGCGCATGGAAGCCGTGGTCAACCAGCCGCTTGGCAATGTCATCGACCGTCACCCCCGTCTCGTCCTTGAGCGGGCGCAGGTCGATGATGCATTCATGCGCAACACGGCCATTGGCCCCCTGGTACAGCACCGGGTAATGGGCCGCGAGGCGGGTGGCGATGTAATTGGAGTTCAGGATTGCGACTTCGGTGGCGCGTTTCAGCCCGGCATCCCCCATCATGACCATGTACATCCACGAAATGGGCAGCACATCCGCCGAGCCGAAGGGCGCTGCCGAAATGGCATTGGCCCCGCCATCCTGCGGCGCACCCGGCAGGTAGGGAGCCAGATGCGCCCCCACCCCGATCGGCCCCATGCCGGGGCCACCGCCGCCATGGGGAATGCAGAAGGTCTTGTGCAGGTTGAAGTGGCTGACATCGCCGCCATACACGCCCGGCTGGGCAAGGCCCACCTGCGCGTTGAGGTTCGCGCCATCAACGTAAACCTGCCCGCCTGCCGCGTGCACCAGTTCGCAGATCTCGCGCACGTTCTCCTCGAACACGCCATGGGTCGAGGGATAGGTGATCATGATCGCGGCCAGCGCATCGGCGTGCTTTGCAATCCTGGCCTTCAGGTCTTCAATATCGACATTGCCGTTGCTGTCGCATGCCACGACCACCACCTTCATGCCCGCCATCTGGGCCGAGGCCGGGTTGGTGCCATGGGCGGAAGCCGGGATGAGGCATACATCACGCCCCACATCGCCACGTGCGCGATGGTAGCCGCGAATGGCCATCAGCCCCGCGAACTCGCCCTGCGCGCCGGAATTGGGCTGGAGCGAGACCGCCGCATAGCCGCTGATCTGGCACAGCATGCGCTCCAGATCAGTGAACAGGCGGGCATAGCCGCGCATCTGCTCGGCTGGCGCGAAGGGGTGGATGTTGCAGAATTCGGGCCACGTGATCGGCAGCATCTCCGCCGTGGCGTTGAGCTTCATGGTGCACGAGCCCAGCGGGATCATGGAGCGGTCGAGCGCCAGATCCCGATCAGCCAGGCGGCGCATGTAGCGCAGCATGTCGGTTTCCGACTGGCAGGCCGAGAAGATCGGCTGGGCCAGAAGTTCGCCCGTGCGCACGAGGCTTTCGGGGATGGTGCTGCCTGCGATGGAAAGCCCGGCCTCGACCTGTGCTACGCGGGCCGCATCGCCACTGACAGCCGCCCATATGGCGCGCACCGTGTCCGGCGTGGTGGTCTCATCAAGGCTGATGCCCACATGCGCGCCATCGACCCGGCGCAGGTTCATGCCCGCATCAAGCGCACGCCCCATGACCGCATCGGTCTGCGCGCCGGTGTTGAGCGTCACGGTATCAAAGAACGCCTGCGTCACCACCTCGGTGCCAAGCGCACGCAGACCAGCGGCGAGGATGGTGGCGAGTTTGTGGATGCGCGTGGCAATGGCCCTAAGCCCCACCGGCCCATGATACAGCGCATACATGGACGACACGATGGCGGGCAGCGCCTGCGCCGTGCAGATGTTCGATGTCGCCTTCTCGCGGCGGATGTGCTGCTCGCGTGTCTGGAGCGCCAGGCGGTAGGCGGGCTTGCCGCGCGAATCGATCGATACACCCACGATGCGGCCGGGAATGTTGCGGCGGAAGGCATCGCGCACCGCCATATAGGCCGCATGCGGGCCACCGGCCCCCATGGGCATGCCGTAGCGCTGCATGGAACCCACCGCAATGTCGGCCCCCAATGCGCCGGGGCTTTGCAGCAGCATCAGCGCCAGCGGGTCGGCGCACAGGGCGGCGATGGCACCGGCTTCGTGCAGCTTTTCAATCCACGGACGCGGGTCGCGCAGTTCACCCGTCGAGCCGGGATACTGGAACACCGCGCCAAACACGGCCTGCGCATCGAGGTCGGTGGCAGGGTCACCCACCACGACCTGCCAGCCCAGCGGCTCGGCGCGGGTGCGGATGACGGCGATGGTCTGCGGATGGCAGCCGGCATCGACAAAGAAAGCCTGCGCCTTGCTTTTGGCCACGCGGCGGGCCATGGCCATGGCCTCGGCAGCGGCGGTGCCTTCATCGAGCAGCGAGGCATTGGCCACGTCGAGCCCGGTCAGTTCGATCACCAGTGTCTGGAAATTGAGCAGCGCCTCGAGCCGCCCCTGGCTGATCTCGGGCTGGTAGGGCGTATAGGCGGTGTACCACGCCGGGTTCTCCAGCACGTTGCGCTGGATGACGCCGGGCAGGATGGTGTCGTAATAGCCTTGGCCGATCAGCGAGGTCAGCACCCGGTTTTCGCTTGCCATGCCGCGCAGCCGGGCCAGCGCCACATGCTCGGGCACGCCCGCGCCAAGGCCCATGGCGCCATCAAGGCGGATGGAACCGGGCACGGTCTGGGCCATCAGGGTGTCGAGCGTATCCGCCCCCACCACGCGCAGCATGGCCGCCACGTCATGTGCATCGGGGCCGACATGCCGGGCGCAGAACGCCCCGGCGTCAGCGCCCGTATCTTGCCACAGGGAAGAAGAACCGCAGGAAGAAGACGTCACGGCCAGCATACTCCGTCAGAGGTGGGAACGGGGGAAAGAGAAATCAGCCAACCAGCGCGGTGTAGGTGGCGTGATCCATCAGCCCTTCAAGCTGGGTGGCATCCGCAATGGTCATGCGCACGATCCAGCCTTCGCCCTCGGGGTCGCGGTTGATGAGGGCCGCGTCATCGGTCAGCGCATCATTGAAGGCCAGCACGTCGCCCGTGACGGGGGCATAGATGTCGGATGCCGCCTTGACGGATTCGACCACCGCCACGCTGTCGCCCTGCTCCACGGTGGTGCCGGGGTCGCGGGCTTCGGAGAACACGATTTCGCCCAGTTCATTGGCCGCATGCGCCGTAATGCCGACTACGGCCACATTGCCTTCAACGCGCAGCCACTCGTGTTCCTTGGTGTAATAGACGGTCATGTCCATGCTTCCTTGATGTGAATATGGGTTTGAAAAAACAGCAAAAACTAGCGCTTGAACGTAGCGGGCACGAAGGGCAGCGCCACGACCGCCACAGGCAGCAGCCGCCCGCGCACGCTGGCGAACAGCCGTGTGCCCACCACCATATGGTCGGCAGCCACATAGCCCATGGCCACGGGGCCACCCACGCTGGGACCAAACGCGCCTGACGTCACACGACCGGCGGGCACCTGCCCCGCCTCATCGGCAAACAGTTCCGCGCCACCGCGCACCGGGGCGCGGCCTTCGGCGCGCAGGCCCACGCGGCGGCGCGTCGTGCCATCGGCCAGCTGGTCGGCCACGATCCGCGCGCCGGGGTAGCCACCCGCACGCGCGCCACCGGGCCTGCGGCTTTTCTGGATAGACCATTCCAGCGCACCTTCCACCGGGGTGGTGGTCAGGTCGATATCCGCGCCGTACAGGCACAGCCCCGCCTCAAGCCGCAGGCTGTCACGCGCGCCAAGGCCCGCAGGGGCCACACCGGGCTGGGCCAGCAGGGCGCGGGCCACGGTTTCGGCCCCCTCATTGGCCATGCCGATTTCATACCCGTCCTCACCGGTGTAGCCCGAGCGCGAGACGATGCAGTTCACGCCCGCAAGGTCCATTTCCGCCACATCCATGAAGCGCATGGCGGCAGCGGCGGGGTTCAGGGCAGCAAGGGCAGCCTCGGCTGCAGGCCCCTGGAGTGCGATCAGCGCGCGGCCATCCAGCATCTCGACCATGCAGGTTTCATTCAGGGCCTTGTGCACATGGGCAAAATCGGCCGCCTTGCAGGCAGCATTGACCACGAGCAGCAGCCACTTGCCCATGTTGGTGACCATCAGGTCATCGCTGATGCCGCCATCATCGGTGGTGAACACGGCATAGCGCTGACGGCCGGGCTTGAGGCTCGCAATATCGGCAGGCACCAGCGCCTCGAGTGCTGCAGCGGCATCGGCAATGTTGCCCGAGCGCGGGCGGATGCGCGCCTGCCCCATATGCGAGACATCGAACAGCCCCGCCTGGCCGCGCGTGTGCAGGTGCTCGGCCATGACGCCCGCAGGGTACTGCACCGGCATGTCATAGCCTGCAAACGGCACCATGCGGGCGCCGAGTTCGATATGAAGGTCGTAAAGCGGGGTGCGCAGCAGGGGCTGGGTCATGCGGGCAGGGCCTTGTGCGGGTCCACAGGCACGCGCGCGGCCCTGCATGGCAGGCATGCGGGCGGGCAGGCACGAAACGCGCCAGCGGAACAGGTCGGGGAAAAAGCGGGGAACACGGTAACGAACGGTGCAGGCATGCGGGACTCCTGTCGAATCCTGTGTGGATTCCAAGTGCCCCTTCTGTCGCATGTGCCTGAGATCGCTATCCCGTCGGCGGGCATCCGGGTTACGGATACCTCTTTCCAGAAGTCTTGGCCGACCGGTCCTTTGGCCTGAGAGTTTCCGGGGCGGTTGCTCCTTCGGCGCTGGCGCGGGGCCAGTCTCTCCCGTGTCGACAAAGCTGACTTGACATGACCGGATGCGCCAAGTCAATCCATGAAAATGCGCCATGGTTGTGCACACCATGACACCGCCCACCGCAGGCATTACGTTCTGGGCCTGTAACGTAAAAAGGATGATCCCTTCATGACCAGCCCGCTGACCATCGTGGCCGAATTCCGCGTTCCCGCCGAGCACCGTGACCACTTCCTCGAACTCTGCGCCTATGACAGCGCCCATTCCGTGGCCGATGAAAGCGGCTGCCAGCGCTTTGAGGCCGTCTGCCCGCTCGATGACCCGCAGACCATCATCCTGGTGGAAGTCTATGATGATGAAGCCGCTTTCGAGACCCATCTCGCCACCCCGCATTTCAAGGTGTTCGAAGTGGCCGTGAAAGAACTCGGCGTGGATCTGGTCAGCCTGCGCAAGACCGCCCGCATCGCGCCCCGCGGCTGAGCCCCTGCCTCAGGGCGCAACAAAAAAGGCCGGAGGGGCGTGTTCCCCTCCGGCCTTTTTTTGGTTTGTGCCTTCCGCTCAGCGCGGCAGGTTCTGCGCGATGTAGGGCGGCAGGACGAAGGAGGCGACATGCATCTCCGGCGTCCAGTAGCGCGTGTTCGCAATGCCCGCCTTCTCGGCGCGCGCGCGGATCACGTCGGCCCCGTGGCGGCCCGGCACCGTGCCCTTGGCGGCAACCCCCAGCGTCATGAACCCGCCCACATAGGTCGGCACGGCAGCGACATAGGCCGAGACATGATCGAAGAACTGCGCACGCCGCGCGCTGGTGTCGCGCAGTTCATCCGCCTGCATGAACGGCACGCCGCACTGGTTCACGATAATGCCGTTGGCCGTGAGGATGCGCGCGCAGTGCTTGTAGAACGAATCGGTAAACAGCACCTCGCCCACACCGATCGGGTCGGTACTGTCGACGATGATGACATCAAACGAGCCGTCGGGCGCGTTCGTCACGTATTCGATGCCGTCGCCCACGATGACCTCGGCGCGCGGGTCGTTCCAGGCATCGCCCGCAATGGCGGGCAGGAATTTCTTTGAAAGTTCGATGACCTCGCCATCGATCTCGACCATCACGGCTTTTTCCACCGTGCGGTGCTCGAGCACGCGGCGCAGCACGCCGCCATCGCCCGCGCCGATGATCAGCACGCGCTTCGCATCGCCATGCTCGAGCAGCGGCACATGGGTCAGCATTTCCTGATAGACGAATTCGTCGCGTTCCGTGATCTGGACTACGCCATCGAGCATCAGCACCCGGCCAAGATCGACATTCTCGAACACCGCAATGTCCTGAAACTGGCTTTTGGTGCGTGCCAGCAGCTTATCCACGCTCAGTTCCTGCCGCCAGCCCTGGTACAGGCCTTCGCTGATCCACTCACGGGACATGACCAACCCCCTTTACGTCTTTAATCGATGCACATGAAAAAGCACGGGCCGGAAATACATCCGGCCCGCCACTTCGACTTTAATTTAGTGAAAGCACGCCAGGGCGCATAAACGCCACCCCGGCCACAGCCGCTTAAAGCTGCACGCGCCCACGACGCTGCTCGTCCACCTCGATCCGGCCCGCCTGGAACAGGCGCTGCATGACCGGAATGGCAAGGTGCGGATCGCACGCCCCACACATGAAAATATCCACGGCGGCAAAATTGCGCTCGGGCCATGTGTGGATCGAGATATGACTTTCCGCCAGCACGACCACGCCCGACACGCCGCCATTGGGCGTGAAGTGATGGAAGTGGCTGTGCAGGATCGTCGCCCCCGCCGTGACGGCGGCCTCGCACAGGGTACGGTCGATCTGTTCCGGATCATCGAGATTCCGGGCATCCCACAGATCGACAAGAAGGTGCGTTCCCGCAAACTTCATTCCGTCTTTCTCGACGAAATAATCCTTCCGGTCGTCCTCGGACGAAAACGGCGCTGAAGAGATCTGGTTATCGCTCGGGTGTTCCGAGACCATCCCCAGTTGAGCAAGTGCGTTCATCACGTACCCCCAAACCAGTAGACAGCCTGTTGGGCAGAATTGCCCCCTTGGGCCAAGAGAGGCGCTGATAGGGCCTGCGGGGCTTGGGGTGCAAGTGTTTTTCGCAGCCTGCGAAAAGTTTTTTGCCCCCACCCCGCACCCCTGCGCGCAAAGCGGTGTCTATTTTGCCGGTTTACGCTTCACTTTTGCCGGTTTTTCTTTCTTTTTCGAGCTTTCGGCCGTTTTGGCGCCTGCGGCCACTGTGGCTTTTTTGCCGCGCGGCCTGCGTGGCGCCACAGGCTCATCTTCCACCGGCACAAGCGGTTTGTGTTCGAGCAGCGGGCGCAGGAATCGCCCGGTATGGCTTTCAGGCGTGGCGGCCACCTGTTCGGGCGTGCCGCAGGCCACGATGCGGCCACCGCCATCGCCGCCCTCCGGCCCCATGTCGATCACCCAGTCAGCGGTCTTGATCACCTCGAGGTTGTGCTCGATCACCACCACCGTGTTGCCCTGGTCCACCAGCGCGTGCAGCACCTCAAGCAGCTTGCGCACGTCCTCGGTGTGCAGGCCGGTGGTGGGTTCATCAAGGATGTAGAGCGTGCGGCCCGTAGCCCGGCGCGCCAGCTCCTTTGACAGCTTGACGCGCTGCGCCTCGCCACCCGAAAGCGTGGTGGCCTGCTGGCCCAGCGCCACGTAACCCAGCCCCACCTTCTGGAGGATGGCCAGCCGGTCGCGGATGCGCGGCACGGCGGAGAAATAGGGCAGCGCCTCGTCCACCGACATGGCCAGCACATCGGCAATCGACTTGCCACGGAACTTTACGTCCAGTGTCTCGCGGTTGTAGCGCGCGCCCTTGCAGGTATCGCAGGTGACGAACACGTCGGGCAGGAAGTGCATCTCGATCTTGAGCACGCCATCGCCCTGGCACGCCTCGCACCGCCCGCCCTTTACGTTGAACGAGAAGCGGCCCGGCTTGTAGCCGCGCGCCTTGCTCTCGGGCAGTTCGGCAAACCAGTCGCGGATGGGGCCGAACAGGTCGGTATAGGTGGCAGGGTTGGAGCGCGGCGTGCGCCCGATGGGCGACTGGTCGATGTCGATGATCTTGTCGAGCTGATCCAGCCCGTCGATGCCCGTATAGGGCGCCGGGTTCTGCCCCGAGCCCATCAGCTTGCGCGAGAGCGCCTTGTACAGCGTGTCGATCACCAGCGTGGACTTGCCGCCACCCGAAACCCCGGTAACACAGGTAAAGGTGCCCAAGGGAAACTTTGCCGTCACGTCCTTGAGGTTGTTGCCCGTGGCCCCGCGCAGCACGAGTTCGCGCCTGGGGTCGATCTTGCGGCGCTTGGCGGGCACGGGAATGCACTTGCGGCCTGACAGATACGCCCCGGTCAGGCTGTCCGGGTTTGCGGCCACTTCCTGCGGGGTGCCGGCGGCGACGATGTTGCCGCCATTGACACCCGCGCCCGGCCCCATGTCGATCAGCCAGTCGGCGGCGCGGATGGCGTCCTCGTCATGCTCGACGACGATCAGCGTATTGCCCAGCTTTTTCAGTCGGTCGAGCGTGCCGAGCAGGCGCTCGTTATCGCGCTGGTGCAGCCCGATGGAAGGTTCATCGAGCACATACAGCACGCCGGTCAGCCCCGAGCCGATCTGGCTGGCCAGGCGGATGCGCTGGCTCTCCCCGCCTGAAAGCGTGGCCGAACCGCGTGACAGCGTGAGATAATCCAGCCCCACGTCATCGAGGAAGCGCAGCCGGTCGAGGATCTCGCGCAAGATGCGCCGCGCGATCTCGGCGCGCTGGGGCGTAAGTGTTGCCTCCACCGTGCCGAACCATTCCAGCGCCCGGCTGATGGGCATGTCGGATGCCTGGGCAATGTTCAGCCCCGCCACCTTTACCGAGAGCGCCTCGGGCCGCAGCCTTGCGCCATCGCACACATGGCAGGGTTTTTCGGACTGGTAGCGCGAGAGTTCCTCGCGCACCCATACGCTGTCGCTCTCGGCCATGCGGCGGCGCAGGTTGGTCACCACGCCCTCGAACGGCTTGGTCAGGCTGTAGGCGCGGCGGTCGTCGCGGTAGGTGAACTCGATGGGGTCTTTCCCGCCATCAAGGATCACGTCGCGTACGCCCTCGGGCAGGTCTTCCCACGGGGTGTCCATCGACACGCCGTAATGTTTGGCGATGGAGGCCAGCGTCTGGGTGTAGTACGGGCTCTGGCTGTTGCGCCACGGGGCGATGGCGCCTGCGGCGAGTGAAAGCGATTCGTCGGGCACGATCAGGCGCGGGTCGAAAAAGGTCTCCTGCCCGATGCCATCACAGGCCGGGCACGCCCCCTGCGGGGCATTGAAGGAGAACAGGCGCGGCTCGACCTCCTCAAGCGTAAAGCCGCTGACCGGGCAGGCGAAGCGCGAGGAGAAGACCGTGCGCGGGGCTTCCTCGCCCTCCTTGGCACCTTTCACCACCTCTTCCGCATAGACCAGCCCGTCGGACAGGCCGAGGGCGGTTTCGAAACTGTCGGCCAGGCGGCTCTCGATGCCTTCCTTGACCACGATGCGGTCCACCACCGCCTCGACCGTATGGCGCAGGCGGCGGTTGAGTTCGGGCACCTCGTCAATGGTGTAGAGCGTGCCATCCACCTTGGCGCGGGTGAAGCCCTTGCGCTGGAGTTCGGCCAGCTCCTTCCTGCACTCGCCCTTGCGGTCGCGCAGCACGGGGGCGAGCAGCATGAGCCGCGTGCCCTCGGGCATGGCCATGACGCGGTCGACCATCTGGCTGATGGTCTGCGCCTCGATCGGCAGGCCGGTGGCGGGCGAATACGGCACGCCTGCGCGCGCCCACAGCAGGCGCATGTAGTCATGCACCTCGGTCACGGTGCCGACGGTGGAGCGGGGGTTCTTTGACGTGGTCTTCTGCTCGATGGAGATGGCAGGCGACAGCCCCTCGATCGAATCGACATCGGGCTTGCCCATCAGCTCAAGGAACTGGCGCGCATAGGCCGAGAGGCTCTCGACATAGCGGCGCTGGCCCTCGGCATAGACCGTATCGAACGCGAGCGAGGACTTGCCCGAGCCGGACAGGCCGGTCATGACCGTGAGCGCATCACGCGGAATGTCGACATCGACATTCTTGAGGTTGTGCGCGCGGGCTCCCCGCACGCGAATGGACTGCTGGCTGACATGCTGACCCGCCGGAACCTGCCCCGGACGCGAAGAAACGCTCATGAACTCTCCCTGTTCCGATCCCGTGGAGGGTGCGGATGCTGGCCGCGATATCCGGCCCTGTCATATCTGGTCCCGCCAGTCCATTCGGACAAGGGTCGCGCTCCTCATGATGCGCGTGCCCGGGCATACGCGCCCACTCGCAATTTATACGATGATCCTTTAAGATCGCCGCACCTCTATTCACCATGGCTGCCTGATGAGGCAGCCAGCGTGGCAACCGGCGGGGCCAGCAGGCCGCGATCCGCCGGACCCATATTCGAAGGACAGCATATGGCGGGCAGCGTCAACAAGGTCATTCTGGTCGGCAACCTGGGCAAGGACCCCGAAGTGCGGAACAGCCAGAGCGGGGCGAAGATCGTCTCGCTCACCCTGGCCACGAGCGACACATGGAATGACCGCGCCTCGGGCGAGCGGCGCGAGCGCACCGAATGGCACCGGGTCGTGATCTTCAACGAACGCCTAGGCGACGTGGCCGAGCGCTTCTTGCGCAAGGGCCGCAAGGTCTACCTCGAGGGCACGCTCCAGACCCGCAAATGGACCGACCAGAGCGGCCAGGACCGCTACACCACCGAGGTGGTGATCGACCGCTTCCGTGGCGAGCTGGTGCTGCTGGACAGCAACCGCGGCGGTGACGCCGGTGGCGGTGATGACATGGGCGGCGGCTATGGCGGCGGTGGTGGCGGCGGCTACAGCGCGCCCGCGCGCAGCCAGCCCCAGCCCCAGCGCAACGAGCGCCCGGCAGGTGGCGGCGGCGGATGGGACGCCCCCGCCGGTGGCAGCGACCTGGACGACGAAATTCCGTTCTGAGCCGCCCCTGCCCCCTGCGCGGCGCTTCGCGCCGGGGGGCAAGCCATGCTATGAGAGACGCAGGGATATGATGGCTGCCAACCGCGCCATGCCTGCCTTCCGCTCCACCCCCGTGGCCTTCTGGCCGTGGGGATG
The DNA here is from genome assembly GCF_054182245.1 of Komagataeibacter sp. NFXK3. Lineage (NCBI taxonomy): Bacteria > Pseudomonadati > Pseudomonadota > Alphaproteobacteria > Acetobacterales > Acetobacteraceae > Komagataeibacter > Komagataeibacter sp. NFXK3. Next base: position 151,994 of record NZ_JAPIVJ010000004.1, read on the forward strand.
GATAACCCTGACATGACGGAACTGCCTTGACCGAGATACCCGACGATCCCCTGCCCCCGTCCGACATGCTGCCGGTCACGATCGAGGAGGAAATGCGCTCCTCCTACCTGGCCTACGCCATGTCCGTCATTGTCAGCCGCGCCCTGCCTGATGTGCGCGACGGGCTGAAGCCGGTCCATCGCCGCATCCTGTATTCCATGCGCGAGAGCGGCTTCACGCACGACAAGCCCTACCGCAAGTCGGCCCGCGCGGTGGGCGACGTGATGGGTAAATACCATCCGCATGGCGACTCCTCGATCTATGATGCCATGGTGCGCATGGCGCAGTCGTGGTCGATGCGGGTGAAGCTGATCGACGGGCAGGGCAATTTCGGCTCGGTGGATGGCGATTCGCCGGCCGCCATGCGTTATACCGAGGCGCGCCTGGCCAAGGCCGCCGCCTTCCTGCTCGATGACATCGACCGCGACACCGTCGATTTCCAGCCCAACTATGATGAAAGCGAGCAGGAACCCAAGATCCTGCCCGCAGCCTTCCCCAACCTGCTGGTCAATGGCGCCTCGGGCATCGCGGTGGGCATGGCCACCAACATCCCGCCGCACAACCCCACCGAGATCATCGATGCGACGCTGGCGCTCATTGCCCGCCCGGACATGACGCTCGATGACCTGCTGGAATACGTGCCCGGCCCCGACTTCCCCACCGGAGGCACCATCCTTGGCCGTGCCGGCATCCGCAGCGCGTTCGAGACCGGGCGCGGCTCGGTCATCATCCGCGCGAAGGCCGAGATCGAGGATATCCGCAAGGACCGCAAAGCCATCATCGTCACCGAGATCCCGTATCAGGTGAACAAGGCCACGTTGCAGGAGCGCATTGCCGACCTCGTGCGCACCAAGCAGGTGGAAGGCATTTCCGACATCCGCGACGAGAGCGACCGCTCGGGCATGCGCATCGTCATCGAGATCAAGCGCGAGGCGACGCCGGAGGTAGTGCTCAACCAGCTCTACCGCTTCACGCAGCTCCAGACCTCGTTTGGCGTGAACATGCTGGCCCTTGATGGCGGCCAGCCGCGCCTGATGGGCCTGAAGGACGTGCTGGAAGCGTTCATCCGCTTCCGCGAGGACGTGATCCTGCGCCGCGCGCGCTTCGACCTCAACAAGGCCCGCGACCGCGCCCACCTGCTGGTTGGCCTCGTCATTGCGGTCGCCAACATCGATGCCGTGATCGCGCTGATCCGCTCCGCCCCCGACACCGCCGCCGCCCGCGCAGCGCTGATGGCGCGCGCATGGGATGCCGCCGACGTGGCGCCGCTGCTCGAACTCATCCACGATGAAGGCAATGTCATCGTGGACGGCAGGGTCCACCTGACCGAAGCGCAGGCCCGCGGCATCCTTGAGCTGCGCCTGCAGCGCCTGACCGGGCTGGAGCGCGACAAGATCCAGAGCGAACTCTCGGAAGTGGCGGTGAAGATCAACGAGCTGCTGGAAATCATCGCCAGCCGCCCGCGCCGCATGGAAGTGATGTGCACGGAACTCGCCACCATCCGTGCCGAACTCGCCACCCCGCGCGCCACCGACATTGCCGATTACGCCGGCGACCAGACCGATGAAAGCCTGATCGAACCCGGCCAGATGGTGGTCACCATCACGCGCGAGGGCTTCATCAAGCGCACGCCGCTTGATGTGTTCCGTGCACAGAACCGGGGCGGGCGTGGCCGCACGGCGGCGGGACGGCGGGGTGATGACATCATCGTCCGCTCGTTCAACGCGCATACGCACCAGTGGGTGCTGTTCTTCTCATCGGGCGGCAAGGCCTACCGCGAGAAGGTGTGGCGCCTGCCCGAGGCCAGCCCCACCGCCAAGGGCCGCGCGCTGGTCAACCTGCTGCCCGACCTGGGCAGCGACACGATTACCGCGGTCCTCCCCCTGCCGCAGGATGAGGAGCTGTGGGAGAACCTGCACCTCGTCTTCGCCACCGCATCGGGCAGCGTGCGGCGCAACCGGCTGAGCGATTTCCGCAACATCCGCTCTTCGGGCCTGATCGCGATGAAGCTTGATGAGGATGACCGCCTGATCGGCGTCGCCACCTGCCGCGAGGGGCAGGACGTGTTCCTCGGCACGCGCAATGCGCGCTGCATCCGCTTCCAGATCACCGATGACACGCTGCGCGTGTTTGCCGGGCGTGGCAGCTCGGGCGTGCGCGGCATAAAGCTGGCCGAGGGCGACAGCGTGAACAGCCTGTGCGTGCTCAACCATGTCGAGGCCACGGTGGAGGAACGCGCCGCCTACCTGCGCATGGCCAATGCCCGCCGCCGTGCCGAGGCCGCCGCCGGTGAGGAAGACGCCGAGGACATCATCACCCCCGATGATGACGAAAACGCAGGCGACCTGCCCCTGACCCCCGAGCGCTTTGCCGAGCTTGAAGCGGCGGAGGAAGTGCTGCTGATCGTGAGCAACGCGGGCTTTGGCCGCCGCTCCTCCGCCTATGACTACCGCGTGAGCGGGCGCGGCGGGCAGGGCATCAACAACATGACCTTCTCGGCCAACAAGCGTGGCAACGCGGTGGTGGCCACCCTGCCGGTGCTCGAAGGCACGGATGTCATGCTGGTGACCGATGCGGGCCGCCTGATCCGCCTGCCGATCGCGCAGGTGCGCATCATGTCGCGCCAGGCCAGCGGCGTGACCCTGTTCCGCCTGAACGACACGGAAGAGGTGACCAGCGTCTTCCCCGTGATGGATGATGGCGAAGAGGGCGAGGATGGTGATGCCGCCGAGGCCGCCACCCCTGACGCCCCCGATGCTGGCGGCGATGACTGAGGCCGCCCCCGCCGCCCGCACCGGGTTCTATCCGGGCACGTTCGATCCCGTGACCTGCGGGCACATGGACATTATCGAACGGGCTGCGGGGCTGATGGACCGGCTGGTGATCGGGGTGGCCGAAAACCCCGACAAGCACCCGCTCCTGCCGCTTGAGGAGCGGATCCTGTGCCTGCGCACCGATATCGCCCCGCTCAATGCGGGGCGGGCCATGCCCATCACCGTTGTCGGTTTTACGGGGCTGGTGGTGCATGCGGCGCGTACGCATGGGGCGCATGCAATCATTCGCGGGCTGCGGGCGGTTGCGGATTTCGAATACGAGAACCAGATGTTCGGTATGAACCAGCACATGGCCCCGGACATTGACACGCTGTTCCTCATGGCGCGCGAGGGGCACCAGTATGTCTCCTCGCGGCTGGTGAAGGAAATAGCGAAACTGGATGGGGACATTTCCGGTTTTGTCCCTCCCTTTACGCGCAGGCACATCCTGAGCCGCCTGCGCGGCTGACGGGCCGGGGCCGCGCCTTGACGCGGGCCAGCCCTCCCACACCCCTTTTTACGAAACGGATCACGATGTCTGCTACTGAAAACAAGTCCGACCTGATCAACGTCGATCTCAAGACAGGACGGGTGGTGATCCGCCTGCGTCCCGACATTGCGCCGCTTGCCGCAGAGCGCATCCGCACGCTGGCGGCGGAAGGCTTTTATGACAACACGCCTTTCCACCGCGTGATCCATGGCTTCATGGCGCAGGGTGGCGACCCCACGGGCACCGGCACCTCGGGCAGCAAGCTGCCGGACCTGAAGGCCGAGTTCACCAACAAGGCCAAGTTCGAGCGCGGCACGGTGGGCATGGCCCGCACCATGAACCCCGATAGCGCGAACAGCCAGTTCTTCATCATGTTCGAGCCCTCGCCGCACCTTGATGGCCAGTACACCATCGTAGGCCAGGTGATTGAAGGCATGGACCACATCGACCAGATCAAGCGCGGCGCGGGCCAGAGCGGCATGGTGCAGGACCCCGACCGCATCATCAAGATGCGCCCGGCCGACGCCGAGGCCTGATCCGGCCCATGCCGGGCGGCGCACCCTGCCGCCGCCCGGCACCCCTGCGGGCCTGCATAAACGGCACGCGCAGGTTGACACTCCCGCCGTGGATGTTTAGAGACCTGCCCAAGGCGCCACGCCCCGGCCTGACCGGCACGCTGGCCCCTGATGAAACAGGTCATGTGAGCCGGTAGCTCAGTCGGTAGAGCATTCGACTTTTAATCGAATGGTCGTGGGTTCGAATCCCACCCGGCTCACCAGGACCCCTTTCTTTCCTTCCCTGCTTTTTGTGGCTCCTGCGCCCCTGTCGCCACCTGTTGCGCGCGTGGGTGATGGTTGTTCGTGCCTGTTTGCGCGAACACGTGGCGCTGCACCCTTATTCCCGTAAAATCTTGATATGGCCCACCATGGAGCAACCGGCCCGTGGCGATAACGCGTGGCCGGATGCCAGCTTTCATGGGCCAAACGGGCTACGGAAAAGTGGGTTTTCAGGCGGCTTCATATTCGTTTTAATAATTAAGTTATCTTATCGCTAATTTTTTTATAATTTTATGTCTTGATCTGGGTCCATTTTTTCCAATAAATGGCCTTCCGCCATGCGGTCACAGGATATTCGCACATTCCGGCCGCTTTCTCTCCCGCTATCGTTGCCGGTGCAATGGATGGCGAGCCTGCCCCGGCACAGCCCGGCGCAGGTGCTTCAAAGTCTGTGAGATGCCATGAGCCTGCACCCCGTCCTGACCGCCGTGACCGAGCGGGTCATCGCCCGTTCGGCCCGCACCCGCAGGGCCTATCTGGACCTGATCGCCCGCGAGCGTGAAAACGGCATCAGCCGCCCGCGCCTGGCCTGCGGCAACCTGGCCCACGCCATCGCGGCCTCGGGCAACGACAAGGCCGGCCTGCGTGCGGCAGGCGGCATGAATGTGGGCATCATCACCGCCTATAACGACATGCTCTCCGCCCACCAGCCCTATGGCCGCTACCCCGACCAGATCAAGCTGTTCGCGCGTGAGGTGGGCGGCACGGCGCAGGTGGCAGGCGGCACGCCCGCCATGTGCGATGGCGTGACCCAGGGCCAGCCGGGCATGGAAATCTCGCTGTTCAGCCGCGATGTCATTGCGCTCTCGACCGCTGTCGGGCTGAGCCATGGCATGTATGAAGGCGTTGCCATGCTGGGCATATGCGACAAGATCGTGCCCGGCCTGCTCATGGGCGCGCTGCGCTTTGGCCACCTGCCCACCATCCTGATCCCGTCCGGCCCCATGCCATCGGGCCTGCCCAATAGTGAAAAACAGCGCATCCGCCAGCTTTATGCCGAGGGCAAGGTGGGCAAGGACCGGCTGATGGATGCGGAATCCGAATCCTATCACGCGGCAGGCACCTGCACCTTCTATGGCACGGCCAACACCAACCAGATGCTGATGGAGGTGATGGGCCTGCACCTGCCCGGCTCCTCCTTCGTGCCGCCCAACACCAGGCTGCGCCAGGAACTGACGCGCGCGGCCATCCACCGCCTGAGCGAGATCGGCACGCGCGGCGAGGACTATCGCCCGCTGGGGCTGTGTGTTGATGAGCGCGCCATCGTCAACGCCGCCGTGGGGCTGCTGGCCACGGGCGGGTCGACCAACCTTGCCATCCACATCCCCGCCATGGCGCGGGCGGCGGGCATCATCATCGACTGGACCGACCTCGACCAGCTTTCGGCCATCGTGCCACAGCTCACCCGCGTCTATCCCAACGGGTCGGAGGATGTGAATGCCTTCCACGCGGTGGGCGGCATGCCCAGCCTGATCGGCTCGCTGCTTGATGCGGGCCTGCTGCACCCCGATATTCTGACCGTGGCGCGCGGCGGCTTTGATGAATACCGCAAGAAGCCCGAACTGCGTGAGGATAAGCTGGTGTGGGAAGAGGCTGGCCCTTCCACCAACGAGAGCATCCTGCGCCCGCCCGCCAACCCCTTCCGCGCCGATGGCGGCATAAGGGTGATGGAAGGCAATCTGGGGCGCGGCATCTACAAGACCAGCTCCGTCGCCCCCGAGCGCTGGACCATCGAGGCCCCGGCCGCCGTGTTCGACCACCAGGAAGACGTGCTGACCGCCTTCCGCGATGGCAAACTCGACCGTGACGTGGTGGTCGTGGTGCGCTTTCAGGGCCCTGCCGCCAACGGCATGCCGGAACTGCACAAGCTCACCCCCACCCTGGCGGTGTTGCAGGACCGCGGGCACAAGGTGGCACTCGTAACCGATGGCCGCATGTCAGGTGCCAGCGGCAAGGTGCCCGCCGCCATCCATATCGGGCCGGAAGCCTATGTGGGCGGCCCGCTCTCGCTGCTGCGCGATGGCGACATGGTGCGCGTGTGCGCCCAGACGGGCCGCATCGAGGCACTGGTTGAGGCCAGCGTGCTGGCCGACCGCACGCCTGCCCGGCCGCCTGCGCCGCAGTTCGGCACCGGGCGCGAGCTGTTTGCGCTGATGCGCAATAATGTGGACCTGCCCGAGCAGGGGGCCTCGGCCATTCTTGCCTCCATGGACCACATGGCTGCACAACAGAGCGCGTGAACCCCAACGCCTTGCACAAGGGAGCCGACATGGCCCGCATTGAAGAGATCATGACCCTTGCCCCGGTTATTCCGGTGCTGGTCATTCACGACCCCGCCCATGCCCGCCCAGTGGCCGAGGCCCTTGTGGCCGGTGGCCTGCGCGCGCTGGAAGTAACCCTGCGCACCGACTGCGCGCTGGACGTGATTGCCGAGATGGCGAAGGTGGAAGGCGCCGTCGTGGGCGCTGGCACCGTGCTCAATGGTGATGACCTCAAGCGCTCGGTCGATGCGGGGGCGCGCTTCATCGTCAGCCCTGGCCTGACCACGGATGTGGCGCAGGCCGCACGGGCGAGCGACGTGCCGCTGCTGCCCGGCACGGCCAATGCCAGCGACATCATGCGCGGGCTGGACCTTGGGCTTTCGCACTTCAAGTTCTTCCCCGCCGTGGCGGCGGGCGGCATCCCGGCGCTCAAGGCGCTTTCGGCTCCGTTCGGGCAGGCGCGGTTCTGCCCCACCGGTGGCATCAAGGCCGAGACCGCGGCAGACTGGCTGGGCCTGCCCTCCGTGCTGTGCGTGGGCGGCTCGTGGCTGGTGCCCGCAGGTGCGCCGGATGTGGCGGCCATTACCGCGCGCGCAAGGCAGGCGGCGGCCCTCAAGGTCTGATCGCCTCATACCGCGCTGATCAAAATAAAACTTCTCAGGTGCTGCCTTTTTTCAAAAAAGGCGGCATTCTTTTTGGAAGTTTTTTGAGAAAATATTTACCAGAACTGTCCGTAACTTAAATAACCGCCAACAATTCACTTCTGTCCTCGCCTTTCGGGCCATGACGTCATAGGGTCATGACTGTTACACAAGGGAGCAGACCCGTTATGGATCAGACCAGGGCGGAAGAGATTGTTGCGCATAATGCACCCTTCAGTTCCCATTTCCGCGATGATTCCTTCCTCGGCAGGCTGCATGAGGAATGGGTCTGGGATGAAGGCGAATTCACGCGGTTGAAGCAGGCCATCACCTGCCTGACCCATCATAAATGCCAGGATGCCACAATACGCGCGCAGGCCTTTGATATCTTCAGCTACCTGATGTCCGTTGCCTTGCTCAGCCATTGCAACCCCGATGATCTGTACAGGATCGCCAACATGGATATCGACCTGTTCGTGGCACGGCGCGAAGAAGTGCAGATGGTGTTCGACCATTTTCTGGGTAGCTGGCAGTTCCGCCCGGCCTGACGCAGCCCCTGCCCTACCACACCCGCCGGAAGGTCAGGTTGTAGCGGCACGGCCCCGTAACCGGGTGCTGGCCTGCCCGCAATGGGGCGATGCCGTGAAAGACATGCCGCGACGGGCCACCCCACACCACTACATCACCATGCAGCAACGCAATACGCCGGACCGGGTCGGCACGCCGCAACCCGCCCCATTGAAAGATGGCAGGCAGGCCGAAGGAGACGGACACAACCGGCGCATCCGCCCGCTCATCATCATCCTGATGCAGCCCCATGCGCGCGCCCGGGCGGTAGCCGTTGATCAGGCACGTATCGGGCGTAAAACCCTCATGCCCCGCAAGCCGCGCGGCCTCAATGGCCCAGTCCCGCCACGCAAGGGGCAGCGCAGGCCAGGGCTCGCCGGTCATGGGGTCGCGGGTCTCATAACGGTGGCCCTGCCCATCGCTGCACCAGCCTGCCGCCCCGCAGCAGGTCATGGCAACCGACATGGTGCCGCCGCCCGCCACTGTCATGCGCCGGAAGGGCGAGAGGCGGGCAATCTGCTTTATGCCCGCCAGCATCTCGCGTGCCTGTGGCGCGGCATGGCCGCGCAACACCATGGCCCCGGCATCGAGCACTTCGTGCTTCGGTGCGGAGGCTGGCGGTGGGTCGAGCATGAATTCCTGCTGCGCCATACCCGGTCTTTTCCCCCTTGTTCCTTGCTACGGAGCGTTAAAAGACTGTTTGAAAACAACTCATTGAGAAAAAATGATAAAAGTTTCCGGGTGCCGTCCTGTTTCAGAAAGGCAGTGCTCTTCAAAGCTTTCTGAAAGAAGCTTCACCAAAAACTTCTTTTTATTTTAAAGCGCTATCATGTACTGCCTTCTTTAACAAAGGGCATTTGGATGCTCGATCAGACCTTCAGCTACCCCTTAGAAAAGATATGGGCACGCACCTCAAAAGCCGCATCGTGCCATCATCATTCCGGTTGCCCGCATACCATCATGACAAAAATGCTCCCCTTCCCCGCCTCAACCGGGCAGGATTGTTTTCTTGGGAACTGCATGAAATCTTCAATAGGCATCTGGAATGAAAGATATAACTGATCTGTTGGGAATTGCGCCTGACAAAATAAAAATAATCTCTGAAAAGCGATATGATAATATTGAAGAAATCGATGATCGTGTCGATTATGAATTCTTCAATGATGGATTTTGCCTATGCAAGGAATCCGGGAAAAACATCATTGATAATATCTTTTTCTATAGCAAAAATTATGGGGATGGCTACCAATATTATCATGGAGAACTGCCTTTCGGCCTCCACTTTGACATGAGCCGCGCAGAAGTCCGCCACCTGTGGGGAGAACCGGATTTCAGCAAGGACGTGATGACACTGCCTGTGCCTGAGAAAACGGCCCCATGGACTGTTACTTCAAGAACGGCATGAAGTGGCAAAGGCCGTCCGCCCCAAGGCCGTCTCCCGACCCGGCCCGCAGCCTCCTTTTGCAGGCATCCGCATAAAAAAAGGGGCACCCGCACCGGATGCCCCTTCCCTTAACAAGACAGCACTCAATCAGAAGCTGTTGTCATCGCCCGCGTCAAAGCCGCCACCGTCGAAGCCACCGCCGTCATCACCACCACCGGCATCAAAACCGGAATCCGCCGTGGTGCCACCACCACCAAACGGGTCGGCGCCGCCGGTACCGGCCGTGCTGTCACCGTAGTTGTTGTTGATGATGGTCTCGCCCGTGCCGCCCTGGGGCATGCCGCTGGCAAAGCCGCCATCATCATGGTGCCCGCTGAACAGGCCGGTCAGCGCGTTGCCCATCATCATGCCACCGGCCACACCGGCCGCCGTGGTCAGCGCCGAGCCCAGAAAGCCCGAGCCGCCCGAGCGGAACATGCCCGGCTGCATACCCTGCGGGTAAACCGGCTGCGGCGGCGGTGATGAAGGCGCAGCCCCACCCCAGCCCGGCGGGGGCGCTGCCTGCTGCGCGCGCTGGCCGCCACCAAAGATACCGCTGAGGAACCCCCCGCCACCGCTGCCACCCGATGATGGCTGCGGGGGCACCTGCTGCTGCATCTGCTGGATCTGCTGCTGCGCCTGCTGGAGCTGCCACTGCAACTGGCGAATCCGGTTCTGCGCCTCGGCCAAGGCCGCTTCCTGCACCACGGCGGTCTGGGTGATGCGGTAGCGGGCTTCAGGATATTTCTGGAACATCTGCCCGATATACTGATCGGCCTGCGGGTCGATCGGCGGGAGGGCAGTTGTCGTCTGCGGCACGCTGCCGGGGGCATTGCCCCCCACGCGGGCAAAAAACTGTGTGATCAGTTCGCGTTCCTGGTCATTCATCCTGTCTGTCCTGCCTTGGGCTGGGAATACCGTATCCCTGCCGATGTGGTCCGTGCGGGCGCAATAAGCAAGGCCCCAAGCCGCCATGCGGGGCCGCTTTTGGCGTATGGCACGCCCGACCTTCCGGTCGGGGCCGCATAACGGTATGCTGTCCGGCGATTTTGCGCCAGATGGTGCAGACCTCTCCCCGTTTACCGGAGCATCTCGTTCATGGACCCGGCCCCCGTGCCCCGATCACCCATCTCACCGCGCCCGCTGTCCTTTCAGGGGCTTATCCTGAAGCTGCACCAGTTCTGGTCCGATCAGGGCTGCGCCATCCTCCAGCCCTATGACACGGAGGTGGGCGCAGGCACGCTCTCGCCGCACACCACGCTGCGCGCCCTTGGCCCCAAGCCATGGAAGGCCGCCTACGTGCAGCCATGCCGCCGCCCGTCGGATGGCCGCTATGGCGAGAACCCGAATCGCCTCCAGCACTATTACCAGTACCAGGTGCTGCTCAAGCCAACGCCGGAGGAGAGCCAGAAGCTGCTGCTCGACAGCTACCGCGCCATCGGCATCGACCCGCTCGAGCACGACATCCGCTTTGTGGAAGATGACTGGGAGAACCCCACCATCGGCGCCTGGGGCCTGGGGTGGGAAGTGTGGTGCGATGGCATGGAGGTGACGCAGTTCACCTATTTCCAGCAGGTTGGCGGCATTGCCACCGTCATGCCCTCCACCGAGCTGACCTACGGGCTGGAACGGCTCGCGATGTACGTGCAGGGAATCGAGAATGTCTATGACCTCGATTTCAACGGCCAGGGCCTGAAATATGGCGATGTGTTCCTGCGCGCCGAGCAGGATTATTCGCGCCACAACTTCGAGGTGGCGGATGTGGAGATGCTGCACCGGCACTTCATTGATGCCGAGCGCGAATCCACCGCCCTTGCCGAGGCCGGGCTGGCCCAGCCCGCCTATGACCAGTGCCTCAAGGCCAGCCATCTGTTCAACCTGCTCGACGCGCGCGGCGTGATCAGCGTAAGCGAGCGCGCCGCCTATATCGGCCGCGTGCGCAACCTGGCCAGGCGCTGCTGTGAAACGTGGCTGGCGGGCGAGGAATAAGAGATCATGCCCGAACTGCTTATCGAACTTTTTTCCGAGGAAATCCCGGCCCGCATGCAGGCACGCGCGGCTGCCGACCTCGAACGCCTCGTAACCGAGGCGCTGAGCCCCCTCAAGCCACGCGCAGCTGTGGCCTATGCCAGCCCGCGCCGCATTGCGCTGTCGCTTGAGGTTGATGCAACGGTGCCCGGCAGCACGGTCAATGAACGCGGCCCGCGTGAAAGCGCGCCCGAGAAGGCACTCGCAGGCTTCATGCGCAAGCATGGCGTGACACAGGATGCGCTGGTGGCCGAGAACGGCTTCTGGGTGCTGCACCGCGAGATTGCGCCCGTTGATGCCGCAACCCGCATTGCCGAGGTGCTGCCCGGCCTGCTGCGCCGCTTCCCGTGGCCCAAATCCATGCGCTGGGGCGTGGGCAGCGCCTTTACATGGGTGCGCCCGCTGCGCCGCATCGTGTGCCTGCTTGATGGCAGGGTGGTCGATTTTACCCTGGCGGAAGGCGAGGATAACGGCCACGGCCTGAAGGCGGGCAACCTGACCGAGGGCCACCGCTTTACCGCCCCCGGTGCGTTTGCCGTCAGCAGCACCAAGGACTGGCTCGACGGCCTACGCGCCCGTCAGGTCGAGCCTGATGCCGCCCGCCGCCGCACCACCATTGCCGAAGGGGTTGCCCGCCTTGCAGGCGAGGAAGGGCTGAACGTGGTGGCCGATCCCGGCCTGATCGATGAAGTGGCGGGGCTGACCGAATGGCCGGTGCCCTTCCTTGGCCAGATCGATGATGAATTCATGACCCTGCCGCCCGAGGTGATGCAGGTTTCCATGCGGGTGAACCAGCGCTACTTCGCGCTGCGCAATTCCGATGGGTCGGCTGCGCCGCGCTTCGCCTTCGTGGCCAACCTGCTGCCCGGCGATGGCGGGGCGCTGACCATTGCAGGCAACGAGCGCGTGCTGCGTGCCCGCTTTGCCGATGCCCGCCATTTCTGGGATCTCGACCGCGCCACCACGCTGGCAAGCCGCGTGCCCGCACTCGACCGCATCGTGTTCCATGCAAGCCTTGGCAGCCAGGGCGAGCGCGTGCAGCGCATCGTGCGGCTGGCGGGCATCCTTGCGGGCATGACCGGGGCCGATCAGGCACAGGCCGAACGCGCGGCCCTTTTGTGCAAGGCGGACCTCACCACCGGCATGGTCGGCGAGTTCCCCGAGCTTCAGGGCATCATGGGGGCCTATTACGCCCGCCACGATGGCGAACCCGCTGCGGTGGCCGATGCCATTGGCGCGCATTACATGCCACGCGGGCCGCTGGACGCAGTGCCCGCCGCCCCGGTCTCGGTGGCGGTGGCGCTGGCCGACAAGATCGACATGCTGGTGGCCTTCTTCGCCGTGGGTGAAAAACCGGGCGGCTCGGGCGACCCGTATGCCCTGCGCCGGGCGGCCCTTGGCGTGATCCGCATCATCCGTGAAAACGGGCTGCGGCTGGATCTGGCAAAAGTGTTCTGGGAGGCAGCACAGGGCCTGCCCGAGGCCCTGCGCCTTGCGCCCGATCTGGACGTGCTGCCCGAATTCGTGGCCGACCGCCTGCGCGTGCAGCTGCGTGGCGAAGGCGCGCGGCATGACATTCTGGCCGCCGTATCGGTGGGCAATACCGATACCGACATCGTGCGCCTGCTGGCCCGCGCCAGGGCCATTGCCGACATGCTGGAGACTGATGACGGGCGCAACATGCTCGCCGCCACCAAGCGTGCCGCCAACATCCTGCGCATCGAGGACCGCAAGGACGGCCCGCATGAAGGCACGCCCAACCCCGCACTGTATGCCCAGCCAGAGGAAAAGGCGCTGGCCGACCAGCTTGCCAGCACCATCCCTGCCGTCGAGCAGGCAACCGCTCAGGAACGCTACGCCGATGCCATGCGCGATGTCGCGGCCCTGCGCCCGGCGCTGGACCAGTTCTTTGACAAGGTGACGGTCAATGACAACGACCCCGCCATCCGCGCCAACCGCCTGCGCCTGCTGTCGGAGCTATGCCGCATGACGGTGCTGATTGCCGATTTCAGCCAGATCGAAGGCTAGGAAGACTTAAAAAAACAGACGTTTTTGGGTGCCGCATTTTTTCCAGAAAGGCGGCATTTTTTTAAGCTTTTTGAAAAAAGCTTCACCAAAAACTTCTGTCTGCTTCCGGGTTCAGGCGAGGTACACCAGCCGCGCGGGCCGGTTGCCGTGCACCACCACCACGGCATTCTGCCGGAACCGCCGCGCCAGCCCCAACCCACGCGCCAGTGGCACCCGCACGCCATAAAGTGGCTCGGACCACCTGCCCAGCCGCCCCTCCCCCAAGGCATGGGGCAGCCCGGACAGGGCGCGGGCCAGATGCGCCATCATGCGCCGGTTCCAGCCATCGGGCCGCAACCTGCCACCGGGGTTGCACGCGCTGAGCAGCACGATATCGCCCGCAGGCGCACGCCCCTGCCAGCGCGGCCTGTGGCCAATGCGAATGACCGGCAGGCCAGCCACATGATAGGTGCTGAGCCGGTAGGAGCGATGGATGGCGGGCGTGGGCGGCACGATGGCCGCCATCAGTCCTTTTCCCCCGGCGTGGTCTCGCCAAAGGTGGAGTTGCGATGCACCCATGCCGACATGAGCAGCCCGAAGCCGAACATGACCATGAGCATGGCTGACCCACCATAGGAGATGAGCGGCAGCGGCACGCCACCCACCGGGATCGCCCCCATCACCATGGACAGGTTGACCGCGCAGTACAGGAAGAAGTTCATGGAAATGCCAAGCCCGAGCAGCCGCCCGAACTGGTTGCGGCTGCGCATGGCGATCAGCATGCCGCCAAAGACCAGCAGCAGCAGCATGCCGATGACAGTAATGCCGCCCACATACCCCCATTCCTCCGCGATCATGGTGAAGATGAAGTCGGTCTGCTTTTCGGGCAGGAAGTTGAGCTGCCCCTGCGTGCCCCGCAGGTAGCCCTGCCCCCACATGCCGCCCGACCCCAGCGCGATCTTGGACTGGATGATGTTGTAGCCCGCACCCAGCGGATCACTTTCAGGGTGCAGGAAGGTGGTTACCCGCGCCTTCTGGTAGTCATGCAGGTGGCTGTAGGCGATCTTGGCCAGGAAGGGCATGGGCAGCACCAGCAGCGCGATCTGCCACAGCCGCATGCCCGCGCCAAAGAACATGCTCGCCCCCACAGTGCCGATAATGACGGCGGTGCCCAGGTTTGGCTCCTTGAGCACAAGGGCGACCGGCAGCAGCACCATGAGCGCGGGCGGCACCAGCATGAGCGGGTTGCCCATGCTGCGGTAACTGATCTTGTGAAACCACGAGGCCAGCATGAGCACCAGCGCGATCTTGGCCAGTTCGGAGGGCTGGACCTGCATGCCGCCCAGCATCAGCCACCGCTCCGCCCCCTTGCCCACATGCCCCATGCGCAGCACCGCAACGAGCAGGATGAGCGAGAAGATGTAAAGCGGCCACGCCATGCGCACCAGAATGGCCGGGCTCATCAGCGCTATGCCCAGCATCATGACCAGGCCAAAGCAGAAGCGGATGGATTGCGGCCCGGCAAACGGCCGCGACGTGCCCCCGCCGGCTGAATACAGCGCCCCGTAGCCAATCACTGCCAGCGCGCAGATCAGCAGCACATACAGCCAGTTGACCTGCCACAGCTTGGTCAGGATCTGGAAATTGGGTTCGGCGCGCAGCAGGCGCTTCTGGAATTTCATTCCATTCTCCACAACAGGCGCGGGCATGGCGGGGGCATCTGGCCCGTATCAGTCCACCTCGGCCTGCGCCACTTCCTGGCCCGGCGGTTCGCGGTGGTTGACCGGGTCGCGGCGCAGGGTATCGGTCATGATATCACGCGCAAGGGGGGCCGCGACATCAGCACCCGCATTGCCGTGCTCGATCACCACGGCCGTGGCGTAACGCGGCGCGTCATAAGGCGCGAAACAGATGAACAGCGCGTGGGGGCGGTATTCCCACGGCAGGTTGGCGGAGTTGAAATGACCGCTCTCGCGCATGGCGCGCGAAACACGCCGCACCTGCGCCGAGCCGGTCTTGCCCGCCATCTGCACGCCCGGGATGTCCAGCCGCGCCTTGGGGGCGGTGCCGCCCTCCTCATTCACCACGGCGAACATGCCGGCCCGTATGTCTTCAAAGAAGTGCTCGGGCATATCCATGCCCGGTGCGCGGCCAAGATCGGTCAGGTCCGCCATGCGCCCCGCCACCGAGCGGATCAGGTGCGGCTGCACGTTGCGCCCCGTGGCGATGCGCGAGACATAGGTGGCAAGCTGCAGCGGCGTCACCTGCACGAAACCCTGCCCGATGCCGCTGACAATGGTGTCGCCACCATTCCAGTGATGCCCATGCGCGCGCCGCCACGTGGGCGTGGGGATCAGCCCCTGGCGCACATGCGGCAGTTCGATCTCGGGGAGTTTGGCGCCAAGGCCAAACAGTTCGGATGTGGCGGCAATCGGGTCCATGCCGGTGCGGCGCGCGACTTCATAGAAGAATACGTCGCACGAATATTTCAGCCCCTGGCGCAGGTTGATCGTGCCATGGCCGTAGCGCGACCAGCAATGGAAGCGCGTGCCGCCCACATCGATATAGCCAGGGCAGGTAATCCGGTCGGAGGGGGAGAGCGTGCCTGCGCGGAGTGCTGCCATGGCCACGGCGGGCTTGAAGGTGGAACCGGGCGGGTACAGCCCCGACACCGCCTTGTTGATGAGCGGGGTCTGGCTGTTGTTGGTCCACTCGATCCACTGCGCCTGGCTCACGCCGCTATCGAACAGCGAGGGGTCGAAGGAGGGGTTGCTGACCATGGCCAGCACCTCGCCATTGCGGCAGTCCATCACCACCGCGCTGGCCGACTGGTCGCCAATGCGGCCAAGCACCTGCTGCTGGAGGCCACTGTCGATGGTGAGCGCGATCTCGTCGCCCGCAAGGCCGGGGTCGCGGTCCAGCTCGGCCATGACGCGGCCCACCGCGTTGACCTCCATCTCCACCGAGCCCACCTGCCCGCGCAGGCTCAAATCCTGTGTCTGCTCGATGCCCGAGCGCCCCACGCGCATGCCCGGCAGGGCGAGTTCGGCATTGTGCACCACGTCCTTTTCCGCCGGGGGTGCCACATAGCCCACCACATGCGCCATGAGCGGGCCGAAGGGATAGACGCGCGTTGTGCCCACATCGATCAGCACGCCCGGCAGCGAGGGCATGTTGAGTTCCAGCCGCGCCATGTCATCCCATGACAGGAAATCACGCAGCATGATGGGGATGAACCGCCGCTTGTGGCGCAGTTCATGCTCGATGCGCACGCTGTCGCGCGGCTCGAGCGGCACGAGCTGGGCAAAACGCTCGAGCGTGCCGTTGATGTCGCTGGTTTCCTCGGCCAGCAGCAGGGCGCGCCAGTTGATGCGGTTGGCCGCGACCGAGATGCCGAACCGGTCGGTAATACGCCCACGCGGCGGGGCGAAGAAGCGTTTGCTCAGGCGGTTGTTTTCCGCAAGCTTTGCATAATGACTGCCGTTGAGAACCTGAAGCCCGTACAGACGTTCACCCAATGCCCCGAGCACCGCGCCCTGGGCTGCCATGAGCAGCAGGGCGCGACGGGTAAAGACGCCACGGGAGGGATTCTTGCCCTCCTCCGGGCGCGACATGAGCCGGTTGCCGGATTTCTTCTTGCGTAACTTCATTCACTCATCCGGCACGCAGGCCGTGGCACCGGCTTCAGGCGCGGTCCGCGTTATTGACGACAAAACGGTAGGTCCAGACAAATCCCGTATAGAGAACAGGAAAACTGCCAAAGGCCAGGACTGTCTCGAACACAAAGGGCAGGAACTCCACGATATGCAGCGCCAGCGCGCAGCACAGCACCCATTGTAGCGCCGTAACGCCCACCATCACCACGCCAAACACAAGCCACAGAATAAAAAAATTAACCCGTGCCAGTGTATAACGCCCGGACAGGGCCACGCCATGCACGATCAGCATCATGAGCAGCATCACCCCCGCCGGGCCGAAACTCAGGATATCGGCCCATATGCCCAGCACGAACACCGCCAGCGAGGGCATGAGCGCCGGCACGAACACCGACCACAGGAAAATGGTAGCCATGATGATGGCGGGCATGAGCTCGACCTGGCCGGGCAGGTTGAGCGGTGCCGAGAGCACCAGCGTGACAAAGAACACGAACAGGAACGGCACGCTGCTGCGCACGCCATGGTCGATACGGTAGCCCAGCCCCGAACGGGGGTGGATGCCGGGGCGGATCGGGGGGGGCGTGAAGGTTTTCATCCGTGCAGGCCCTGATCGGGGTGCGCGGGCAGGGGCATGGCGCCGCCACCTGCGGGCAGGGGCACGCGACCCGGCGCATCGGGTGGCACCACGCTATCCTCATAATCGAACACGCGCAGCATATCGACATGATCGAGGTCGGCGGCGGGCACCACCACTGGCTGGCCGGGGCGCAGGTAATGCACATGCCCCACTGGCAGGCCGGCAGGCAGGCTCTCGATCTCGCCGTTGGTCACGACACGCTCGCCCTCAATCGGCACATTGTCCTGCGGGTAGAAGATGATGCGCGGCAGGGCCGAATTGTCGCCCGCCATGATGGCCGCCGCATGGCTCGATTCCAGCGTAACCGGCAGGCGGCTTGACGAATCGGTAATCAGCAGCACCCGCGCCGAGCGCCGCCCCACCTCGGTCACGCGCCCCACAAGCCCCGCGCCATCAAGGGCGATGCCGCCCTTGCGCACCGCCGTATCGGGGTTCAGCGCCAGCAGCACCGCGCGGGCGTACAGCCCGCTGGTGTCGCGCACCACCCGCCCGCTGACGAAGGTGGGCGCGTTATCGGGAATCCAGTGCAGGTTGGCCTTCAGCGTCGCGTTTTCATCGGCCAGCGCAGCCGCCACGTCATACCAGTGGCGCAGCGATACGTTCTCGGCGCGCAGGCGGATGTTTTCGGCCTCGAGGTTGCGGATATCCTGCAGGTTGCCCGATACCCAGCGCAGCTTCTCCTGCGGCCAGGCCACCAGCCCGTAGGCGGGGGCGAGCAGGTCGGCCGTATTCATGCGCAGTTTCTCGATAAGCCCGCGATCGGCCTTGCCAAGCAGGATCACGCCACAGGCCACGAGAATGAGGGCGGGCAGCACGAGCTTGCCCAATGCCTGGCGGAACTGGATGGAGACAGGCATCACGCACGCTCCCCACGCGCGGCGCCCGCGCCATGCCGGTCGGATCGTTCATTCCTGCCTGGTCGCCGGACCTGCATCGTCCTGCGTCTCCCCCCTCGGCACGCCGCCCTGCCTTGCGCCGTGGGCGGCGGCCGTCGTTAGTACATGCTTGTCAGTACATTGCGCAGGCGCTTCATTTCCTCAAGCGCACGGCCCGTGCCCATGGCCACGCAGGACAGCGCATCCTCGCCCACCGTCACCGGCAGGCCGGTTTCACGCCGCAGCACTTCATCCAGCCGGTACAGCAGCGCGCCGCCACCGGTCAGGACAATGCCCTTGTCCACGATATCGGCGGCAAGCTCGGGCGGGGTATTTTCGAGCGCCGTGGTCACCGCGTCAAGAATCTGGCTGACGGGCTCGGCAAGGCTCTCGGCAATCTGCGCCTGCGAGACGACAACCTCGCGCGGCACGCCATTGATCAGGTCGCGCCCCTTGACCTCGCGCCACGGGCCGGGATCCTGCGGGTCATCAGGCGGCATGGCCGAGCCAAGATGGATCTTGATCTGCTCGGCCGAGCTTTCACCAATCAGGAGATTATGGTTGCGGCGGATGTAGGAGATGATCGCCTCATCCATCTTGTCGCCACCCACCCGCACGGAGCGCGCGTACACGATGCCACCGAGCGAGATGACCGCCACTTCCGTCGTGCCACCGCCAATATCGACGATCATGCTGCCCGAAGGCTCGGTCACCGGCAGGCCCGCGCCAATGGCGGCTGCCATGGGTTCCTCGATCAGGAACACCTTGCGGGCGCCGGCGCTCTCGGCACTTTCCTGGATGGCGCGGCGCTCGACGGCGGTGGAGCCCGAGGGCACGCACACGATAATCAGCGGGCTTGCGAACATGCGCCGGTTATGGACCTTGCGGATGAAATGCTTGATCATTTCCTCCGCCACCTCGAAATCCGCAATCACGCCATCGCGCAGCGGGCGGATGGCCGTGATGTTGCCGGGCGTGCGGCCAACCATCTGCTTGGCTTCCTCGCCAACCGCGAGCACCTGTTTCTTGCCCCGTACCTCTGCCAGCGCGACGACCGAAGGTTCGTTCAGGACGATGCCGCGCCCCTTCACGTAAACCAGCGTATTCGCCGTGCCGAGGTCGATCGCCATGTCAGCGGAAAGCAGACCCAGTACACGAGCAAACATCCAGAACTCCCGACAACAACCACCAGACAGGACTGTCCCATCTCCCGACCGGCGGCACCGCATGCCCTCATGGCATGCCTGCGTCACGTCGAAAACCGTCTGGGTAAGGTCGAGGGATTACCGGCGCGCGCAGGCAGGGGCAAGAGGCGATAGGGTTTTAATTTATTAAAATCTTCACAGCCGGGGGGATTGTTACAAATTGCCCCTCTTTGGTCATGGCCAAACCACCATCACCGCTCCATCTATGATCCTGTACCAGGCGGAAAGCGGTCCATCGTGGCATCGCCCGCCATAAAAGCGGAAAAAAACTACATGAAGACTTCATCGCCCCGCATGACCATTCGCCCGGCCCTGCTGCTTGCGGCGACACTGTGCCTTGGCCTTGGCGCATGCGAGGACACGCGCGACCCCGGCCAGCGCGCCATTGGCGGCGGGCTGCTTGGCGCAGGCGGCGGCGCGCTGATCGGGGGGCTGGCGGGCGGCGGCCAGGGCGCCGCCATTGGCGCGCTGGCCGGGGCGGCGGGGGGCGCTGCCATCGGTGCCGCCACCACGCCGCGCAACCGCCCCCGTGGCGAGGCCCCTTCCACCGTGTGCGCGGGCGGGCGGGTCCTGCCGCCGGGCTACGGGCCGCAGAGCTGCCCCGAGGCCGCGGGCCAGCGCGCGGGCTACGCAAACCAGCGCGGCTACGCCACCCCCAGCTACCCCCAGCAGGGCGGGTATGGCCAAGGGGCGTATGGTCAGGGGGCGTATGGCCAGAGTGAATATGGTCAGGGCGGATACAGCCAGGGCGGCTATGACCAGAGCGGCTATTACGGCCAGCAGCAGGGTGGCTATGCCCAGCCCTATGGCTACGGGCAGGAAAGCGGCTACCAGCAGGGCTATGAAGGCGAAGGCGGCTACTGAACCCCCGGCATGACACCGCCCCGCCGTGACAGGACACGGCGGGGCGGTGTGACGACATCTGGCACGCTGCCTTTATTTAACGAAGGCAGCGTTTTACGAAGCGTTCTGCCACTCAGGCTTCGAGTGCGGCAGGCTCGGCCCGGTCGCGCTTGACCAGCAGCTTGTTGAGCGCATGCACATAGGCGCGCACGGCCGAGACCAGTGTATCGGCATCAGCGCCCTGCCCATCGACCAGCTTGCCATCTTCCCCCAGCCGCACGGAGGTGCGGGCCTGCGCGTCGCTGCCCTCGGTCACGGCACCGACGGAATAGAGCTGCAGCGTCGCATCATGCGGCACGATGGCGCGGATGGCGTTGAACGCGGCATCGACCGGCCCCTGCCCTTCCGCATGGCCTTCACGCCGCGCGCCATCGACTTCCAGCACCAGATCGGCGGTGGCGGGGCGGCGCGAGCCTGCGGTTACATCCAGCGAGATGAAGCGGATGCGGGCATGGTCGCGCACTTCATCGTCAACCAGCGCCACCAGGTCATCGTCGTAGATGACCTTCTTGCGGTCGGCCAGGTCCTTGAAGCGGGCGAACGCCTCGTTGAACTGCTCTTCCTCCAGCTTGTCGTAGCCCATGGCCTTGAGCTTGTCGCGGAAGGCCGCGCGCCCCGAATGCTTGCCCAGCACCAGGGAGGAGCGGGTCCAGCCCACGCTTTCGGGCGTCATGATCTCGTAGGTGGCGGCGTTTTTCAGGATGCCATCCTGATGGATGCCACTTTCATGTGCGAAGGCGTTGCGGCCCACGATGGCCTTGTTGGGCTGCACGTCAAAGCCGGTGATGGTGGCCAGCATGCGCGAGGTGCGCAGCAGGCGCTCGGTATGGATGCCGGTCGTAAAGGGCAGCACGTCATGGCGCGTGCGCAGCACCATGATGATTTCCTCCAGCGCCGCGTTGCCCGCGCGCTCGCCAATGCCGTTGATGGTGCATTCCACCTGGCGCGCGCCCGCCTTCAGCGCCGCGATGGTGTTGGCAACCCCCAGGCCCAGGTCATTATGGTTGTGGGTGGAGAAGATGACGCCATCGGCCCCCGGCACGCGGGCGCGCAGGTCAGCGAAGATGCGGGCCATGTCCTCGGGCGTGGAATAGCCCACCGTGTCGGGAATGTTGATGGTGGTCGCCCCCGCGCGGATGGCGGTCTCGACACAGCGGCACAGGAAGTCGGGCTCGGTGCGCGAGCCATCCTCGGCGGACCATTCCACGTCATCGGTGAACTGGCAGGCGGCGCGGTTGCCGGCCTCGATGACTTCGAGCACCGTCTCGGGCTCCATGCGCAGCTTGTACTTCATGTGCAGCGGCGAGGTGGAGATGAAGTTGTGGATGCGCCCGCGCTTCGCGGGTTTGATCGCCTCGCCCGCACTGGCGATGTCGTTCTTGCCGCCGCTGCGGGCGAGCGCGCACACCACGGTGCTCTTCATCTTCTGGGCAATCTGGTGAACGCTGTCGAAATCGCCCTTGGAGGCCACGGGAAAGCCCGCCTCCATCACGTCCACGCCCAGTTCCTCCAGCGCTTCGGCCATGCGCAGCTTCTCGGCGAGGTTCATGGAAAAGCCGGGCGACTGCTCGCCATCACGCAGCGTCGTGTCAAAGATGATGACGCGGTTGGGGTCGATGCGGCCAAAGGAAGGATGGTCGATGCTCATGGTAATAACCTCGGACTTGGTCCTGACATGGGACGGGCGACGGCACGCGCATGCGGCCTGTCTGTTCGTGTTCGCGCGGCTGCATGGCCGCTCCGATCAATCCCCTGGGCGCGCCGGCACGCAGGCCGGCCCTGATCGCTCAGGGGCGGATAAGTCGAAGACGAAGGAGTCCCGTCGCGGCACATGCGCGCGCGGAAAGGCGCGCATGTGCGCCCGATCCGATCCCCACGATGTGCGCTGTCGTTACCATGCCGGGCACAATACAGCCCCGCAACGTGATTGCAACCCGAAAAGCGCCCTAGCCCGTGGCATGGGTGACCATGCTGTCGGTGGCGAAATAACGGTCGATGGCCTGCACCATGGCCCCCGCCACCACCATGCGGTGGGCGGCCTGCCGCAGGGCGGCCTCATCCATGTGGTTGGACATGAAGCCCATCTCGACCAGCACGGAAGGAATATCGGCCGATTTCAGCACCACGAAGGAGGCATGGCGCGAGGGATGCTGCAACAGCCCGATGCGCGGGCGGAAGGCGGTGACGATGCTGCTGGCCATGTGGGCCGCGCCGTGGCGGGTTTCCTCGGTCACAAGGCTGGCGAGGATTTCCTGCACCTCGGGCGAATCCGCATGCACGTGCGGGCCGCCATAGCGGTCGGCGCTGTTCTCGGTGCGCGCCAGCATGGCCGTCTGCCGGTCCGATGCCTTTGAGGAGAGCGTATAGACGCTGGCCCCGCGCACGGCGCGGTTGGTCAGCGCATCGGCATGCATGGAAATGAACAGCGAGGCCTTGTGGCTGTGCGCGATATCCACTCTGCCCTCGAGCGGGATGAAGCGGTCATCGGCGCGCGTCATGGCCACGCGATAGCGGCCACTGGCCTCAAGCTGGCGCTGCAGCTCGCTGGCCGCCGCTTCCGCCACATGCTTTTCATACGTACCGGAAATGCCGATGGCGCCGGGGTCCTTGCCGCCATGGCCGGGGTCGAGCATGACCAGCGGCTTTGGCGCTGCCGCCCGGCCCACGATGGCGGGCGCATGCAGCGGGTGGGCGGCGTGATGGGCCGCGGCGGCCGCATGCACATGGGCCGGCACATGGGGCGCCACCCGCGCCAGCGCGCTGCCGGGCAGCAGCACGCCCAGCCCCGCCACAACAGCGCGGCGGGGCAGCACGGGGTCGGGCCTGCGTGCTGTCAGGCCCGCCTTGTTTCCATCAGGCCAGCCAGTGGTCATGCATCGGTTTCCGGTCAGGGCAGTTGCGGGTTCATGTATCTTTTTCCTTATCACCATCCACGCCCCCCGTCAGCGGGATAAACGCAAGCCCCTTGCAGGAAGGGCTACATTGCGCCATGCTGCCCAGCCGTGATGGACCGCGCCCGGTCTGGCTGCCGCGCTGGCATGCCTGGTAGGGCGAAATGCCAGCAGGCATGACTTAAAAACTCCATCCGGCATGCATCATGCATGCGCGACATGCGCTTACCGGTATGCTTACCGGCCACGCCACGGCGTGGGGGCACATGCCACGCACGACCTGAGGCAGCCGCACCGGTGTTCCCCATCGACAGGAGACCGGATGGCATACCAGTCGATACGGAAGGTTCCGCCCCGGCAATCAGGCCGGGCCGCGCCTCCCCCAGCCAAGACCGAGGATGGATTGGACACCACGCGGACCTTTTCCGCATATGCGATGACACCATGCGCGAATACGGGCGGCACGATCATGCCGCATCCGGTCGTGGCGCATGGCCTGTCCGCCCGCGCAGGGCGCGGTGGTCTCCCGTCCGGGTCCGGTCACGGCTTTTTCAATCATGCTTTTGTCCGCTCCCCCGCCCCTCCTGCCGCCACGACTCGCGCGCAGCCCGGATGCCGGAGCGTGACACACCGGAGTGCGCCTATTTATGAGCAAACGCATGCTGATCGACACGACCCACGCGGAAGAAACCCGCGTGGTCGTGATGGATGGTAACCACCTTGAGGATTATGATGTCGAGGCTGCTTCCAAGAAGCAGCTCAAGGGCAACATCTACCTTGCCAAGGTTATCCGTGTAGAACCCAGCCTCCAGGCTGCGTTCGTGGATTATGGCGGCAACCGCCATGGCTTTCTCGCCTTCAGCGAAATCCACCCCGATTATTACCAGATCCCCGTAGCGGACCGCGAAAAGCTGCTCGCGCTGCAGGAAGAGGAACGCCGCGCGGAGGAAGAACGCCGCGCGCGTGATGACGAGGAAGACGACGCCCCCCGCGCCGAGGACGAAACCGAAACCCCCGCGGACGACGAAGGCGACGAACCCGAAACCGTAGGTGGCGAGAACGATACCGGCGACGAGGCCCAGGCCCAGCGCCGCATCGCCCGCTTCCTGCGCAACTACAAGATTCAGGAAGTCATCCGCCGCCGCCAGATCCTGCTCGTGCAGGTGGTCAAGGAAGAGCGCGGCAACAAGGGTGCTGCGCTGACCACCTACGTGTCGCTTGCCGGGCGCTACTGCGTGCTCATGCCCAACTCGCTGCGCGGGGGCGGTGTTTCGCGCAAGATCACCTCGGTGGCCGATCGCCGCCGCCTGCGCGACATCATTACCGAGCTGTCGATTCCGCGCGGCATGGCCATGATCGTGCGCACCGCCGGCGCCCAGCGCCCGCGCGCCGAGATCATGCGCGATTGCGAATACCTGCTGCGCCTGTGGGATGACATCCGCCAGCACACGCTGGAATCCGTCGCCCCCGCCCTGATCTATGAGGAAGCGAGCCTGATCAAGCGCGCCATCCGCGATATCTACACGCGCGAGGTGAGCGAGATCCTGATCGATGGCGAGCCGGGCTGGAAGTCGGCGCGCGAGTTCATGCGCATGCTCATGCCCCAGAACGCCCAGAAGGTGCGCCTGTGGCAGGACCACGAGCAGACCCTGTTCTCGCACTACAAGGTGGAGGGGCTGCTTGATTCCATGCTCTCGCCTTCCGTGCAGCTCAAGTCGGGTGGCTACCTGGTCATCAACCAGACCGAGGCGCTGGTTGCGATCGACGTGAACTCGGGCCGCGCCACGCGTGAGCGCAACATCGAGGAAACGGCACTGCGCACCAACCTCGAGGCCGCCGAGGAAGTCGCCCGCCAGCTCCGCCTGCGTGACCTTGCCGGGCTGATCGTGATCGACTTCATCGACATGGAAAGCCGCAAGCATAACGGCATGGTCGAGCGCAAGCTCAAGGATGCCCTGCGCACCGACCGCGCGCGCATCCAGGTGGGCCAGATCTCGCATTTCGGCCTGCTGGAAATGTCGCGCCAGCGCCTGCGCCCCTCCATTGCCGAATCCGCCTTCATGCCCTGCCCGCACTGCCAGGGCACCGGTATCGTGCGCGGGATCGAAAGCTCCTCGCTGCACGTGCTGCGCGCGATCGAGGACGAGGGCATGCAGCGCAAGGCTGCGGAAATCACCGTGCAGGTGGCACCCGAGGTTGCCTTCTACATCCTCAATAACAAGCGCGCCTGGCTTTCGGAAATCGAGACGCGGCACAAGATGCAGGTCGTGTTTGCACCCGATGCCACGCTGCAGCCGCCCGAGTGCAAGATCGAGCGCGTGCGCCAGCAGACGGCCCGCTTCGAGGCCCCTGCCGCCATCACGCATGCCCCGGCTGAAAACAGCACCGTGCGCGAGATCCAGATCCAGGCCGAGCCGCCGGTAGCGGACGCCGCTCCGGAAGCCCCGGCCAGCACGGAAGAGGACGAGGATATCGCATCGGGCACCGACCATCGCCGCCGTCGTCGCCGCCGTCGTCGCCGTGGTTCCGCTGCCACCACGCCCGAGCAGACGGCCGAGACGCCGCAGGCTCCCGCAGCCGAGGAACCGGCCCCCGTGCCCGCTCCCGCGCCGCGTGAAACCTATCGCGGCCCCACCCCGGCTGACCCGTATGGCGACCCGATCATCGACATCTTTGATGTGATCGAGCAGACCACGGCACCGGCCGAGATCGTGGAAGAGGTTGTGGAAGCTGAACCCGCAGTGGTCGCGGTCGCTGCAGAAGAGGAAGCGCCCAAGCCGCGCCGCCGCCGCCGCACGCGCCGCCGCACCCCGGTGGAAACGGAAGCCACCACCGAGGCTCCGCAGGCCGGGGCGGAAGCCGAAGTGAGCGCACCAGAGGCCGAAGCACCGGTGGTGGAAGCCGAAGCGGTTCCTGCCGAGCCGGTAGTTGTGGAAGCCGCGGCCGAACCCGTGGAGGAAGCGCCCAAGCCGCGCCGCCGCCGCGCCAGCAGCACGGCCACCACCACGCGCAGCCGCCGCAGCAGGGCCGCTGCCAAGACGCCGGAAGAAACCCCGGCCGAGGCAACGCCCGAGGTTGCCGAGGAAGTGGCCCCTGCCGAGGAAGCCGCACCCGCCAAACCCGCACGCAAGCGGGCGACCAGCCGGAGCACGGGCACGACGGCGGCCACCACGCGCCGCCGCACCACCCGCAAGACGGCTGCCAAGGCGGATGAGGCCACCGAGGCTGCGGCTGAAGCACCCGTGAAGGCGGAAGCCGAAGCCCCGGCAGCAGAAGAGGCCCCCAAGCGCCGCCGTGCCCCGGCACGCCGCAAGAAGGCCGAGCCTGCCGCCACCGAGGCCACGCAAGCCCAGGCGGAAGCCGTAGCCGAGACGGCGGAAGCCACACCGGCAAAGCCCGCGCCGCGCAAGCGTGCCACCACCCGCAAGGCCGCCACTACAACGGCGGCCACGGCCACCCGCACGCGCCGCCGCAAGAAGGCGGAGGATGCAGCGGAACCGGCAACGGATGACGCGGCTGAACCTGCCGCATCGACCGAAGCGGAAGCGACGCCCCGCCGCCGCACGGGCTGGTGGAAGCGCTGAATACAGCGTAGCTGACTGACCAAGTAGAAAACCTGCCTTCGCAAGAAGGCAGGTTTTTTCTTGCGCGGGTGAATCCTGTTTTTCTATTTCAATCAAAAGTTTTTGGTAAATATTTTTTCAAAAAGCTTTAAAAGCTGCTGTGTTTAAAAAAGTAGGCCTAAAAACTTTTATTATTTCTCCATTAATATATAATAACCATGTTCATGCAGAAACTGTACAAGTTAAAGGACTGGAACAACCATGACCCCAGCCGCCCGCAAATGCCTTGACCAGCTTCGCACCCTGCTCCGCCCGGCTTCGATTGCGACCGCAGGCGGCTTTCGCCCGCCATCCGACCCGGTCACGTCATGGTTCTGCCGGGGCGTGAGCCAGCCGGGTGAAAACCTGCCTCAATGGAACGGCAGGCCCATGATCCCCATCCTGCAGATCCGGATTGATGAACTGCCTTACGTGCCGGAGCAGCTGGCCCATCTGGCCCTTATTGTCGTGTTTTTCGACATGGAGGATCTGCCCTTCGACAAGCCACATGGCGAAGGCTGGGTGATCCGTGAATATACGTCAACCGATGGCCTGGTGCCACTGCCCGAGGCTACCCACGACTTCAAGCCATTCCCCATTCGCTGGACGCGCATTGAGGATGACGCCCCCTACCGGGAAGGGGCCTGTGCCCTGCCGATCGACATGGGCGCCCTTGATGACGATGAAGCGGCAGAAAAGGCGTTCTACGATGACTTCCAGCGCTATGACCAGACCAAGGTGGGCGGCTACCCGACCGAGGTGCAGTCTGACGTAGGGGTTGAGGATTTCGTGTTCCAGATCGGCTCGGAAGAAAAGGTCCACCTGATCTGGGTTGATGCCGGGATCGCCTATTTCTTCCGCGCGCCCGATGGGGCGTGGCGCTGGGCGTGCGAGTTTTACTGACAGGCACGCGCGGGAGTAAACATTCTTGGGTGCCGCCTTTTTTCAAAAAAGCGGTGTTCTTCGAAGCTTTTTGAAAAAAGCTTCACCAAAAACTTCTTTATGATCAATCACCTTCAGGCAATGCGGGCGCGGTTTCCCAGCCGGGGCCGATAATGGCGGCGCTGCGGCGGCCCAGCCCGTCATGGCGCAGCACGATCATGTTCTGCTCCTCAAGGTAGGCAAGCTGCCGCCGGGCGCGGCCCAGCGAGTGGGTGCCATAGGTCCGCGCAATCACGCTGTCGGACGGGCACGGCTCCCCATGCAGCGCCGCCCGCGCAATGAGCAGGAAGATGCCCTGCATGTCATCTGGCAGCACGGCGGCCATCTGCTCGGCCTGCCGCCAGTCCTCGCTTTCCACCGTCGTGGCATCCACGCCCGCGCGGGCAACCGCCAGCAGGCGGCGGAAGCGCGGCATGTCGAGCGCGTCACGGCCCATGCCCTCGATCCGGCAGCGCACCAGAAAATCCTGATACAGCACATGCACCGGGCGGAAGCCCGCATCCTCATCACGCAGTATATCGGTCAGGATCTCGATAAAGCGCAGCCTGAGGGCCGCCGCATCCACCGGCGGGGCTTCGGGCGCAGCCGTTTCGGCCTCCAGCGTCGCGGTCTCGGCATGGGCTGCAAGCTGCGAGAGGATATCGGGCGGCGGGCTGACATGGCGCGGCGCGCGTGCGGGCAGTTCGCGCTCGGGCACCGGGGTCAGGATCAGTTCGCGTATTTCATCGCCCGCGGGCACTGGCTCGAAGGGCATCAGCGTGGGGCCAGCCGAGCGGCTTTCAGTCTCGACCGGGCCGATTTTAACCGCAAGCGGCCTGCGGCACACAGCGGGGCCGAGGGCCACGAAATAACCGCGCTCAAGGTCACGGAAGCTCTCGGCCTGCCGCCTTTCCATGCCCAGCAGGTCGGCGGCACGCATCATGTCGATATCGAGGAAAGTGCGGCCCATGAGGAAGTTCGAGGCCTCGGCCGCGACATTCTTGGCAAGCTTCGCCAGGCGCTGGGTGGCGATCACGCCCGCCAGCCCGCGCTTGCGGCCACGGCACATGAGGTTGGTCATGGCTCCCAGCGAGGCGCGGCGTGCCTCATCCGATACCTCGCCCGCGGCTGCTGGCGCAAAAAGCTGGGCTTCATCCACCACCACCAGCACAGGGTACCAGTAATCGCGCGGCACCTCGAACATGCCGCCAAGGAAAGCAGCGGCGCGGCGCATCTGCACATCCGCATCCACGCCCTCAAGGTTCAGGATGACCGAGGCGCGGTGCATGCGCATGCGCTCGCCCGCCGCCTGCAGGGCGGCCTCGGTATGCTCGGCGGCATCAATGACCAGATGGCCGAAGCGCTCGGCCAGGCTGACGAAGTCGCCCTCGGGGTCGATGATGGCCTGCTGCACCATGCGCGCCGACTGCTCGAGCAGGCGGCGCAGCAGGTGCGACTTACCCGAGCCGGAATTGCCCTGCACCAGCAGGCGGGTGGACAGCAGTTCGGCCAGGTCCATGGTCACGGGGCCATCGCCCGCAACAGCCCCGCGCCGCTCGCCAATCGTGATTGCAACACTCATGGCGCTGACGGATACCGCTCGCGGCGCGAGTCCTGCAACCACGCCCATGCGCCTTCGCCCGCCATGCGGCCCGTGGCCATGCAGCCCTGCAGCAGGTAGCCGCCGGTGGGGGCCTCCCAGTCCAACATTTCACCTGCGGCAAACACGCCGGGCAGCGCGCGGATCATGAAATGCGCATCGAGTGCGGGCCACGCAATGCCACCGGCCACCGATATGGCGCGGTCCAGCGCGGCAGGGGCGTTGACTTCAACCGGCACCGCCTTGACCTGTGCGGCAAGGGCCTGTGGCGCGCGCGGGGGCGGTCCGTCGCCGCCTTCACGCATCAGCGCCACCGCAACAGGGGAAAGCTTCAGCGCCTTGCGTAGCGTGTTGGACAGGCTCTCACGCGCACGCACACGGGCGATACGCGTCGTGATCTCGGCCACGTCAAGGGCCGGGCGCAGGTCAATGAGCAGGCGGGCGTGGCCTGTTTTGGCAATCCGCTCGCGAATGGCGGCCGAGAGCGCATAGACCGCACCCCCCTCGATGCCCGTATCGGTCACCACCGCCTCGCCGCGCACGCTCGGCCCATTTTCCAGCGCAAGGCCGATACCGCGCAGCGGCGTGCCCGCAAACCGCGCGCGAAAGGCCGGGCTCCATCCGGTCACGAACCCGCAATTGGCAGGCGCGAACGGCGTGACATCCACGCCGAGTTCCCCCAGGCGCGCGCGCCATGCGCCGTCAGACCCCAGCCGCGCCCAGCTTGCGCCCCCCATGGCCAGCACGGTGGCATCCACCCGCCAACTCGCCACCCCGCCGGGGCCGGACACGCGCAGGCGGCCCGCCTCATCCCAGCCCAGCCAGCGGTGGCAGGTGAGCAGGCGCACCCCACGCGCGGCCAGTCGCGCAAGCCACGCGCGCAGCAGGGGGGACGCCTTCATGGCGCGCGGGAACACCCGCCCGCTGCTGCCGGTAAAACAGGGCTGGCCCAGCCCTTCGGCCCATTTCACCATATCGGCCGGGCCGAAGGCGGACAGGGCCGCCCGCATCATCGGCATGGCCGCACCATAGCGGGCGCCAAAGGCTGCCGGATCCTCGGAATGGGTCAGGTTCAGCCCGCCGCGCCCGGCCATGAGCAGCTTGCGGCCCATGGTGGGCATCTGCTCGACCACGCTCACCGCGCAGCCCCACTCGGACAGGATCTCGGCTGCGGCAAGGCCCGCGGGCCCTCCGCCAATAACGGCCACATGCGGCCTGAAAACGAATTCGGTCATCAGATGATGTAATCAATCGGCGGAAGCATCTGGTCCATGGTGAAGGCGGGCAGGCTGGAATGGCGCGTGCCCACAACCCGGGCCGGGTTGCCCACCACCGTGGTGTAGGGCGAGACGGATTCCAGCACGATGGACCCCGCCCCCACCTTGGCCCCCTCGCCAATCTCGATATTGCCCAGGATGGTGGCGCCCGCGCCGATCAGCACGCCCCGGCGCACCTTGGGGTGGCGGTCGCCCACGTTCTTGCCGGTGCCGCCAAGCGTCACGCCCTGCAGCAGCGACACGTCATCCTCCAGCACCGAGGTCTCGCCAATCACGATGCCCGTGCCGTGGTCGAACAGCACCCGCCGCCCCAGCCGGGCGGCGGGATGAATATCCACCCCGAACAGTTCCGAGCAGCGGCTCTGCAGGTGCAGCGCCAGATAGCTGCGCCCGTTATGCCACAGCCAGTGCGCCACGCGGTGGCTCTGCACGGCGTGGTAGCCCTTGAAGAACAGGAAGGGCGTTACGTATTCCGCCGTGGCCGGGTCGCGCTCGCGGATGGCCACGAGGTCGGCCGCGGCGGCGTTGACGATATCGGGGTCAGCCTCGAACACTTCGGTCACCAGTTCAGCCAGCGCGTCATCGGCTACCGAGCGGTCGCCCAGCTTGCGCCCGAGCAGGGCGGCGAGCGCGCCGCGAAAGGAGCCATGATTGCGGATGCCCGTGGCCAGCAAGCCCTTGACCAGCGGGTCATTGCAGCCACACGCGCCACTTACGATCTCGCGCCACAGCATGGCGGGATCGACCGGCCCCAGCGTGGGGGGCAGCACGGGGCTGGCGCGGTCCTTCAGCGAAAGGGCGGCAGGCGGGGTTTCAGGCATGATCGGTCCGTTCCGTCCGGTGGGCGGTGTTCATATGTCTGGCAGGCAGGCGTTTACAGCCCCATGGCGTGCCGGGCAAAGCTGCGGCGCAGGGGGGTTATGCGGTTGACGGTGGCCAGCCCCACGTCACGCGCCAGGCGCAGCACGGGGTTGTCGTTGCCAAACAGGCGCTCGAGCGCATCGGTGGCTGCCAGCATGAGCATGTTGGCAGGCCTGCAGCGCGCCTGGTAGCGGCGCAGCACGTCAGGCGCCCCCACATCGCCGCCCGCCGCATGCACCTGCGCCAGGATGTCGGCCATGGCGATCACGTCACGGAAGCCAAGGTTGAGCCCCTGGCCCGCAATGGGGTGGATGCCGTGGGCGGCATCACCCACCAGCGCCAGGCGGGTATCAATGTAACGCTGTGCATACTGCGCGGAAAGCGGATAGACCCAGCGCCGCCCCACGGGGGTCACGGCACCCAGCCATTCATCGCCCATGCGGCGGCGGATCTCGTGGGTAAAGGCGTCATGCGGCAGGTCGGCCAGGCGGTGGGCCACCTTTTCGCTCTCGGTCCAGACCAGCGCGGAAAGGTTGGGGTGCTGCGCGTTGCCCGCCATGGGCAGCTGGGCAAAGGGGCCTGCGGGCAGGAAATGCTCCAGCGCACGGCCTTCATGCGGGAACTCATGGGCAACCGCGCACACGATGCCGCACTGGTTGTAGGGCATGCGGGTGACCGTGATGCGGGCCTGGTCGCGCAGCGGGCTGCGCCGCCCCTCGGCCGCCACCACAAGGCGGGCGTTGATGGTGCGGCCGCTGGTGGTGTGGATCACGGCACCATCAGCCGTGCGGGTCACGCGGCCTTCATCGGGGGCGAAAACATGCAGCCCCGGCGTGGCGTGGAGGGCTGCATTGAGCGCCACGCGCAGGGCGCGGGCCTCGATCATGGCACCGAAGGGCTGGTCGGCATCGGCCCTGCCAAATTCAAGGAACAGGGGCGAAGGCGGCTGGCCGGGCCTGCCATCGGTCACGCGGATCTCGTTGATGTCGCACGACTCCATGGGCAGGCGGGCCCACACGCCCGCCTCCTCAAGCAGGCGGCGCGAGCCTGCGGCAATGGCATAGGCGCGGCCATCAAAGGCGGGGTGCTCCATGGGCGGCAGGGCCGCGCGATCAATGATCGCGACCTGCATGCCTGCGGTGGCCAGGCGGCAGGCCAGCGTGGCGCCAACCGGACCCGCCCCCACGATGCAGACATCAACCCCAAGGGCTTCGGGCATGGTGGTGGCTGTCATGTTCGCGGTCATTTCGTTTCCTGTTCTGGGGCCGCCGGGCAACGGGGCAGGCCACACGGATTTACTCCCCACCGGGGGCAACGCACAAGCACACATGCCGGATGCGTGGCGTGAAGGCGGATGACATGCATCACCCGATCAGGGTATAGACGGAGCGGTTACCTTACTTCACCCACGGTCAACCGGCCGGAACAGCAAGAATGGAGACGCGGTGCGATGAAGCTTGTCACAGCCATCATCAAGCCTTTCAAGCTCGACGATGTGCGTGAGGCCCTGACCCCGCTGGGGATTCAGGGGCTGACCGTATCGGAAGTCAAGGGCTTCGGTCGCCAGAAGGGCCAGACCGAAATCTATCGCGGGGCGGAATACCACGTTAGCTTCCTGCCCAAGATCAAGATCGAGGTTGCCGTGACCGACGAACTCGTCGAGCAGGCGGTCGAGACGATTCTGGAAGCCGCCCATACCGGCAAGATCGGCGATGGCAAGATCTTCATCTCCCCGCTTGACAGCGTCATCCGCATCCGCACGCGCGAGACGGGCGACAGCGCGCTGTAAAAGCCCTTCCTTTTTTTCATACATCATTTCAGGACCGACCAGCCACATGGCCACATCATTCCGCATCTCCCTCGCCGCCGCCTCCGTCATGGCGCTCGCCCTTTCCAGCGGGGCCGCGCAGGCGCGTGACACGTCCAAGGCGTGCCACGCCAAATTCACGGCGGCCCGCACGGCGGGCACGCTGGGCACGCAGTCCTACAAGGAATTCAAGGCCGCACAGTGCGATACCGGCGCCGCCACCACCACGGCCGAGGCGGCCAAGCCCGCCACACCGGCAGCCCCGGCTCCTGCCGCAGCCCCCGTAGCCGCACCGGCAGCAGCCAGGGCCGCAGCGCCCGCAATCACCACCTCGGCCACCATGCCTGCCACTGTTGCTGACAAATACAGCAAGGAGCCCGCGGGCAAGGGCCGCCTGCACACCTGCCTTGACCAGTACAACGCCAACAAGGCCACCAACGCCAATGGCGGGCTGCGCTGGATCCAGAAGGGCGGCGGCTACTACAGCCAGTGCAACGCCAAGCTCAAGGGCTGAGCCCCGCGCACGGGCCACGCCCTGGCCCGTGCCTACCCGCCCTGCCTGCGCGCGGGGCGGACAAAGGCCTGGCTGGTGGCGTAGGATATCCACACCCTGTGGCTTGCGAACCAGTCCGAGCCCAGCAGCATTTCAAGATGCTCGCGCAAAGGAGCCACGGTGAGCGTGACATTGCGCTCAAGTTCATGGCCCACCTGCAGGCTGTCAAAACGGTGCCAGTGATAGATGTCCTTGTGACCATCCACGCCGGCGGTAACCCCGCCGGGGTCGCGCTCAAGCTGTGACTGGGCAACACCCGCGCGGTGCGCCACGTCGGGCGAGACGATGCGCGAGCGCGCGCCACTATCGAGCAGCGCCGTAACCGGCCTGCCATCAAGCCTGACCTCGAGCAGGAAGCGGTTGTCCTGCCGGCGCAGGGGCAGGCTTTCATAGGGGCCATCCCACGCAGGCGGAGGGGCGCAGGCGAGCGAGCCGTGCTGGATGTTCCACAGGCTCAGCGTGCCGCCGGGCACATCCATGTCGAGATCGAAGCGCGAGAGGATGTCGCCACCAAGCAGCCCCGCCACGGGCGGCTGGATCATGGGCTGGCCGGGCAGTTCGCCCACCGGCACGGAGCGCGCGCCAAAATCCACCCCGCCCACCCGCAGGTCGGGCACGATGGCGTTGGGCGTGGCCTGCGCCACCCCGCCCGTGCCATGCACCACCGTTTCATGCTCGGGGTCGAGGCGCAGGCGCAGGTAGCCCACCATCTCGGGCGTGAGCAGCCCGCCATCCGAGCCGGTATCGACCAGCGCGCTCAGGCTGTGGCCTGCAATGCTGATGACGATGGAAAGGTACCCCCCATCATCACGCAGCGGCACCTGGGCTACACGCTCATGGTTGCACAGCCGCGCGGCATCGGGGGCCGCCATCGCGCCATGGGCCACGCCAAGGCCGCAGGCCAGCCCCATGGCCAGCAGGGTGTTGCGGGCCGCCACTAGCCCAGGCGCTCCGCCATGGCATCGGTCGCGGCGAGGAGGGCCTCGATCATGCCGGGCTCGGTCATGGCATGGCCTGCGATGTCAATGACCTGAAAATCCGCCTCCGGCCAGGCGCGGTGCAGGTCCCATGCCGTGCGCATGGGGGTGGCCACGTCATAGCGCCCCTGCACGATGATGGTGGGGATATGGCGGATGCGGTCGACATCACGGATCAGCTGCCCCTCCTCCAGCCACCCTGCATTGATGAAATAATGGTTCTCGATGCGCGCGAAGGCCAGCGCGTAGCGCGGGTCGCCGTGCCGGGTGACACTATCAGGCGCGGGGCGCAGGGTGATGGTGCGACCTTCCCATACGCTCCAGGCGATGGCCGCCTTTATCTGCTCGTCCTGGTCCGTGCCGGTCAGGCGGCGGTTATAGGCCGTAATCAGGTCGCCGCGCTCGGCGGGCGGGATGGGGGCGATGAACTGCTCCCACAGGTCGGGGAAGAGCCATGAAGCGCCTTCCTGATAATACCACAGCAGCTCCGCCCGGCGCAGGGTGAAGATGCCGCGCATGACCAGCGCCGTCACCCGCCCGGGGTGTGCCTGCGCATAGGCCAGCGCCAGCGTGGAACCCCATGAGCCGCCAAACACCATCCACTGCTCCGCCCCCGTGAGCACGCGCAGGCGCTCCATGTCGGCCACGAGGTGCCAGGTGGTGTTGTGCTTGAGGGATGCATGCGGGGTGGAGCGCCCGCAGCCGCGCTGGTCGAACAGAAGGATGCGGTAGCGCGCGGGGTCGAACATGCGGCGCTGGAAGGCCGAGCACCCGCCGCCGGGACCACCATGCACGAACACCACGGGAATGCCCTCGGGGTTGCCGCACAGCTCCCAGTAAACGCGGTGCCCCTCCCCCGTATCAAGCCAGCCGTGGTCGTAGGGGTCGATGGGGGGATAGGCAAACCGCTCAGGCATGGATCTTCCTGTTCATCGGGCAGTATCGGGCGGGGTGTCGGTGGTGGCATGCGGATGGGCGCGTGTCCAGACATCCATCAGCCGCGCCTCATCCGCCAGGGTGTAGCGCTGGGTGGTGGACAGGCTGGCATGGCCAAGCAGGTCCTGGATCACACGCAGGTCGGCGCCGCCTTCCATCAGGTGCGTTGCGAAGGAATGCCGCAGCGCATGCGGGGTTGCATGCTCGGGCAGCCCCGCCATGTGCCGCCAAGTGCGCATGGCGCGCTGGGCAATGCCCGCCTGCAGCCGCCCACCCCGCACGCCTACGAACAGCGGCGCATCGGGCTGGGGCAGCGGGTGGGCATTGCGCCACCGCCTGAGCGCCTGCATGACCTGCGGCAGCACCGGCACCATGCGCTCCTTGCCACCCTTGCCGCGAATGCGCAGCACGCCATCACCCTGCACCGGGTTGCCAAGGCTGGCGGCCTGATCGAAATCACGCACATCCAGCCCCAGCGCCTCCGAGATACGCAGCCCGCAGCCGTACAGCAGCATGAACAGCGCCCCATCACGCACCTGCGCCATGGGGGTGTGGGCAATGTCGGCCACGCCTTCGGGCACCTCGAGCGCATCAGGTTTTGGCAGTGGGCGGGGCAGCGGGCGGCGGGTGCGCGGAGTGGCTAGCAGGGCGGGTGCCGGGTTGTCCACGCCATGGTAGCGGGCAAGGTAGCGGTAGAACGAACGCAGCGCCGAGACCCGCCTTGCCCGCGTGCGCGCGGCGCGGTCCTGCGTGGTCGCGCGCCTGCCGGTCAGGGCGGCATTATGCTCATGGGCCAGCCAGGCCCGCAGGTCGGCCAGTGAAAGCCCCGCCAGCGCCCCCAGATCGGGTTCCGCGCCCAGATGCCCCATGATGAAGGCGAGAAAGCGGTCCAGATCGCCGCGATAGGCCGCAAGCGTGAGGGGAGAGGCCCGGCGTTCGGTCTCCATCCACTGCAGAAAGGCATCACGTGCCCCGGTTGCCATCATGCCGCCTGCCCTTCTTGCCTGACTGAAAAAAGTTTTGGGTGAAGCTTTTTTCAAAAAGCTTCGAAAGACGCCGCCTTTTTGAAAAGAGGCGGCACCCGAAAACTTTTATCACCTATTCTCAATGCCTTGTTTCAAAATAATGTCTTATCGGGGCGATGGATGCGCCATGCCTTACGGATGGACAAGACACAGCCGATGCCTGACGGTAGAAAAACACATGCCGCATCGCAACCCCACCCAGACGGACCTGCTGCCCCCCGCCCCTGACGGGCGCGTGCGGGTCATGCTTACCCTGCCCTTTGCCGGGCCTCTGGACTACCTGCTGCCCCCCCGGCTGGCCGATGCCCGCCCCGGTGATATCGTGACCGTGCCACTCGGCCGCCGCACCGAAACCGGCGTGATCTGGGATGCCGCCCCCGGCCTGCCGCCCGAATTCAGGCCACCCCCATCAAAGGAAGTACCCACCAGCCGCCTCAAGCCCGTGGCTGCCCGCCTCGATCTGCCGCCCCTGCCCGCGCAACTGCGCCAGTTCGTGGACTGGGTGGCCGCCTATACGCTCTCGCCGCCGGGCATGGTGCTGGCCATGGCGCTGCGGGCCAATGCGCTGGCCGCCCTGCCCAGGCCCGGCACGGGCTACAGCCCCGCGCCCGCATTGCCTGCCGACCTCCGGCTGACCCCCGCCCGCCAGAAGGTGCTGGACATTGCAGCCAATGGCCCGCCGCTCCCCGCCGCCGAACTCGCCCGCCGGGCAGGCGTGGGGGCGGCCGTGATTCGCGGTCTGGCGCAGGCGGGCGCGCTGCGCGCGGTCGAGATCACGCCGCCGCCCCCCTTCGCCACACCTGACCCCGCGCATTGCCCGCCCACGCTGGGCGGCAACCAGGCCGAGGTGGCGACCGAACTGCGGGCAAGGGTGGATGAGGACAGCTTTTCCATCACCCTGCTGGAAGGCGTGACCGGGTCAGGCAAGACCGAGATCTACATGGAGGCCATTGCCGCCTGCCTTGAGGCCGGCAAGCAGGCGCTGGTGCTGCTGCCTGAAATCGCGCTCTCGGCGCAGTGGACCGGGCGCTTTGCCCGCCGCTTTGGCGCGGAGCCCGCGCTGTGGCACTCCGACCTTGGGGCAAGGCTGCGGCGCGTGACATGGCGGGCGGTGGCCGATGGCACGGCGCGGGTTGTGGTGGGCGCGCGCTCGGCGCTGTTCCTGCCCTTCAACCAGCTTGGGCTGATCATTGTCGATGAAGAGCACGAGACCGCCTTCAAGCAGGAAGATGGCGTGACCTACCACGCGCGCGACATGGCGGTGGTGCGCGCGCGCATGAGCCGCGCGCCCATCGTGCTGGTCTCGGCCACCCCCAGCCTTGAAAGCCTGGCCAATGTGGGCGCGGGCCGCTACCGGCACCTCAAGCTCAATGCCCGCCACGGCAACGCGACCATGCCGGTGGTGGAAACACTGGACATGCGCGCCGACCCGCCCGAGCGCGGGCTGTTCCTCTCGCCCGTGCTGACCGGCGCTATCAACGACGCCGTGGGCCGGGGCGAGCAGGCCATGCTGTTCCTCAACCGCCGGGGCTATGCGCCGCTTACGCTATGCCGCACCTGCGGCCACCGCATGCAGTGCCCCAACTGCACCGCCTGGCTGGTCGAGCACCGCGCCCGCCATATCCTGACCTGCCACCATTGCGGGTATGACGAGCCCATTCCCCAGACCTGCCCCAAATGCGCCGATGCCGACAGCCTGACCCCCATAGGTCCCGGCGTGGAGCGCATAACGGAGGAGGCGCGCGCCACCTTCCCCGACGCACGCATTCTGGTCATGGCGAGTGATACGCTCAGCGGCCCCGCCGCCACGGCCGCCGCCGTCGAGCGCATTGCCCGGCGCGAGGTGGATCTTGTGATCGGCACCCAGATCGTGGCCAAGGGCTGGCACTTCCCGCACCTGACACTTGTGGGCATTGTCGATGCCGATCTCGGCCTTGGCGGTGGCGACCTGCGGGCCTCCGAGCGCACGGTGCAGCTCCTGCACCAGGTGGCAGGGCGTGCGGGCCGTGCGGAGGCACCGGGCCGGGTGCTGTTGCAGAGCTACGTGCCCGACCACCCGGTCATGCAGGCGCTGGTTTCAGGTAATTTCGGCAGCTTCATGGAGCAGGAGGCCGAGCAGCGCCGCCCCGGCTTCTGGCCGCCTTATGGCAGGCTCGCCGCCCTGATCGTAAGTGCCGAGACGCCTGATGCCGCCGAGCTGACGGCCCGCGCCCTTGGGCAGAATGCGCCACGGCTTGATGGCGTGCAGGTGCTGGGTCCGGCACCGGCACCGCTGGCCATCCTGCGCGGGCGACACCGCCACCGGCTGCTGCTGCGCGCGCGGCGCAACATTGCGGTGCAGCCCATCATGCGCGAATGGCTCAGCCGCGTAAAACCCGAGCGCGGGGCGCGGATTGACGTGGATATTGATCCGGTCTCGTTCCTGTAAGCCAGACAAAACAGATAAAAGTTTTTGGGTGCAACCTTTTTTCAAAAAGGCTGCATTTATCGAAGCTTTTTGAAAAAAGCTTCACCAAAAACTTTTGCTTTTTAGTAGTTTACTGCGCCTCGGTGGCATGGGTCATGCCCCGGTGCAGCGCCTGCTCCACATCCCGCCCCGCCAGCGACAGGGCCACCGCCTCGGCAATGCGGATGCCGTCAATACCCGCTGACAGGATGCCCCCGGCATAGCCCGCCCCCTCGCCCGCCGGGAACAGCCCGCGCAGGTTCACGCCCTGCCCATCCACCCCGCGCGGAATGCGCAGCGGGGAGGACGTGCGGGTTTCCACCCCGGTCATCACCGCATCCCGCATGGAAAAGCCTGCCAGCTTGCTGTCAAAATGCGGCAGGGCCTCGCGCATGGCCTCAACGGCAAAATCAGGCAGGCAGGCCGACAGGTCAGTAGGTGTCACGCCGGGGCGGTAGGACGGCACGACGGCGCCAAGCGTGGTGGAGGCCACGCCATCGAGGAAGTCGCTCACCGTCTGCGCGGGCGCGAAATAGGCCCCGCCACCGGCCGCGAACGCACGCCGCTCCCACTCGCGCTGGAAGGCGATGCCCGCAAGCGGCCCACCGGGATAATCGCGCTCCGGCGTCACCCCCACCACCAGACCTGCATTGGCGTTGCGCTCGGCGCGGGAATACTGGCTCATGCCATTGGTCACCACCTGCCCTACCTCGGATGTGGCGGCGACCACCGTGCCGCCGGGGCACATGCAGAAGGAATAGACCGCGCGGCCATTGCTGGCATGGTGCACCAGCTTGTAATCCGCAGCCCCCAGCAGCGGCACGGCCTCGGGCTGGCCATAGCGGGCGGTGTTGATGACCGATTGCGGGTGCTCGATGCGCACCCCGATGGAAAACGGCTTGGCCACCATGGCAACGCCTGCCTCATGCAGCGCGCCAAAGGTATCACGCGCACTGTGGCCAATGGCCAGAACCACATGGCTTGCCGCAATCTCGTCCCCATCCGCCAGGCGCAGCGCGCGGATGCGCCTGTCCCCCGCGCCATCATCACCGGTCACGAATTCGGTTACGTGCGCGCCAAAGCGGTATTCGCCCCCCAGCGCCTCGATCTCGGCGCGGATATGCTCGACCATCGACACCAGCCGGAACGTGCCGATATGCGGGCGCGAGAGGTATTCGATCTCGGGCGGGGCGCCCGCGCGCACGAACTCGGCCAGCACCTTGCGGCCATAATGGCGCGGATCACTGACCTGGCTGTACAGCTTGCCATCGGAGAAGGTGCCCGCTCCCCCTTCGCCAAACTGCACGTTGCTCTCGGGGTTGAGGATGGATTTGCGCCACAGGCCGAAGGTGTCGACCGTGCGCTCGCGCACCACCTTGCCGCGCTCGAGCACCACGGGGCGCAGGCCCATCTGCGCCAGCACGAGTGCGGCCATCAGCCCGCATGGTCCCGCCCCGATTACCACCGGGCGCATGAAGCCGGGCCGCGCGGCAAGGGCCGGGCCATCATCCACCGCAAAACGGTAGGTGGTATCAGGCGTGGGCATGATGTTGCGCGCGCCTGCGTGGGCGGCCAGCACGGCGGCCTCGTCACGCACGGCGCAGTCCACCGTATAGACCAGCATCATGCGGTGCCGGTGGCGGGCGTCATGGCCCCGGCGGAAGATGGTGATGGCCTCGATCTCCGCCGTTGCCACACCCAGCCGTTCGGCCACCGCCTGTTCCAGTGCGGCGTCGTCATGCGCGATGGGCAGGCGCAGTTCGGTCAGTCGGATCATGGGCGGGTTTTCCGTGGCTGATGGCAGTGCGGGAGCCATATCACGCCGGGGCGGCGCACAGGAATGTGCTAAATGCTGGTGACGCGCCGTAACCTTCTGCTAGGAAGGCGGCGATACCCTGCCCCTCCCGATCAATATGGATTCAGGCCCCATGGGCGAATGCCAGCACAACCATGGCGCGGATGGCCATGACCACTCCCATGACCATGCCGCTCCCCCACCCGCGCACGGCCCTGCCTGCACTGGGCACGACCACGCGCAGGGCGACCATGTGCACCCCGGGCAGGCCGCCACCGGGCCTGACACGGGCCATGACTGCGGTCATGACCATGACGCCCATGCGGGCCACGACCATGCCGATGGCGGACATGATGGCGGCTGCGGGCACGACCACGGGCATGGCGGCGGGCTGTTCGGCCACCACCATGTGCACACGCCGGCCTCCTACGGGCGGGCGTTTGCCATCGGCATCGCGCTCAACCTTGTCTATGTAGCGGGTGAGGCGGTGTGGGGCGTGCGCAGCCATGCGCTCTCGCTGCTGGCCGATGCGGGGCATAACCTGTCCGACGTGCTGGCGCTGAGTGCCGCATGGCTGGCCGAGGTGCTCTCGCGCCGCTCGCCCACCGCCAATTTCACCTACGGACTGCGGCGCTCCTCCATTCTCGCGGCGCTTGGCAATGCCGTGGCCCTGCTGGTGGTGACCGGCGGCATCATGTGGGAGGCCGTGCTGCGGCTGGTCCACCCGCACCCGGTGGCAGGCGTTGCAGTGATGGTGGTGGCCGGGATCGGCATTGTTGTGAACGGGCTGACCGCGCTGCTGTTTGCCAGTGGGGGCAAGAAGGATCTTAACCTGCGTGGCGCGTTCGTGCACATGGCATCCGACGCGGTGATGGCGCTGGCCGTGGTGGCAGGTGGTGGGCTGATCCTGCTGACCGGCTGGCTGCGCATCGACCCCGTCATCTGCCTTGTGGTGTCGCTTTCCATCATTCTTGCCACGTGGTCGCTGCTGCGCGATTCGCTCGACATGGCGCTTGACCGCGTGCCGCGCGGCATCGACCCCGCGGCTGTCGATGCCTTTTTGCGCACGCTGCCCGGCGTGTGCGACCTGCATGACCTGCATATATGGCCCATCAGCACCACCGAAACCGCGCTGACCGTCCACCTCGTGCGCGGGGCAGGCGAGCAGGGCCATGCGCCTGATGGCCTGCTGAACCGCGCGGCAGCCGAACTGCAGGCCCGCTTCGGCATTGTTCACCCCACCTTGCAGATTGAAACCCTGACCGATGCCAACCAGTGCATTCTGGCCGAAGCCCACTCCGTCTGATCGCAAGGACACCCTGTTCAGCATGCTTTCCCGTACTGACCCCAAGATCCGCGCGGCCTGGTGCAGCGTTGTCGTCAGCCTCATTGCACTGGGCATGAAATATGCCGCCTGGCGGGTTACGGACAGCATCGCGCTGTATTCCGATGCCATCGAGACCAT
The DNA here is from genome assembly GCF_054182245.1 of Komagataeibacter sp. NFXK3. NCBI lineage: Bacteria > Pseudomonadati > Pseudomonadota > Alphaproteobacteria > Acetobacterales > Acetobacteraceae > Komagataeibacter > Komagataeibacter sp. NFXK3. The sequence goes on from NZ_JAPIVJ010000004.1 coordinate 194,531, forward strand.
CATCAACGTGGTCTCCGCCGTGGCCGGGCTGTGGGCGCTGCGGGTGGCAAGCCTCCCGCCCGACCACAACCACACCTATGGCCACTACAAGGCCGAATACCTCTCCGCCGTGGCGGAAGGGGTGCTGGTGGTCATTACCGCCATCACCATCGCGCATGAGGCGTGGCAGGGCTTCCAGCACATGCATGCGCCGCAGGATTCGTGGCTGGGCATTGCGCTCAATGGCGGCGCGGGCGTGCTCAACCTGGTGTGGGGGCTGTTCCTGCTGCGGCTGGGGCGGGCGCGCCATTCACCCGCCCTGGTGGCCAGCGGGCACCATGTGCTGTCCGATGTCTGGACATCGGCGGTGCTGATCACGGGGTTCGTGCTAATCCCGCTCACCGGCTTTTTGTGGCTCGACCCGCTGCTTGCCGCCCTGATTGCGGTGAACGTGCTGCGCACGGGGTGGGAGATGATGCGCACCTCCATCGCGGGGCTGATGGACGAGGCCCCCAATTCCGAGACGCTGGGCGAGATCCGCTCCATCATCTCGCACACCGCCACCGGCGCCATGGAGGCGCATGACATCCGCGCACGCATTGTCGGCGCCATGACGTTTATCGAGTTTCATCTTGTCGTGCCCGGTGCCATGAGCGTAGAGGAAGCCCACCACATCTGCGACCGGGTGGAAGATGGCCTGCGCGCGGGGCTGGGCGATGCGCTGATCAACATCCATGTTGAGCCCGAGCGCAAGGCCAAGCATACCGGCGTGCTGGTGCTGCCCTGACCTGGCGGAAGGGGCGGATATTCTGCCACTGACTGCCTGAACCTGCGATAAATACCACCCCTGCCGCGAAACCGGACGGCCTGAACCCGGTTTTACCCGTTTCAGGGCTGTTGCTGAAAGTACGTTACCGGGCATGCGAACCGACCTTACAGAGATACGCCGGAAACACATGCGCCACCTGCGCCGTTCCGCGCGGATCACCACCGAGCAGTGGCGGCGCAAGATCGCGTGCTGGGCGGCTGCCGTGGTGGTGGGCGTGGTGGCGGTAGGCTTTGCCATGGCGGCCGATGCGGCAGCGAGCCTGCGCACGCACATCATCGCGTTCAACCCGTGGCTCATGCTGGTGCTGACGCCGGGCGGCCTTGCGCTTTCAACGTGGCTGACGCGCACATGGTTCCGCGGTGCGCAGGGCAGCGGCATACCGCAGACCATTGCAACGCTGCACCTTGAAAATTTCGCCATTGTCGACCGGCTGCTATCGCTGCGGGTGGCGGCGGGCAAGATCGTGCTGACCTCGCTGGGGCTGGTGGCGGGGGCCTCCATCGGGCGCGAGGGGCCGAGCGTGCAGATTGGCGCCGCCATCATGCATGCGTGCGGGCGGTGGCTCAACCTGTCCACCATCAGCATGCGGCGCGGGCTGATCCTGGCGGGCGGGGCCTCGGGCGTGTCGGCCGCGTTCAACACGCCGCTGGCGGGCATCGTGTTCGCCATCGAGGAACTCAGTCACTCGTTTGAGCAGCGCACCAGCGGCACCATGCTCACCGGCGTGATCCTGTCGGGTGTCACGGCCATAGCACTCGTGGGCAATTACAGCTATTTCGGCCATACGGATGTGGTGGTGCCCATTGGCATCAGCTGGATCGCGGTGCCGACCTGCGGCATTCTGGGCGGCATTGGCGGGGGCGTGTTCTCGGCCATTCTCATCCGGGCCACGCGCGGCCTGCCCGGCGGGCTGGGGCGCTTTGCCAAGGGGCGGCCCGTGGCGTTCGCCGCCGTGTGCGGGCTTTTGCTGGCCATACTGGGCATTGCCTCGGGCGGGATCACCTATGGCACCGGCTACTACCAGGCGCATGAAATCATTGACGGGCGGACCCATTATCCCGCCTCGTTCTTCATCCTCAAATTCATCGCCACCATCATTTCCTACTGCTCGGGCATTCCGGGCGGGCTGTTTGCGCCCTCGCTTGCCATCGGGGCGGGGTTTGGCGGGTGGGTGGCGCAGTTCCTGCCGCACACCACGCCGGGTGCGGTGGTGCTGCTGGGCACGGTGGCCTATTTCTCCGCCGTGGTGCAGTCACCGCTGACGGCCTCGGTCATTGTCATGGAAATGTGCGATAACCAGCAGGTTACGCTGGCGCTGCTGGCCACGTCGTTCCTGGCCTATGGCGTGTCGCGCATGATCTGCTCGCAGCCGCTCTATGCGGCCCTGGCCGAGGCGTTTCTTGATGGCATGGCCTCTGCCCCCAAGCCCCCGCCCGCAGTCAAAACGGCTGTAAAATAACAGAAGTTTTTGGTGAAGCTTTTTGCAAAAAGCTTCGGAAGACGCCGCCTTCTTGAAAAAAGGCGGCACCCAGAAACTTTTATCCGTTTTTTGTCTTTATCACCCGGTCGTAAAAGGCCAGCCATTGGCTGGTTACGGCCTGCGGCGTAAAGCCTGCCTCGTAATCGCGCGTGCCGCCTGCCGCAATACGCGCGGCCAGGGCCGGGTCATCAATTACTGCGCGAATGGCGGTGGCCAGGGCCGGGGCATCATCAATCGGCACCAGCATGCCGTTTTCACCGTTGCGGATATGTGCCTTTGGTCCATCCGCCGCACAGGCCACCAACGGCACGCCTGCCGACCAGGCATCGAGTATCACGGTGCCAAACGGCTCATAGCGCGAGGGCAGCACGCACAGATCCGCTGCTGCCAGCAAGGCCCCCCGGTCCGAGCGCCAGCCCAGAAAATGCACCCGGTCCGCCACCCCCAGCCTTGCCGCCTGCGCGCCAAGGGCCGCACGCAGTTCGCCCTCGCCTGCCAGCCATACATGGCAGCGCGGCAGGGAGGGCAGCGCGTCAAGCAGGGTTTCCAACCCCTTGGCCGGATGCAGGCGCGAGAGCACCAGCAGCACCGGGGCATCGGGCGGCGTATCAAGTGCGTGCCGCGACACCGGCGGCTGCGGTTTTACGGAGGGGAAGGTGGGGATATAGGCCACGCGATCGGCTGGCGCGCCGCGCGCCACCATGGAGGCCGCCATATCCGCCGTGCAGCCCACGAACCAGTCGCAATGCGCAAAGGCGCGCAGATCCTTGTAATTGCCGAACCAGCCAATCACCGGCACCCCGGTACCGGCGGGCACGATCTCGGCGGCACGGCGCAGCCAGCAATGGATGAGGTCGGGCCTGACGCGCCCGATCAGCCTGCGTATGGCGTGGCGGGCGACAGGGCGGAGCGGCAGGCGCAGCGGGGCGGTCTCCACGGCCATCCCCGCTGCCCGCATGGCGGGCACGCGGGGGGCTGAGGGGTGCATGACCACATCCTGTTCAAGCCCCGCCTCATGCAGGCTGCACATGACATCGGTAGCATAAAGCTCCGCCCCGCCATTGCCCCTTGCCGCCATGACATGCAGCACCCGCATGCGTTTTTCCGCCCCCTGCCGCTTTATTTGGCCGACAGGTCGATCACGGCGGCGCGGCCATCTTCCGTGCCAAAGGCCAGCGCGCAGCCATCGGGGCTAAAGGCGAGCGCGGTCACCGCGCCTTCGCCCGCCATGCTGACCGGCAGCACGCGCTGAGCGTTGGTATCGACCATCAGCACTGCGCCATCGGCAAAGCCCGCGGCCACGATGTCATGCACAGGGTGGCAGGCGACACGGGTGCACATGATGCCGGGAATGCCCCCGGCCTCGAAGGGGGGCTTGCCCATCGGGCCACCACCAAAGAACGGCCACATCACGATGGTGTCCGCCCCGCTGGTCACCAGCCACTTGCCATTACGCGTAAAGGCCATGGACTGCACCTTGGAAGGGTAGCCGCTCATGCGCATGTTATGCCCATCGGCCAGGCGCCAGCCATGCAGTTCCGATTCCTGCATGGAGGTCACCAGCGCGTCGCCCGCAGGATGGATGGCGATGCCGATATGGCTACCCTTCCATTCCAGCACGCGGGGGGTATCCACCCTGGCCTGCACGAACCACATCGACGCACCATTATAATGCGAGGCTGCGATGCGCTTGCCCTTGGCATCGAACACGATGCCGCTGACGGTGGAAGGATGCTCGAGCACCTTGAGCGTATCCCGGCCCGCCGCATCACGCAGTTCGACCTGCTTGCCCGATGCAAAGGCGATCACGCCGCCCCTGTCATTTGCCCACGTGGTGATGTGCTCGATCCAGCGGCGGCCCCTTGCCAGTTCACTCACACTGCCATCAACCGCAATCCGGCGCAGGCTGTTGTCATCGCCGCCAGTCAGGAAGCCGGTGGGGGCGGCATCAGGTGCTATGGAAAGCACCGCGCCATCATGCACGGTCTGCACATCCCATGCATCCGAGCGGCCCCAGTCGGCGCGGGCGGCCACCATCACGTCGCCCTCGGCGGTGGCGAAGGCGACCTGCTGGCTGTCACGCGCGATGGCGCAACCGGTGACCTGCCCTTCAAGCTGGCGCTGCGCACCCCGGCGTTCGAGCAGCGAGGGAGGCATGGTGTCGTTCATGGCGCCGCTCATTTCGCACGGCAGCTTTCAAAGCCACGACGAAGCTGCGGACGGTTGAGGTTGCGGCCAATGAAGACAAGGCGCGAGACATGCGGCTCGTCCTTCTTCCACGGGCCGATAAAGCCGCCATCGGCCATCATGTGCACCGCCTGGAAGGCAAAGCGCTGGTTCTCGCCCGCATAGTTCAGGATGCCCTTGGCCCGCAGGATGTCCGCCCCCTGCTCCTGCAGTACCGCGCCGATCCATGCCTGGAACTTGGCGGCGTCGAGCGGTTCCTCCACCTCGAAGGACATGGACGTCACATCAGCCTCATGCGAGTGGCTGGTGTCCTCAAGGAAATTGGGGGCATGCTCGAGCGCGCGCTGGAGGTCGAAGCCGCCCTGGTCGAGCACATCGGACAAGGGCACGTCGCCGCGTTTCGCGCGGTGAAGGCGGCAGACGGAATTGATCGAGCGGATGCGCTTTTCAATCGCCTCAAGGCCAGCTTCATCCACAAGGTCGACCTTGTTGAGGATGATCACATCGGCAAAGGCGATCTGGTTCACCGCCTCGGGGCTTTCTTCCAGCGTCTGGAGCACGTTGTAGGCATCGACCACGGTCACGACCGCATCGAGCCGGGTCTTGCCGCGCACGTCTTCATCAACAAAGAAGGTCTGGGCCACGGGAGCCGGGTCGGCAAGACCGGTGGTCTCGACGATGATGCCGTCGAATTTGGCGCGGCGCTTCATGAGGTTGCCGAGGATGCGGATCAGGTCGCCGCGCACGGTGCAGCAGATGCAGCCGTTATTCATCTCGAACACTTCCTCGTCGGCATCGACCACGAGGTCGTTGTCCACGCCGAGCTCGCCAAACTCGTTGACCACAACCGCGTATTTGCGGCCATGCTCGGCGGTGAGGATATGGTTGAGCAGCGTGGTCTTGCCTGCGCCGAGGAAGCCCGTCAGCACCGTAACCGGCACGAGGGCGTTCGCAGCTTTGGCGTCAGGTACGGCCTGAACGGTATCGGACATGGAACCTCCAGTGTTTGGGCATGAGCCTTGCATGCCCAGATATAGGACGGCGCACGGCGCTGTCCCATACCCGCGCGGCATAAAAACGCAAAACGCGGCCTCAGGCGCGGCGGCGCAGGGCTTCGGCCCGCAGGTGGGCGCGGCAGGCACGCGCATGCTCCACCCCAAAGCGCAGCGCCTGCGCGCGGCCGCGCATGGCAAGGCCAGCGCGCAGGGCCGGCCCGTCCATCAGCCGGGCGATGGCCTGCGCCAGCTCCGGCGTGGGCTGGGGCGGGCAGAGCAGGCCGCCATCGCCCACCACCTCCGGCAGGCCGCCAGTGGGGGCGGCCACGAGGGCGGCACCCGCCGCCATGGCCTCCAGCGCTGCAAGGCCAAAGGGCTCGGGCCAGCGGCTGGGCACCACCACAATGGCCGCCCGCGCCATGGCGGCCAGCACATCCGCATGGGGCCGGTAGCCCTCAATCCCGATGCCTGCCGCCTGCGCGCGGGGCAGCAGTTCCGCCATGAAAGGGGTAACGGGCGCATCGGCGCGAAACCGGTCGGCCCCGATCATGTCAAAACGCCAGCCGGGATAAGCAGGGGCAAGCCCGGCGCAGGCCGCAACGAACAGGTCAGCCCCCTTGGTCTCGACCATGCGCCCGGCAAACAGCACCTGTGGCGCGCGCGCATCCATGGGCAGCACGCTGGCGGGAATGGCCACGCCGTTGGGCGAGACGCCAACCCACTGCCCGTCCGTGGCGGGCACCCCCTCCATGAAGCGCTGGCGCACCCAGCCGGATACGCAGGCCACGTTCATCCACCGCAGCAGGGCGGCGCGGCGGGCGGGTGTTTCGGCCCCACGCATGCTCTGGGGGTCGTTATGCAGCACCAGCAGCACATGCTGGCCGGGGCGGCTGCGCGCGATATGCAGCGCGGTATCGGGGCGGTTATGCACCTCGACCACAGCAGGGCCGATGTCATGCACGATCCGCAGCACGGCAGCGGCATAACGATGGCTGCGGCTGCCCGGTGGCCACAGGCCGGGGCGCACTGTCCGGTATTCATGGTCGGGCAGCAGCGTGGGGCCTGCCACCGGCGCGCCGATGATGACATCATTCGGGCCGGCAAGGGCAGCCACCTGCAGGCCGATGGCCCCCACGGCCCCCGCACTGAAGCCTTCACGCGCGGGCAGCACCACCGCCACGCGCCAGGGCAGGTTTTCCACGGGGCTCAGCCGATATCCTCAAAGCGTGCCTGCTGCCACTGCTTTGGCTCCTGGGCGGCAAGCTGGTACCATTCCTCCATGAGCGGATGCGCGCGCACGGCGGTCATGTAGGCCCGTGATTCCGGCGAGGGGCTGACCCCGTAGGACAGGAAGCGCGAGACGATGGGCGCGAACATGGCATCCGCCATGCCAAATTTTTCCCCGAACAGGAAATCGCCATCCTTGCCAAAATCAAGCCGCGCCTCGGTCCAGATCGCATCGATCCGCGCGATGTCGGCATCGATATCCGCCGTGGTGCCTGCGGCCAGCGGGCGGTTCTCACGCCCGGTATTCATGGGCATGGCGGCGCGCACGGCGCGAAAGCCCGCATGCATCTCGGCGGCGATGCTGCGGGCATAGGCGCGCGCACGGGCATCGGCAGGCCACAGGCCGGGGGCCTGCTCGGCGCAGTATTCACAGATCGCGAGGCTCTCCCACACGGCAGCGCCATCATGTTCAAGGTAAGGCACCTTGCCATTTGGCGAGATGGTGCGGATGGCGGGCGTCTCGCCCGTATCGGCCAGCGGGATCACCTGCTCGCGCACGTCAAGCCCGGCCAGGCGCACCGCAAGCCAGCCGCGCAGCGACCATGATGAATACCGCCGCGTGCCAATGACCAGAATACTGTCGCTCATCATGCCGCCTTTCCTTCGCCTCCGGCCTCGACCCGGCGGATGAACCCGCCACCAAGCACCCGGCTGCCATCATACATCACGCAGGCCTGCCCCGGCGCGGGCACGGCCCCCTCATCCAGCACCACGCGGGCCGCCCCATCAGGCAGCGCCCACACGGTGGCGGCGCGCGCCACCTCGCGCGCGCGGATCTGCACCGCGCAGCGCAGGCCCTCGGGCCCCGGCGGGGTCACCAGCCAGTTCATGTCGCGCAGCACCAGCGTGCGGGCTACCGCCCGGGCGCGCGGGCCGATCACCACGCGGCGACTGGCAGGTTCGATGCCCACCACCATCTGGCGCTCGCCCGCCAGCATGGCGGCATTGCCCAGCCGCTTGCTCTGGCCCACGGTGTAGCGGCTCACGCCTTCATGCGCGCCCACCACCTGGCCGGACTGGTCCACGATCTCGCCCGCGCCGGTTATGTCGGGGCGCAGCTTTTCCACCAGGGCCGCGTAGGAGCCATCGGTCACGAAGCACAGGTCCTGGCTGTCGGGCTTGGCGGCCACGGCGAGGCCGAAGCGCTCGGCCTCGGCGCGGACGGCGGCCTTGTCGGGCATGTCGCCCAGCGGAAAGCGCAGGAATTCAAGCTGGTCGCGCGTGGTGGCGAACAGGAACCATGACTGGTCGCGCCCCTCATCAACGGGGCGGTGCATCTCCACCCCATCAGGGCCTTCCACGCGGCGCACGTAATGCCCGGTGGCCATGGCATCGACCCCAAGGTCACGCGCCATGCCCAGAAGATCGGTGAATTTCACGCCCTGGTTGCATGCAACGCACGGCACCGGCGTCTCGCCCGCGGCATAGGCATTGGCGAAAGTGTCGATCACGCTGTCCTGAAAGCGGCGTTCGGCGTCGATCACGTAATGGGGGATGCCGAGCCTGTCGGCCACGCGGCGGGCGTCGTGTATGTCGCGCCCGGCGCAGCACGCGCCTTTTTTCTTGCTCTCGCGGGAATCGTAGAGCTGAAGGGTCGCGCCAATGACCTCGTGCCCTTCGGCCACGAGGCGCGCGGCAACGACGGAACTGTCCACCCCGCCAGACATGGCCACAAGAATACGCATGGGCTCGGTTCCACTTCCCTTGAAACAGGCAATGCCCGGAGAACTATCAGCCTCCGGGCATCGCGCGTCAAACATCATCCTGCCCGCCCGCGCACAAATCACGCAGGCGGCATGGCCCGCCCGGTCAGGACGTGCTGGGCAGGCGCACCACGAGGCCGTCGAGCGCTTCGGTCATCACGATCTGGCAGCCCAGGCGCGAGGTCTTTTCCAGCCCGAAGGCAAGGTCGAGCATGTCTTCCTCGTCCTCGGTCGGCGGCGTCAGCTTGGGCGCCCATTCGGGGTCGACCACCACATGGCAGGTGGCGCAGGCCAGCGAGCCTTCGCATGCGCCTTCAAGGTCAACACCGTTCTTGTGCGCGATTTCCAGGACCGACAGGCCCAGCGGGGCCGCGACTTCGCGGCGGGTGCCATCACGCTCGATGAATACTATATGCGCCATCTTTTCCATCCTGCCTGTGCGTTGCGCCCGGTTAGCCTGGCGCAGCGCTGCCTTGCGCGCGGCAATGTGCCACTGCGCGGCACAGGATCGCCGCCGCGCGATCCACTTCGGCGGGTGAGGTATAGCGTCCGACCGCCAGACGCAAGCCTTCCGCCGCCTGCGCCGCCTCAAGCCCCATTGCGCTGAGCACATAGGACGGCACCACCTCGGCCGAGGAACACGCCGACCCGGTGGACAGACACAGCTCGGGTGCGGCTGCCAGCAGGTCGAGTGCCCGCACCCCCTCGAAGCCTATGTTCAGGTTGGCCGCAAGCCTTGCCTGCATGCCGCCATGCACGCGCAGGCCGGGGCAGCCCGCCGCAAGGACGGCCAGCATGCGGTCGCGCAGGGAAGCGATGCGGGCACGCTCGGCGGCCCCTTCAAGGCGGGCAATGCGGCATGCCGCGCCGAACCCGATGATCAGCGGCGCTGGCAGCGTGCCCGAGCGCAGGCCCCGCTCCTGCCCCCCGCCCGAAAACAGCGGGGCAAGGCGCACGCGCGGCCTGCGCCGCACGAACAGCGCGCCCACCCCCTTCGGCCCATACAGCTTGTGCGCCGAGACGGAGGCCAGATCGAGATCCCACGCCCTGACATCAACATCCACCTTGCCCGCCGCCTGCGCCAGATCGCTGTGCAGCAGGCTGCCTGCCCGGCGCACGATGGGGGCGAGGGCTGCAAGGTCGTGCAGCACGCCGGTCTCGTTATTGGCGGCCATGATGGAGGTGAGCAGGGTGGGTACCTCAAGGGCCCCGGCCAGCACGTCAGGGTCGAGCGTGCCATCGGGCCGCACGGGCAGGATCACCGGCTCGCAGCCCTCACGCGCCAGGTCACGCACCGACTCCAGCACGCATTTGTGTTCGGTCGCCACCGTGATGACCCGCCTGCGCGGATCCCCGCGCGCGATCAGGTGGCGCACGGCCCCCTTGATGGCAAGGTTGTTGGCCTCGGTCGCACCCGAGGTGAACACGATCTCACGCGCATCAGCGCCCAGCAGGGCAGCGACTTCGCCCCGCGCCTGCTCCACCGCATCATGCGCGGCGCGGCCTGCCGCGTGGTCGAGGCTGTGAGGGTTGGCGAAGCTGTGGGCAAACCACGGCATCATTTCATCCACCACGCGGGGATCGCACGGCGTGGTGGCCTGATAGTCGAGATAGATCAGGTCAGGATCGCTCATGCCCGCCCTCCGTGCCGGTGGGGCCTCATTTCCGCCCCGCCATGCGCCCGACGATTCATGGCAGCTCCGCTCATGCAACCGCTCCCGCCTGTGCGGGCAGGCGGGCCGCCATGGCCGCATAGGCATTGATGAAGCCCTGCACGTCCGCCTCGCTCACCGACCATGGCAGCGAGACGCGGATGGCGCAGCCCGCCCCCTCGCCCAGCCCCATCGCCTCAAGCACATGCGACCGCGCCACCTTGCCCGATGAACATGCCGCACCGGCTGAAACGCCATACCCCGCCATGTCGAGCGCGATCAGTTGGGTCTGCGCCCGCCGTCCGGGCAGCACGAGGCTGGTGGTATTGGCCAGCCGCGCGGCCCCTGCCCCGCACGCACTGGCCCCTGCCGCCACGGCCGCCGCCTCGATCCGGTCACGCCATGCGCCAAGCCGCCCGGCCTGCGCCACCATTGCCGCAACCGCAACCCTTGCCGCCGCCGCCATGCCGGCGATGGCCGGGAGGGCTGGCGTGCCGCCACGCCGCCCCTGCTCCTGCCCGCCACCGGCCAGAAGAGGCGCGATGGCATGGAACCGCGAGCCCGCCAGCAAAAGCGCGCCCGCGCCTTTCGGCCCGCCAAATTTATGGCCCGAGATGGCCACGCTGTCCGCGCCGAGTTCTTCCAGCCCAAAAGCGATCCGCCCGGCCGCCTGCACTGCATCCACATGCAGCAGCGCGCCATGGGCGTGGCACAGGTCAGCAATCCTGCGCACGGGGTTGATGACGCCGGTCTCGTTATTGGCTAGCATGGCGCAGACCAGCGCGGGCGGCCCCTCGGCCGCCAGCATGCGCTCAAGGGCGGCCAGGTCCAGCACGCCATCGGCACGCACGGGAATGGTGGCGGAACTGGCCGCCGCACGCACGGCATCATGTTCACTTGCACCCACGAGCACGCGCCTGCCGCCCGCCTGCCCGGCAATGGCCAGCACATTGGCTTCCGTGCCGCCGGAGGTGAACACGCAGTTCTCCGCTGCAGCCCCGAACAGGGCCGCGATGTCCTCACGCGCGGTCTCGAGCACGGCGCGGGCCCCGCGCCCCGCCCGGTGCACGGAGGCCGGGTTGCCCGCAACCGCTGCCGCCTGCGTCATGGCCTCAAGCGCCTCGGGCCGGATGGGCTCGGCGGCGTTGGCATCAAGGTATGTAAAACGGTCGTTCAGGGTGCTCATGCTGTCCAGCCATATGGGTTGCGCCAAGTCCTTTTGCGACGGGAATTACGATTTATCTGGCGTTTTGTGAATCCACACCGCTATAAGGCAGCGCAACATAATATTTATTGCAACGTGTTATGGGTGATGGACACCCCTTTGCCCCATACCGCTGCCTCAATGTCGCCTGCCCGCCATCCGGGCCATGGCAAGGAGAGCAAACCGACACGAGACACCCGCCGCGCAGGTTCAATGCAATGTTGCCCCCGGGCCGGGTCATGGCCATATACCGCCATATCTGCCCCCCGCGCAGGGCACGCCTGCCGAAGATGCACTGTTACCCGGTAGGCATAATGCCCATTATTCAGGTGGGTTGGTATATTTCGGTCTGGCGCGCCGGGCCGGGTCACTTCTGCTTTTCGTGCTGTAACCACCCGGATGAATACAGGCCACCTGCCTGCATCCGGCGCGTGGCAGCCCGAAGGCCGCACTTTTTTCTCTGCCTGCCGACCTGACGGGGCATCGCCGGTCGGGCAGGCTGTAACAGAAACCGTTCCCGTTGCAATGCCTGGAATGCACGGGGAGATGCAAATGCGGGATACCTATGCCTGAGGTCATGTTTGCCGGCCCTGATGGCCGCCTGGAAGGTCGATACCACCACTCGAGCGCGCCCAACGCGCCGCTTGCCCTGGTGCTCCATCCCCACCCGCTGCATGGCGGTACCATGAACAACCGCATCACCTACGCCATGTACCGCGCGTTCGAGAAGATGGGCTTCTCGGTCATGCGCTACAATTCGCGCGGGGTCGGGCGGTCGCAGGGGCGCTATGATGGCGGCATTGGCGAGATTTCGGATGCCGCCGCCGCCCTTGACTGGATGCAGATGGTCAACCCCAACGCCAGCGGGCTGTGGATCGCGGGCTATTCCTTCGGGGCTTTCGTGGGGATGCAGCTGCTCATGCGCCGCCCCGAGATTACCGGCTGGATCAGCGTGGCGCCGCCTGCCAACTACTATGATTTCGGCTTCCTCGCCCCGTGTCCGTGCGGGGGGCTGATGATCGCGGGCGAGAACGATGAACTCGTGCCCGAGCCCGCCGTGCGCAAGCTTGTCGACAAGCTGAACACCCAGAAGGGCGTGAGCGTGGATTACCGCATCTTCAAGGGGGCCGACCACGTGTTTGCCAACCAGGCCGAGCAGGTAGCCGATGCGCTGGAAGACCATGTGAGCACGGTCATGAACCGCAAGATGCTGGCTCTCGCGGCGGACTGATTGCCGCCCCTGCCTGTTCCGGGTGGTTTCACCAACGCCAGCTAACATGCTAGAGGCTGGTCCGCGCCGGGGCGGCCCGGCCAGCGACGGACCTTACAGCGCGGAACAGATCATGCCCAAGAGTGAATTCCTCCGGGAAGCCGAAGCACGCGGCTTCATATTCCAGTGCACCGACATGGAGGCACTCGACGCCGCCATGCAGGCCGGACCGGTGGGGGGCTATATCGGGTTCGACCCCACGGCGGACAGCCTGCACGTAGGCAGCCTGATCCAGATCATGATGCTGCGCCTGATGCACCGCCACGGCCACCGCCCGGTGGCCCTGGTGGGCGGCGGCACCGCGAAAATCGGCGACCCCTCTTTCCGCGAGGAAGCCCGCAAGCTCATGCCGGCGGAAACCATCGCCACCAACCTGCGCGGGGTGGAGGCGTGCCTGCGGCAGTTCCTGCCACTGGGCACCGGCCCCGCCGAACCACTCCTGACCAATAATGCCGACTGGCTGGACAAGCTCTCCTACATCGACCTTCTGCGCGACGTGGGCATTCATTTTTCCATCAACCGCATGCTGTCGTTCGACTCGGTGCGCTCGCGGCTGGAGCGTGAGCAGGGGCTGACCTTCCTGGAGTTCAATTACTCCATTCTCCAGTCCTATGACTTCCGCGAACTCAACCTCCGTCATGGCGTAACGCTCCAGATGGGGGGATCGGACCAGTGGGGCAACATCGTATCGGGCATCGACCTGGTGCGCCGCATGAACGGGGCGCAGGTTTTCGGCCTCACAACGCCGCTGCTCACCACAAGTTCCGGCGCCAAGATGGGCAAGACGGCGCAGGGCGCGGTGTGGCTCTCGGCCGAGCGGCTGCCGGTATTCGATTACTGGCAGTTCTGGCGCAATGTGGAGGACGCGGATGTGGGCCGCTTCCTCAAGCTGTTTACCGAACTGCCCATTGAGGAATGCGACCGCCTGGCAGCCCTTGAGGGCGCCGGGATCAATGAGGCGAAAAAGGTGCTGGCCACCGAGGCCACGGCACTGTGCCACGGCCGCGCAGCCGCCGAGGAAGCCGCCGAGGCCGCCCGCCGCACCTTTGAGGAAGGCGCCGTGACGGCTGCCGCCCTGCCCACCACCACCGTGCCCGCCGCATTGCTGGCCGAAGGCGTACCGGCCTTCCGCCTGTTTGTTGAAGCCGGTTTTGCCGCCAGCAATGGCGAAGCCCGCCGCCTGATCCGTGGCGGGGGCGCGCGCGTGAATGACGTGGTGGTGCAGGACGAGGCGCAGGTCATAACCAATGCCGACCTGATTGATGGCACGATCAAGCTTTCATCGGGGCGCAAGCGCCATATTCTGGTGCAGCCGGCCTGAGCCATGGCGCGCAGGCCCGCACGCAAGGCAGCCCCGGCGCAGCAGGCTGACCTGTTTGCGCCCGCCGCACCGCCACCTGCGCCTGCTCCTGCGCCACTGGCCGACCTGTCCGCCCTGCCGCCTGTCGCACCAGAGTTATGGGCGCGGCTGGCCTACTCCCAATTCCGCGCCCGCTTTCACCTTGGGGCGAAGGAGCGGGATTATCTGGCCAGCCGGGGCCTGCCGGAAGTCATGCGCCACGCAGCCGACTTCATTGCCACCCGTCTCGCCCCCGCCCAGCCCGCGCGCGATGGCAGGCAGACCCCATGGCGCGGGCACCCGGTCTTCATTGCCCAGCATGCCACCGGCACCTGCTGCCGGGGCTGCGTTGCCAAATGGCATGCCATGCCCGAAGGCGAAATGCTTGATGCTGACCAGCAGGCCTACCTGCTGGCCGTGATACAGGCATGGATCAGGCGCGATAGCAGCCAGAAATCATAAGGAAGTTTTTGGTGAAGCTTTTTTCAAAAAGCTTCGAAGAACGCGGGCTTTTTGAAAAAAGGCAGCACCGAAAAACTTTGCACGGCATCTGCAGGCTTTTATCCATCAACCCGCGCCCAGACTTCATCCCCGCTGATCCAGCTTTCATAGGATCGCGGCATCGGCCCCGCCGCCTCCATGCGGCCACCGGGGGCCTGCGCGCGGCCATCGGCGCCAAAGGTCCACATATGCAGCGGGCAGACGATGCGGCCATACAGCACGTATCCGTCAGACAGGCGGGCATTGCCATGCGGGCAGCGATCATCGATCACGGCAGGGCGGTCATCCTCCACCATCCACACCACCACGGCGCGGCCATCGCACACCACGCGCTGCGGGGCCTCAAGGGCTGCCGATACGGTGCATAATGCGCGGGAACCCGTTAACGCCTGTTTCATTGAGTGCATGCTCCGCGCTGGTTTGCGGTTATCATTTTACGCGCCGGGCGTGTGTCGTCTATCCTGCGGGGCACTTTCCGCAGGCCTGCGGCACGCCGCCTGCCTTTTACAGGATATGATTACGCATGGCTCTCTCCCCCCGGCATGAACATCTTCTGGACCGCCTGGCCGAAGTCGCCGTTCGCGTGGGCGTGAATATCGCCCACGGGCAGCAGCTTCTCATCACCGCCCCGCTCGACGCCGTGCCGCTGGTGCGCCGCATTGCCGAGCACGCCTACCGGGCAGGCGCATCCCTGGTCACGCCGTTCTATTCCGATGACGTGACCACGCTGGCGCGCTTTCACCATGCGGCGGATGATACGCTCGACACCGCCGCCGACTGGCTGCACGAAGGCATGGCCAACGCCTACCGCAAGGGGGCGGCGCGCATGGCCATTACCGGTGGCAACCCGGTGCTGCTGGCCAATGAGGATGCCGAGCGCGTCTCGCGCATAGGCCGCGCGGCCTCCAAGGCGGGGCGGCCTGCCATGGAACTGATCACGCGATTCGCCATCAACTGGAACATCGTGGCCTTCGCCACCCCGGCCTGGGCGGCACAGGTCTTTCCCGGCGTGCCGGAGGAAGAAGCCGTCAGCCGCCTGTGGGATGCCATCTTCCAGGCCTCACGCGTGATGGTGGATGACCCGGTGGCGGAATGGAAAGCCCATAACGCCCACCTGCGCAAACGCGCCGCCTGGCTGAATGAAAAGCGCTTCGCCGCCCTGCACTTTACCGGCCCCGATACCGACCTGACCGTGGGCCTGGCCGATGGCCATGCCTGGGCGGGCGGCGCGGAACCGGCAGGCAACGGCATCGTGTGTAACCCCAACATCCCCACCGAGGAAGTATTCACCACGCCGCATGCCCGCAAGGTCAGTGGCACGGTGCGGGCCACCAAGCCGCTGTTCCACCAGGGCACGCTGATCGATGATATTGCCGTGCGCTTTGAAGAGGGGCGCATTGTCGAGGCCCATGCCAGCAGCGGGCTGGACGTGCTCAACCGCATTCTCGACACCGATGAGGGCGCACGCCGCCTGGGTGAAGTGGCACTCGTGCCCGCCTCCTCCCCCATCTCGGCAAGCGGCATCCTGTTCCGCAACACCCTGTTTGACGAGAACGCGGCCAGCCACATCGCCCTTGGCCAGTCCTACGCCAAGTGCATGCTTGATACCGACAGCCTGACCGAGGCCCATCTGGCCGAGCAGGGTGCCAATACCAGCTTCATCCATATTGACTGGATGATCGGGTCCAGCAAGATCGATGTCGACGCCATCAACCACGATGGCACACGCGAACCCCTGATGAGACAGGGCGAATGGAGCAACCAGCCATGACCGCTTCCTTCCTGCGCCGCACCCTTGCCGCCAGCGCCTGCACGCTTGCACTGGCCACCGGCCTCATGGCCGCGCACCCGGCCCTGGCCCAGCAGCCGATGCAGCAGAGTACCACCGCACAGGCCCAGCCCACCCCCGCCCAGCAGGCCGCCATTGCCCGTGACATGAAAACGGTGGCGGAATACAGGCTGCCCAAGGATTTCTTCAGCCGCATGATGCCGGTGATCGAGCAGATCCGCCAGTCGCGCATCTCCCCGCCCGAGACGCCCAACATGTCGCTTGAAGAGACCATAAAGCGCACGGGCGACATGGAGGCGCTCAAGCCCATTCTGGAGCATAATCACATGAGCGCGCGTGAGTTCGTGATGGGCATCACCACCTTTGGCCTGACCAGCGCCGTGATGCAGCACCCGGCGCAGGACAGCAAGAACATGCCGCAGCTGAACCCTGATAACGTCAAGCTGCTCCAGTCGCATCAGGCCCAGACGCAGGCGCTGATCCAGGCCATGGGCGGCAGCGAAGGCGAAGGCCAGCAGCCCGCCGCGCCCCAATAAAATACTGAAAAATGCAAGTTTTTGGGTGCCGCCTTTTTTCAAAAAGGCGGTGTTCCTTGAAGCTTTTTGAAAAAAGCTTCACCAAAAACTTTTGATCAGTCAGGCCTGCCCGTAAGCAATGCCGTGACCCGGGCCATGACAGCCGCCTGTGTGTACCGCGCAAGGGCGCGGGTCCGCCCGGCTGCGCCCATGCGTTCACGCAGGGTGGCATCATGCACCAGCCGCCCAAGGGCACTGGCCAGCGCGGCGGCATCGCCGGGGGGGACCAGCAGCCCGGTCTCCCCCGCCACGACCTGTTCACGCGGGCCGCGAATGGTGGTGGCGACAACCGGCAGGCCGCACAGCATCGCCTCGATCACGCTCATCGGCAGCCCCTCGAAATGGCTGGGCAGGGTAAAGATATCCGCCGCCGCCATCAGGGCCGCCACGTCCTCGCGGTAGCCCAGAAAGACCAGCCTTGCCCCCAGCCGTGCACGGGCCGTGGCAAAACAGGCCGCAAGGTCCTCGCCGCGGTCGCTCGGCAAGCGTTCCCCCACGATCCACAGCAACGCGTTACCGGGCACGCGCTCCATCGCCGCCAGCAGTTCGGGGTAGCCCTTGGCGCGCACCAGCCTTGATACGGCCAGGATGACCACCTGCCCTTCCCTCACGCCCAGCGCCGCGCGCAGGCGGGCGCGGGCCTGCGGGTCGGGGTGGAAGGTGGCCGGGTCGCGCCCGTTGCCAATGGCGGTGGCATGGCGGTGAATGCCCAGCCTGCGGGCATCGCGTGCTTCTTCCTCCGATACGGTGAGGTAGATGTCGGTCACGCGCCCGGCCAGCCATTCCAGCACCAGCGCCACGATGCGCCGCAACCGTGAGCCGGGCTGGTTGAACAGAAAGCCATGGCAGGTATAGGCAATGCGCGGCACGCCACACCACCGGGCGGCAAACCGCGCCAGCAGGCCGCTTATGGGCATGTGGGCATGCACCATGTCAGGCTTTTCCGCACGGATGACGCGCACCAGCGCCCGCCACGCCCGCCACTGCGCCAGCGGCGAGAGCGTGCGCGACATGGGCACGCACACCACCCGCAGCCCATCGGCACGCACCTGCGCCAGCAATGGCCCATCGGCGCAGACGCCGGCTACGTCATGCCCTTCGCCATGCAGCGCCTGCATGAGGGGAAAAAGGAACTGCCGCATCGAGAAATCAACATTCGTGATTTCAAGAATCTTCATGTCAGCAGCAGCAGTTTCTCACGCTTCAGCCCCCAGCGCACCACCTGCCGCACCTTGCCCGGCGGCACATCGCCCAGCGGCGTGCTGCCCTGTGGCGGCGGGGCCGCGGGCGCCACGCCAGCCTCCTGGCCGCCTTCCGCCATCCTTGCCGCCGGTTCCACCTGCACCACAAGCTGAAGCGTGCGACACGGCACCTGCCCGCCGGAATAGACGCTCTCCTCGATGGAGACCACGCCCCCTTCCGCCTGGAAGCGCCAGTGCTGCTCGCCCGCAGTCAGCAGGATGGAGCCATCAAGCGCATCCACTGCCGTAACCGACGGGTGCAGGTGCAGCCGCAGCGCGAAGGCCAGTTCGCGCTCGCCCTCCAGCGTTTCCTCGCCGCGCAGGACCTCGCCATCGGCCGAAAGGTAAAGCCTGCGGTAATACGTCGCCCCGGCGGAGGCATGGTAGCCATCATGCGACAGGTTGAGCCAGTGCGCCCCTTCGGCCACGGCATGCTCCACCCCCACATGGGCGGGGCGGCGGAGGACGGCGCCATCCTCGCCAAATTCGGAGGATGACATCCCCTCCACCGTCACGACCGCGTGCGCCGCCGTCTGCCGCAGGGCATCCTTCCATGCGGGCAGCACGCCACCACCGCAATTGACGATAAGACGCTGGCGCGCGCATGAGAACTCGAATGACAGCGTGCCCGCATGCGCATTGTGGTCAAACGGGGCCGGGGCGGGAATGCCCGCATCGACCAGAAGCAGCGAGCGCACGGCCTGCATGCGCACGAACCCGCCATCGGGCATGACACTGGCCACGACCCGCGTGCGCGTGGCCTGCGACAGCACCATGTCAATCAGCGCGGCGCTGCGCTCATGGCTGCCATTGAACAGCGCCAGCCCCCCATCGCCATGGCGCATGGCGCGCAGCACCGGGCTCATCTTGTCCAGCGCCAGGGCCACCGAATGCGGCAGCGCGTGCTGCACCGCCTGCATCATGGCCCGCATCTCGGCCAGTTCGCGCAGGGCGCGCAGCTGCACCTCCGGGCTGCGCTCGATGTGCCAGCCATCGGGCAGGATCTGGCTTTCCACCACGTTGTCGATATAGCGGCGGTAGCGGGTCAGGAAGCCGGTATATTCCGGCATGGCCACGGCCACGGCCAGCAGCCCCTTGAGTGCCGCCAGCCCCTGCCAGCCCGGCTGTTCGGGCGGCATGAGGGCTGCGATCATGCGCCCTTCCACCAGAATGCGGGCCATGAGGCGCTGGCGGAACGCATCACTGGCGGAGGCGGCAAAGAAATCGTAATGCCCCAGCCACGCCGCGACCCGCGCGCCGATCACCCCGCATTCGAGCGCCATCGGGCTCTGGGAGGGATGGTGCAGCCAGTCATCCACCAGCGCGCGCGCCTTGAGCCGCGCGGCATCGGTGCCCACGGCGCGCAGGTCGCGCAGCCAGCGGAAACTGAGCAGCCCCTCACGGAAGGCGGGCTCGAATGCAGGGTCATCCCACTGCCCCGGCCCCACGGGGTGGGTATAGCCCGCCCATGTCAGGCTGCCACGCGCAAGCCTGGCGCCTGCGGTGGTATTGCCCGGCCACAGGTCACGCACATTGTGAACGGGGGCGGCAGGCAGGTACCTGCCATCCCCGAAAAGGGGAAAGCGCGCAAGGGAGACCCGCATGACGCGCGCGAAGCGGCTCAGTGCCATAGGCACCCGCCACCGCGATGGATCGGCAAGCCCTGCCTCACGCCGGGCTATGCGCCCCGCTGCGCAGGGCCGCGATGGCGGCGCCATAATCGGGCTGCCCATAGACGGACGTACCCGCGACCAGCACGTCAGCGCCCGCGGCAACCGCCAGCGGGGCGGTTTCAGCGGTGATGCCGCCATCCACGCCAATGCGGATGTCGCGCCCGGTGGCATCGGCCATACGACGCAGGGTTTCGATCTTGCGGAGCTGGCTGGTCAGGAATTTCTGCCCGCCAAAACCGGGGTTGACGGTCATGACAAGGATCATGTCCACCAGGTCGAGCACTTCGCCCACCGCCTCGGGCGGGGTAGCGGGGCAGATGGCAACACCCGGCTTGACCCCGTGGTCGCGCACATGCTGCAGCGAGCGGTGCGTGTGCGGCCCGGCCTCGACATGCAGGTGGATGTGGTCGGCCCCTGCCTTGGCAAACGCCTCGATATAGGGATCGACCGGCGCGATCATGAGATGCACGTCAAACGGGAGCTTGGATTTGGGGCGCAGGGCCTTGATCAGTTGCGGGCCCATGGAGAGGTTGGGCACGAAATGCCCATCCATCACATCCAGATGCAGCCAGTCGGCACCAGCGGTTTCAACCGCGGCGACTTCCTCCGCCGCGCGTGAGAAATCCGCAGCCAGCAGGCTCGGCGCGATAAGGGGGGTGTTCAGAGCAGCCATGCCTGTTTTTTAACAGAAATCCCTGCCCGACGCCAACCTTTCATCACACCTCCCCCGGTAATGTGTCCATCTGCCCGAAGGGGGCGGCAGCCCCTCTCACCCCCGGCGGAAACGCGCGGCAAAGAAGCCATCCATGCCGCCCCGGTCAGCCAGCATGCCCGGATGGGTGCGCAGCCAGCCCTCGGGCGTGCGGGCCTGCGGCAAAAAGGCCAGTTCCTCGGGCGTGAACGGATCGGGGACCAGCCCCATGGCCTGCGCCGCGCGGGCGCGCTGCTCGCCTTCCTCGGGCTGGAGGGAGCACACGGCATAGACCAGGCGGCCACCGGGGCGCAGCATGTCGCGGGCTGCGGCGAGCAGGCGGTCCTGCCCTTCGGTCATGGTGGCGATGTCACGCGGGCGCTTGATCCACATGGCATCGGGGTGGCGGCGGATGGTGCCGGTGGCCGAGCACGGGGCATCGAGCAGGATGGCATCGAGCGGGGCCTCGGGCTTCCAGGTGGCGGCATCGGCGTGGATCACCTTCACCGCCGCCAGCCCCAGCCGGGCGAGATTGGCGCGCAGGCGCTCGAGCCGCCTGCCTTCGCGCTCGATGGCGAACACCTCCGCCCCCGCGCAGGCCAGTTGCGCGGTCTTGCCGCCAGGTGCCGCGCACAGGTCGGCCACGCGCTCGCCTGCCGTCACGTTGAGCAGGCGCGCGGGCAGCGTTGCCGCCATGTCCTGCACCCAGAACGCGCCTTCGGCAAAGCCGGGCAGTTCGGCCACCTTGACCGTGCCTGCCGCGAAACGCACGCTGCCATTTGGCATCACCTCGCCACCGGGGGGGGCGTCACAGCCGGGCTTCACGGTCAGGTCCAGCGGCGGCTCGTGGCCCAGCGCGCTGGCGATGGGGCGGGCCAGCCTGCCCCAGGACTGCCACAGCCACGCCGGCACATCGAGCCGGGGCTGGTCCAGCCCTTCCAGCGCCTCAACGCCGCCACCGGCCACCCGGCGCAGCACCGCATTGACCAGCCCTGCAAACGGCACCAGCCCCCGCCTGCGCGCCAGCGCCACCGAGGTGGCCACGGCGGCATGGGCGGGCGTGTCGAGGAACAGGAGCTGTGCCACGCCAATGAGCAGCACCACGCGCACCGGCTCGGGCGGCTCGCGCTTGAGGAAGGGGGAAAGCACCTCGTTCGCGGTGCCCATGTGGCGCAGCACGGTGGCGGCCAGCCGGTGGGCGGCGGCGCGGTCGCGCGGCTCGGCGGTGCGGGCGGCGGCGGAATGCTCGAGCGATGTATCGAGCATGCGGCGGTGCACGATCACCCCTTCAACGATATCGAAGGCAATGTCGCGCGTGGGGTCAGGGGCAACCTTGCCGCCGCGCCGGTCGGGGCGGCCCGCGCGATTACGGCGGGCATCGGGGCGGGACGACGGGGACGGGGGAGACTTCATGTAATCCTGACCTGCAAATGCGGCACTTCACAACGCGACGGCGCCTTGGGGCTTGACCGGGCCGCTATTCATGCCAAGCCTAGGGCCATGTCAACATCCGCATCCATAGCACAGGCCCTGAGCGGTATCCGCACCCGCATTGCAGCGAGTGCGCGCGAAGCAGGGCGCGACCCCTCCAGCGTAGGGCTGGTGGCGGTGTCGAAATTCCATCCGCAGTCCAGCGTCATCGCAGCGCTCGAGGCGGGCCAGCGCCTGTTTGGCGAGAACCGCGTGCAGGAGGCGGCAGCCAAATTCCCCCCTCTGCGCGAGCGTTTCCCCGACCTGAAGCTGCACATCATCGGCGGGTTGCAGACCAACAAGGCGCTTGAGGCGGTAAAAATCGCGGACATGATCGAAAGCCTCGACCGCCCTGCCCTGTCGGATGCGCTGGAACGGGCAGCGGATAAGGCAGGCCGGCTGCCGCAACTGCTGGTGCAGGTGAACACCGGCGATGAAAGCCAGAAATCGGGCGTGAGGCTGGAAGAGGCCGATGCCTTCATTACCGACAGCATGACCCGCTTCGGCTCTGCCGTGCGCGGGCTGATGTGCATTCCGCCGCATGATGCCGACCCCACGCCGCATTTCCGCACGCTCGCAGGCATGGCGGCACGCCACGGGCTGCCCGTAGTCTCGATGGGCATGTCGGCCGATTTCGAGGCGGCAATTGCCTGCGGGGCCACGCTGGTGCGGGTGGGCAGCGCCATTTTCGGGGCCCGTCCCGCCCACGCCTGAACGGGGCGGAATGGCACCCGAGCACACAGGGGCCTTGCTGCACATGGGGCGAGGCGGTAATGCGGAACTATCCGGTTGCGATGTGATGCCGGTTTTCAGTCTTCATTGCCGCGGAGCCGTCACGACATGACGCAACCCACGGGGCCTGTTGCCCCCGGATCCTCAACGACGCCGGATGGCGGCGCACACCCCGCGCCTGCCGCACAGCAGGCCAGTGCCGCGCCCAAGATTACCGAATACGGCGCCGACCAGCACGAGCATGCCGCAAACCCGGTCGGCTTCGCCGCCCTGCTCAGCGTGCTCGGCGTGGTGTTTGGCGATATCGGCACAAGCCCGATCTACGCCCTGCGCTCGACCATCATGGTCGTGTCGCAGCACCACAGGATCGAGCCGTGGGAAATACTGGGCGTTCTCAGCCTCATCATCTGGTCGCTGCTGCTGATCGTGACGGTTAAATACGTCATCCTGATCATGCGCGCCGACCATAATGGCGAGGGCGGGATCATCTCGCTCATGTCGCTCGCCCAGCGCGTGGCACCGAGCAACCGCATGCGCATAGCCCTGGGCATGGTGGGAATCGGCGGCGCGTGCCTGTTCTTTGGCGATGGCATGATCACGCCCGCCATTTCCGTGCTCTCGGCGGTGGAAGGCCTTGAGGTCAGTTTCCCCGCCGCCCATGACCTCGTCATTCCCATCGCACTCATGGTGCTGGTGGGGCTGTTCTCGGTGCAGTGCTACGGCACGGGCAAGGTAGGCACCATATTCGGCCCCATCATGCTGGTATGGTTCAGCCTGCTGGGCATATTGGGTGGGCTTGAAATCCTGCACCACCCCAAGGTGCTGCTGGCCATATCGCCCACCTATGCGGTGCAGTTCATCATCTATCACGGGTGGCTGTCGTTCATCGCCCTTGGCTCGGTGGTGCTGTCGGTTACGGGTGCGGAAGCGCTTTATGCCGACATGGGGCATTTCGGCCGCCAGCCCATCCGCTATGCGTGGCTGTTCTGCGTGCTGCCGTGCCTGGCGCTGAACTACCTGGGCCAGGGCGCGCTCATCATCTCCGAGCCCAAGGCGCTGGAAAACCCGTTCTTCCTGCTCGGCCCGCACTGGATGCAGGTGCCGATGATCATCCTGTCCACCATGGCCACGGTCATTGCCAGCCAGGCGGGCATCTCGGGCGGGTTCTCGCTGTGCCGCCAGATCATCCAGCTTGGCTACCTGCCGCGCCTGCGCGTGACCCACACCAATGCGGAGGAAGAGGGCCAGATCTACCTGCCCGAGTTCAACCGCTTCCTCATGGTGGGCGCGCTGCTGCTGGTGCTGGCCTTCCGCAGTTCCGATGCGCTGGCCTCGGCCTACGGCATTGCGGTGACGGGCACGTTCATGTGCACCTGCGTGCTGGCCATGGTGGTGTTCCGCAGGCTGTATCACTGGTCGCGGCCTGCGGCGATTGCCACATTCGGCGGTTTCTTCCTGCTTGATACGACGTTCTTTGCGTCGAACGCGCTCAAGATCCCGCAGGGCGGCTGGGTGCCGGTGCTGCTGGGCGTGGTGCTGACGCTGATGATGACGACCTGGAAAAAGGGCCGCCAGCTCATCATGAACCGGCAGAAGCAGGACAGCATGCCGATGAACTCGTTCCTGGCCCGCCTGCCGCAGTCACGCATCATCCGCGTGCCGGGCACCGCCGTTTACATGACCGGCAACCCCGATTTCGTGCCCGCCTGCCTGCTGCACAACCTCAAGCACAACAAGGTGCTGCACGACCACGTGCTGTTCGTGACCGTGCAGACGCTCGACCAGCCCGAGGCCGATCATGGCCACCGCGTGGCGTTGCAGGAACTTGCCCCCGACATCTACCGCATCATCCTGCGCTACGGCTTCATGGAAATGCCCAACCTGCCCCGCGCGCTGGAAGACCTGAAGGCGAGCGGGCTGGACTTTGATGCGCTGCAGGCCTCCTACTTCACCAGCCGCGAGCTGCTGGTGCGCTCGTCGGTGCCCAAGCTCTCGCGCTGGCGCATGTCGCTGTTCCTGTTCATGGCGCGCAATGCGACGCCGGCCACCGAGTTCTTCCGCATTCCGCCCGACCGCGTGGTGGAACTGGGCGTGCGACTGGGGATCTGACGGTCCTGAACAGGATAAACGTTTTCGGGTGCCGCCTTTTTTCAAAAAAGGCGGCATTCTTTTTGAAGCTTTTTGGGAAAAAGCTTCACCAAAAACTTCTGATGGTTTGCAAGGAGTTGCCTTGGCAGGTTTTTCACACAAACCCGCATCCGACATGAGCGAGCCACTGGCGCTGTATGTGCACTGGCCGTTCTGCCTGTCCAAATGCCCGTACTGCGATTTCAACAGCCATGTGCGCGATGAAATTCCCCGTGCCCGCTTTGGTCGCGCGCTCAGGCGCGAACTCGCGCATGAAGCAGCCCTGATGGGCGACACGCCCGCCGAGCGTCCGACCATCAGTTCCATCTTTTTTGGCGGCGGCACGCCATCGCTCATGGCCCCCGAGACGGTGGCAGGGCTGATTGCCGATGCCCGCGCCGCGTTCGGCTTTACCGACACTGTGGAAATCACGCTCGAGGCCAACCCCACCAGCGTGGAGACCGGCCTGCTGCGCGCCTTCCGCGAGGCCGGGGTCAACCGTATTTCAATGGGTATCCAGAGCCTTGAGCCCGCGGCCCTGCGCTTTCTGGGCCGCGAGCATAACGCGCCGCAGGCCATTACAGCCCTCGAGACCGCGCGCAAATTGTTCGACCGCATCTCGTTCGACCTGATCTACGCCCGGCCGGCCCAGACCGAAGCCGCATGGCGCAGCGAGCTTGAAGCCGCCCTGGCGTTGGTGTCCGATCACCTCTCGCTCTATCAGCTCACCATCGAGCCGGGCACGAAATTCGAGGGGCTGTACCGCCAGGGCCGCTTCCGCCTGCCTGAAGGCGATGACGCGGCAAGGCTGTATGAACTGACCGCCGAGGTCGCGGCCCGCCACGGCCTGCAGGGCTACGAGATCTCGAACTACGCCCGCCTCGGCGCCGAGAGCCGCCATAACCTGACCTACTGGCGCTATGGCGACTATCTGGGAATCGGCCCCGGCGCCCATGGGCGGCTGACCCGCAATGGCGTGACCTGCGCCACCCGCCGCCACCGCGCGCCCGAGCCATGGGCCGAGCGCGTGGAGCGCACCGGCACCGGCGCCCACCCTGACGAGCGGCTCGATAACCGCGACCGCGCGCGTGAAATGCTGCTGATGGGCCTGCGCCTGCGCGAGGGCATCGACACCGCCCGCTTTGCCCGGCGCACCGGCATGGCTGTGGTTGACGCGCTTGATGCCGATATCCTGAACATGGCGACCGATGAGGGCTACATGGTGCTCGACCCCGCAGGCCAGCGCCTGCGCGCCACCGATGCAGGCCGCCTGCGGCTGGAAAGCCTGCTGGCCGCGCTGGTGCTTTGAGGCATTAGGCCATACGATAGGGCCATGCATTCAGGGCAGGGAGATTACTGCGTGTTGTCATCCATCCTTTCGCGGTCCACCCGCCTCGCCGCCACCGCCGCGGCCCTTGCCTTCATGGCCGTGCCCGCCATGGCGGCCCCCGCCACGGGTGGCCCGGAACTGGTCATCGAGGATAACGACTTCCTCGGCCCGGGCGGGTCGGACCAGCTTTCCACCATTCCGCTGCTGTTCAACCCCAATGTGCGCGTGCTGGGCTTTACGGTGGTGAGTGGCGACGGGTGGGAGAACGCGGAATCCGCCCATCTGCGCCGCCTGCTTGAAATCATTGGCAAGACCGACGTGCCGGTGGCCGATGGCGCGGTTTACCCGCTGGTCAACACGCGTGCCGAAATGCGCCTGCATGAGCAGCAGTACGGCGCCATTCCGTGGAAGGGTGCGTGGGGCGGCATTGGGTCCATCGATACCGCCCCCGATGTGCAGCCCGCCATCGGAACCATGAAGGAAGGCGCACCGCACACGCCGCCCGCAAAACAGGACGCCGTGCAGTTCCTGATCGAGCAGGTGCATGCCCACCCGCATGAAGTCACGATCGTGGCGGCAGGCCCGCTGACCAACCTCGCGCTTGCCATCCGCCAGGACCCCACCTTTGCCGAGACGGCGAAACAGCTCATCTTCATGGGCGGCATGCTTGATACCAGCATGATGTCGATTACCGGCAACGCGGATTTCGCCTCCGACTTCAACATGATCTTTGACCCCGAGGCCGCCCACATCACGCTGACCGCGCCGTGGAAGGCGATTACGGTGGTGGGCAGCGTGTCGAACGACCTCATGCTCTCACGCGAATATCTCGGCCAGATCACCAGCAGAAAGACGCCGCTCACCACCTATATCGGCAGCTATTACGACCCGCTGCCCATGTGGGATGAAATGACCACCGCCATCGCCGCCGACCCCACGCTGGTCACCTCCGCCGTCGATGCCCGCATGGATATCGACACCAGTCGTGGCCCGCATTACGGCCATGCCTTTGTGGTGCCCGAGGCCCTTGCCCCCAAAGGCAGCCCCATGCGGGTGATGCATATCGTGCGCAGCATTGATGAAAAGCGCTTCCGCGAGACCTTCGCGCACGAGGCGCAGGCCGATCCCGCGACCCCGGCGCGGTAAGGGGCGGGCATGCTGCACATGGTCAAGCTGGCGGTGGGCGTCCATTCCCTTGAGGATCTCGCCGCCCGCCAGTCGCTCCAGACCCCGCCGGTCGATGACCTTGATGGCACCAGCCCCTCGGGGCAGCCATGGTTCCGCACGCGCATGTATCCGCGCCGGGCGGCGGAAATACTGGATGGCGGGTCGATCTACCGCGTGATTGCCGGGCGCATCCTGTGTCGCCAGCGCATTACCGCCATCGAACCCGACACGCGCGAGGATGGCGTGGCCTGCGCGCGGGTGGTCATGGCGCCCGAGATCATTCCCGTCAGCCCGCGTGCCATGCGTGCCTTTCAGGGCTGGCGTTACCTCAAGCCCGCAGACGCGCCACCCGACCTTCTGGCAAACAGCCATGCGGGCGACATCCTGCCCGAAGCCCTACGCAACGAACTGGCGGAACTGTGCCTGATCTGAACATGCTCCCTGCACCTCCCTCCCTGCGGGACATGACGCGCCTGTTTCTCGTAGCCATTGCAGGCCTCGGGCTTGCCGCCTGCGCCACGTCATCGGGCGGGGGCGGCAGCCACAGCCATGCCAGCTACAACAGTTACTACAAGGGCAAGGCCGCCTACCGGCCGCCCGGGCCCGCAACCGACCCGTGGCAGCCCTATATTGCCGATGCCTCGGCCCGCTTTGCCGTGCCGCAGGAATGGATTCGCGCCGTGATCCAGAAGGAATCGGGCGGGCATGAATATATCGATGGCCACCTCACGCGCTCGGCCAGCGGGGCAATCGGGCTGATGCAGCTCATGCCCCCCACCTATGCCGACATGCAGCGCCGCAACCACCTCGGCTCCGATCCGTATGACCCGCACAACAACATTTTGGCCGGCACGGCCTATATCCGCATCCTGTACGGGCTGTATGGCGCGCCGGGCTTCCTTGCCGCCTACAACGCAGGCACGGAGCGGCTGAACGATTATCTTGAAAATGGCCGTCCGCTACCCAGCCAGACGGTTCGCTACCTGCGCATCATCACCCCCAACCTTGGCAATGAAGTGGCGCTGAGCGGGCCGCTGGCGGTTTATGGCGCCTCCAGCCAGCGGGTTACGTCCACGCCGGTGCCGCTGGGCAATGGCACCACCATCCAGCCCGACCATACCTATGTGCAGTACGCAACGCTTAACCCGCCCGCCCCCGTGCAGCACCGCACCGCCTGCATGCATGATGCCAACCTCGCCTATGACCCCACGAGTGCCGCCTGCCACACCGATGCCCGCACGGCTGCTGCCGCCGCGCCCAGTGCTGGTGCCGGATATGGGGCGTGGATGGTGCAGGTGGGCGCGTTTTCGGCGGAGGGGCAGGCCCGTTTTGCCAACTCCATGGCGCGGCAGGGTGATTTCGCGGCCCTTCAGGGCGCGCGCAGTCTGGTCATTCCGGTCAGGCGGCCTGCGGGCATGATCTATCGCGCCCGCCTGGCCGGGCTTTCGCAGGCTGCCGCGACACAGGCCTGCGCCACGCTGAAGGACCAGGGCCTGCCCTGCACCGTCATCCGGCCCGGACAGTAACGGGCTGATAAAAGTCGGTGGTGAAGCCTTTTTCAAAAAGGCGCACCCGAAAACTTTTATCCGTCAGGGCTCATTCAGCGGTCACCACCGGGGCGGGCTGGTTTTCCAGCGTGGCGGGCACATGCAGGGCGGGCAGGTGCAGTGTGGCGTGCCGCACCAGCATGACCGATGAAAACCCGAGCGAGAGCGTATAATCCCCCGCCGCCACGGCCCAGTTGCCCCCTGTCGCGTTCCACTGCCCCACCAGCCGCAGGCCTATGGGCACGCTGAGCCGCACCGGGTGCCCCGGGGCGACCATCACGCTGCGCCACGCGGCCAGCCTGCGTGGGTTGCCCGGCAGGTCGGGCGGGGTTTCGACATAAAGCTGGGGCACGGCCCGCAGCGCCGCCGTGCCGGGATTGGAGAGCGTGAAGCTGGCATTGAGGTGATTGCCCTCACGCGCCACATGCAGTTCGCTCAGCACCAGCCGCCCGCGGGCCGACAGCCCGTAGCCAAACGGAAACAGCGGCACGACATGCGCGCGCTCGAAAGCGCGGTAATTCGCATCGACCATGCCCGGCGGGTAAAGCCCGCCCGTCAACGTGACCGGCAGGTGGCCCGAGAAATCCTGCTGCCCCGACAACAGCGCCGACAGGGCCTGCGCATATTCATCCCGCCACGCCCAGCCCTGCACCACGCTATCGACCGCATCGAGCCAGGGCATCTGCCGGTCAGGGTCATCGGCGGTCAGCACCACGGCCACATGGCCGCCCAGCTCGGCCAGGGTGGTGATCATGCGGTTATCGTCATCGCTGGCGCTGAGCACCAGCGTGCGGGCGGCCTGCGCGCAGGCGGGCGGCAGCGTGCCCGTAGCCCCCGCGCCCTCAGGCGCGGTCACCACCGTTACATTCAGCCCGGCATGGCGCAGCCCTTCGGCCAGCAGGTCGGCAGGCCCGCGCATGGCGGGGTGCACCAGCACCAGCACCGGGCCAAGGGCGGGGTCGAAGGGCAGGACATGATTCTCGTTCTGCAGCAGCACCGCGCCCTCGGCCTCCACATCACCCACCAGCGTATCGACCGGCGGGGGCTGCACGCCGGTGCGGGCGGCGGCGAAAGGCGGCGGGTGGTCAAGGCTGCCCGCCATGTAGAACGAGGCCAGGATATGCGTGACCATGGCCTGCACCTGCGCGGGCTTTACATCCCCATCGCGCACGGCCTTGCGCAGCATCTCGCCCAGCACGTCGGGCCGGTCGGGGCTGACCTGCTCCATGTCCACCCCCGTGGCGACGGCATTCAGCGCGGGCGCGGTATCCGTGCCATGCGGGGCGCTGCCCGGCGCACCCCCTCCCGGCAGGTCGCCTCCGGGCACGGACAGGATCATGCCGGGAAAATGCCATGCCTCATGCACCATGCCCGCAAGCCCCGTAACCTCCTGGCACGGGGCCATGCCGCCGCACAGCATGGCCCCGCCATGGGCCACCTCCAGCGCCGTGGCCATACCCAGCAGGCTGTGGGCCGCAAGGTCGGCGGCCCTGACCGGCGCGCCCCGCTCGGGGGCCGCGCCATCGGCGCGCACCTGCTCCTCACGCGCAACCGAGCCAAAGACCGGCAGCACGTGGCCCGATAGCAGCCCCGCCCCGATCATGCCCGCCATGCTGCCCGCCAGTACCTGGTCCTCGCCACCTTGCAACCGGTGCGAGGTCGGGGTCCCATGTCGCGGCCAGCGCCAGCCATGGCAGCATGGGCCGGGGCGGGCCATCGCCGGGTTGCACGGGGGTAGCGAAGGTGGGCATGCGCAGCACCGGCAGCCCCAGCCGGGGCACGCCCGGCCAGGCCAGCAGGCCGGGGACGTTCCCATCCCCATCGCCAGCCGGGGCGGGGCGGGCCTGAAGCACGGCCTGCTGCTCGGCGGGTTGCAGGCGGGCCGCCATGTCCGCCGCACGGGGGCTGGTCGGGCTCGCGGCAACGGCTGCCGCTGCATGCGCCGGCGCGGTATAAAGCAGCCCCGTCATGAGCAGGAAGGCGAAAGACCGTGTAAGCGCGTGTTTCATCATGTTCCGCAGCAGTTGGCGAGTGTGCCCATTTTTGCGCTTCAATGGCCCGATTGTCACGCAGGGCACGGTAAAGTGCCCATGCGACTTGGCGTGGCTGGCGCGGCAGGATATGAAGAAGGATAACGCGACAGGCCGCAACGCCCCTGCCCGGCATGCCCGCCGGTGTCCGGGCGCGTGGCCGGATCACCACATGCGGGGGCCATCCCCGGCGTCCACAGAGGCATCATGACCCTTCGCCCGTTCCATCCCGCTCCCTCTGCCGCCCCCTCGGGCCGTGCCCTGCTGCCACGCGCCGCACTCCCCGCCCTGCTGGCCGCAAGCCTGCTGGCCGGTTGCGGCAGCGCGCCGCAACATGACAAAAGCGGGCTGGCCGTGCCCCAGAACCGCCTGCTGAAGGAAGATCGCGGCGCCAATGGCGGCTCCACGCCACTGGAAAGCAACGGGGTCAACGCCTTTTTGTGGCGTGGCGCGCTCGATACGCTGTCCTTCATGCCGTTTGCCTCGGCCGATGCGGTGGCGGGCGTGATCCTGACGGACTGGTACACGCCGCCCGCCACCAAGGATGAACGCTTCAAGATCACCTGCTTCGTCCTCTCGCGCAGCCTGCGCTCGGATGCGGTGCGCGTCTCGGTGTTCCGCCAGGCCTATGAGGACGGGCAGTGGGTCGATACCCCGGTCGCCGCCAATACCGTGTCCGACATCACGGCCCGCATCCTGACCCGCGCGCGCCAGCTCCGCACCGATAGCGGCCAGCACTAGGCTTGACGCCCCGTAACGCAATCCCGGCCGGGCCATGCGCTGCCCGGCCCTTTTCAGCGGGCGCATGCCGCCCGCCCTCCGCTTACCGAACCAGAAGAAGATGACCGAAACCAGCACCCCCCCGGACAACGCCACCCCCGCCTATGATTTCCACACGGCCGAGCCGCAGTGGCAGGAACGCTGGGCGGCCTCGGGCATCTTCGACGTGCCGGACGTGCCGCCCGCCGACCGGCCCAAATACTATGTGCTGGAAATGTTCCCCTACCCGTCGGGGCAGCTGCACATGGGCCATGTGCGCAACTACACGCTGGGCGACGTGGTGGCGCGCTACAAGCGCGCGCGCGGCTTCAGCGTGCTGCACCCGATGGGGTGGGACGCCTTCGGCCTGCCTGCCGAGAACGCGGCGCGCGAGCGCGGCGTGCATCCGGGCCAGTGGACGATGGACAACATCGCCGCCATGCGCGCCACCCTCAAGCGCCTTGGCTTCTCCTTCAACTGGGACCGCGAGATCGCGACCTGCCTGCCCGAATATTATGGCAAGCAGCAGAAGCTGTTCCTTGACATGCTCAAGGGCGGGCTGGTCGAGCGCCGCGAAAGCTGGGTCAACTGGGACCCCGTGGACAACACCGTGCTGGCCAACGAGCAGGTGGTGGACGGGCGCGGCTGGCGCTCGGGCGCGCTGATCGAGCAGAAGAAGCTCTCGCAGTGGTTCCTCAAGATCACCCAGTTCGCCCCGCAACTGCTCGAGGGCCTGTCCACCCTGCCGCGCTGGCCCGAGCGCGTGCGCACCATGCAGGAACGCTGGATTGGCCGCTCGGAAGGGGCGAAGGTCCGCTTCGGCCTGCACGAGCCGCCCAAGGGCTTCGATACCGACCTTGATTCCATCGAGGTGTTCACCACCCGCCCCGACACGCTGTTCGGCATGTCCTTCCTGGCCATTGCCGCCGACCACCCGCTAGCGGCCAAGGTGGCGGCGGGCAACGCGAAGGCGCAGGAATTCATTGCCGAATGCCAGCGCCTCGGCACATCGGAAGAGGCGATCGAAACCGCCGAGAAGCGTGGCTTCGACACCGGGCTGCGGGTCAGCCACCCGTTCATGCCCGATAAATCCTTCCCGGTCTGGATCGCGAATTTCGTGCTGATGGACTACGGCACGGGCGCGGTATTCGGCTGCCCCTGTGGCGACCAGCGCGACCTTGACTTCGCGCGCAAATACAACCTGCCGGTCACCCCCGTCATCCTGCCGCCGGGGGCGGAGGCCGGGACGTTCACCATGACCGACAGGGCATGTGACGGCCACGGCACGCTGTTCAACTCCGGCTTTCTTGACGGGCTGGATACGGATGCAGCGAAGAAAGAGGCCATCACCCGGCTTGAGGGCATGGGTGTTGGCCAGGGCGTGGTCAACTGGCGGCTGCGCGACTGGGGCATTTCGCGCCAGCGCTACTGGGGCTGCCCGATCCCGGTCATCCACTGCACCGATTGCGGCGCGCAGCCCGTGCCCGATGACCAGCTGCCCGTAAAGCTGCCCGAGGACGTGACCTTCGACCGCCCCGGCAACCCGCTGGAACACCACCCCACCTGGAAGCACGTGGCCTGCCCCAGCTGCGGCAGGCCCGCCCTGCGCGAGACCGATACCTGCGACACGTTTGTGGACAGCTCGTGGTATTTCGCCCGCTTTACCGCGCCGCATGCCGCCACCCCCACCCTGCCCGCCGCAGCCGATGGCTGGCTACCGGTGGATCAGTATATTGGCGGCATCGAGCATGCGATCCTGCACCTGCTCTATGCCCGCTTCTTTACCCGCGCCATGCACGAGACCGGGCACCTGCATGTCGATGAGCCCTTCAACGGGCTGTTCACGCAGGGCATGGTCAACCACGAGAGCTACCGCGACGCGGAAGGAAACTGGCTCTACCCCGAGGAGGTCGAGCGCCGCGCGGACAGCGCCGTGCGCCGCGACAACGGGGCGCCGGTCACGATTGGCCGCGTGGAAAAAATGTCCAAGTCCAAGCGCAACACGGTCGCACCCGTGGCCATCATCGAGCGGTTTGGCGCGGATACGGCGCGGTGGTTCGTACTGTCGGACAGCCCGCCCGAGCGTGACATGGAATGGACGGAATCGGGTGTCGCCGCCTCCGCGCGCTTCCTGCAGCGCCTGTTCCGCCTTGTGCGCGGCGTGGCTGAACAGACCCCGGCTGATGCCGCCTGCCCCGCCACCCTTTCACGCGCGGCCGATGGGCTGCGCCGCGCCACGCATCGCGCCATCGCCGCCGTGACCGAGGCGCTGGAAGGCTTCAGCGCCAACGTGGCCGTGGCCCGCCTGCACGAACTCACCTCCGCCCTGGCCGAGGCCGAGAAGGCGGCAGGCGAGGACGGCATGGCCTTCGCCCGCCGCGAGGCCGCCACCATGCTCGCCCTGCTGGCCGCCCCCATGGTGCCCCACCAGGCGGAAGCGATGATGGCGCTGCTTGAGCCCGGCGGCCAGCCCGTGGTGGAGCGCACCTGGCCCACCGCCATCCCTGACCTGCTCAAGGCCAGCGAGCTGACCATTGCGGTGCAGATCATGGGCAAGCTGCGCGGCACCATCGCCGTGGCGCCCGACCTGCCGGCAGACAGGGTGATCGCCCTGGCGGAAGCCGAGCCGAACGTGGCCCGCCTGCTTGAGGGGGCACGGATCGTCAAGCGCATCCATGTGCCCGGCCGCATCGTCAATTTCGTGGTTGCGAAATAGACATGGCCCTTCCCGTCCGTCGCACCGGCGTGCTGTGCGCCCTGCTCATGCTGGCAGGGTGCGGCTTTTCCCCGATGTACAAGACGACGGGAAGCCATATCGGCGCCGATGGCAAACCCACCACCGGCAACGTGCTGGCCGAGCTCAGGCAGGTTTATGTCGCGCGCATCAACGAGCGCTACGGCCAGCTGCTGCGCCAGGCCCTGCAGCAGGACATGGGGGGTGCCGGGCCGGAAAACCCGACCGGTTACGTGCTGCGCATCCGCACCTACCTGATGAACGAGGCCGTGGACATCCACGCCGACAACACATCGGGCCGCACGCGCACCACCGCCTTCGCCCACTGGACGCTGGAGACCGTGGCCAACAGCCCGGTCATGCTGGCGGGGGGCGATGCCTCGGTGGTGGATGGCGTGAACAACAATTACGAGCAGTATTTCGCCCAGACCCTGAACCTTGAGGGCGTGCGCGCCCGCGTGGCCAAGAACCTGGCCGAGCAGATCACGCAGGAAGTGGCCGTGTGGTTCCGCACCCATGCCAAACCCGCTGTCAGCGGCTCGGTGCGGGGGCAGAACCAGCCGCGCTACATCGACCCCAACGGCATCATCAACCCCAACAACCAGATGCCCGCCCAGCACCCCGCCGCCGATGGCCTGCCCACCATGGCCACCGGCCGCACCGATGCCCAGCTGAACGAGGAAAACAACGGCGGCATGACCATGCCCGATGAAAACGGCCCCATGGACAACACGCCGGACACCACCACCACCCAGACCCCCGCCACGTCCGGTCAGGGCAGCTATTCGCGGAGCCCGTCGACATCGGAGAACGATGACATGTCGGGCATCAGCATCGGGGGCAACGAGAACCAGTGAAGATCGACGCCCGCTCCGTCAACGCAACCCTGAACGCGCCCGGCGCGCTGCGGGCCATCGTGCTGCATGGAGATGATGCCGGGCTGATCCGTGAACGGGCCACGACGGCGGCACGGGCCATCTGCCCCGACCTGAACGACCCGTTTCGCGTGGCCATGCTGGGCCGCGAGGACCATGACCGGCTGGAGGAGGAAACCACCGCCCTGTCGCTGACCGGCGGGCGGCGCGTGATCTGGCTGCGTGAGGTAGGTGACAGCGTGCTGGCCGCCCTGCAGCGCTGCCTGGCGCAGGAATCCGACACGCTGGTCATCCTTGAGGCACCGGGCCTGGCCTCACGCTCCAAACTGCGCGCCTTTGCCGAAAAGGACCGCCATTGCGGCGTAATCGGCTGCTACCCCGAGGAAGGCCGCGCGCTTGAAGGCGCGATCCGGCAGATGCTGGCGGGGCATGACGTGGGCATTGACCCCGATGCGCTGGGCTGGATGGTTGAACGCGCGGGGCCGGACCGTGCCGCCACCCGCAGCGAAGTGGAAAAGCTGGCCCTGTTCGCCGGGGCCGGCGGCAGACTGGGGCTGGAGGATGTGCGCGCCTGCGTGGGCGATGCCGCTGGCGTATCGCTGGAGGATGCGGCCTTCGCCGCCATGGCGGGCGAGCGCGAAGCCGCCGATGCTGCCGCCGAGCGCGCGCTGGTGATCGATGGCAGCAGCCCGGTGGCGCTGGCGCGCGTGCTGCTAGGCCATATTCACCGCCTGCGCCGGGTGCGGCTGGCCATGGATGGCGGGATGGGCCGGGCAGAGGCCATGCGGCAGTTGCGGCCGCCGGTATTCTTCAAGCGCACGGACAGTTTCGGGCAGGCACTCAATGCCTGGTCGGCGGCCGCCCTGCTGCAGGCGGCACAGGACACGCAGGCGCTGGAACTGGCCTGCAAGCAGACCGGCAGCCCCGATATCGTGCTGGGGCTGCGGCATGTGGCCCGCCTGTGCGGACTGGCGCAGAAGGCACGCAGGCGGCGTTAAAAGAAAAATTGGCCCCGCCCGTGCAAACAAAACACCTTGCCCGCAGGCATGGGCTCGGTTAGAAAGCTGGCAGTATGTCCGCGTAGCTCAGCCGGATAGAGCACAGGATTCCTGGTTTTCAAATTGGGCGCCATGACGGGAAACCCCATGGCGGATCTGCTCAAATTCGGGGAACGCTCTGGCGAAAGCCGTGCCAATCCCGAGCCAAGGCCGGCCCTGCCGGCAAGGTGTAGAGACTGGATGGGCAGCACCTGTAGGCCGCACGCGGCCCATGGTGAAGGGACAGTCCAGACCACGAACGCCATGACCATGGCGGCGGCGAAAGCCGAAGTGGTATGAATCCTGGGGCCGTGGGTTCGAATCCCGCCGCGGACATACCTTCTTTTTCAGGAATGACCTCAAAGAGCAGGGAAAAGCTTTTTCAGGCCGCTTTTCCGTCCCCTTCCAGCAAGGATCGCCTCCCTAGGAAATTTCGGCCCTTTCAAACAATGGGCCGCGACAGCGCCGGGCTGGCCAGCCCGGCGGCACAGGCTTGGATGATATTATCTGCCGGATGCACTGCCCGCATCGGGGCACTGATCGATAACGCTCTGGAAAGTCAATGCAGGCATATGCCCCGTGACCGCGCCATGGTAGCCAACAATCTTGAAATCGAACCCCGTTTTGGCAAACTGGTAGAATTCGTCCTTTGAGAGTTTGATGGCACCGCGTTCATCAATCAGGCAGCCACCCGCGCCCATACAGGCATGGGCGTCCGATCCCAGGTCGTTATAGGTGTATTGATGCCCGTCGCTCCACACGGTTTCAGGCGACAGGCGGTTATATGAGTTATATTCAATGCCCACTGCATATCCCTTGTCCTGCACATAGGTCGCGATGGTATTCAATGTCTGGAGCAGTCCGGGATGATCCGTATGCTTGCCCGAAACACAGGCCGTGGCGCCAGTGTATTTGTCATGTACTATCTGCGGGTGGCTCTGACATCCGCCAAGAGCCAGAATGACCATACCGGACCCTAATATTGCAAGACGCTTCATGGTACAAAAAATCCTTAAACCAGAAATGTGGAATTCATATCTATGGAATCATTGAAATATGTCAATATATGCCAATCCATCATTTATAAATAATACAGATCCTTTTAATACTTTAAATAAATGTTTAAAATAAAGTGCATCACATAGAATTTAAACAGTAAATAAAAAACATCCATATACCACTCGCCGTCATCATATCCAAAAATAAAGACAGCTTTCTGCTGAAACATTGAAAAATCATGAAAAACCGCCACTTTCTACCAGAAAGGGACATGATAGAAAGTTTTATTATTTTTTATTGATGATTTATTTCAAACTTTATTTATGGCGCTCCCGCAGATGGTGGAGCAGCATCTGCACGAACTGAAAAAAGCACCTTTCCGTCCATCCCGCCCCCGCATGCCAGGCGCGGAACACGCATGGCATGCAGGACTTCATCATGCTGCATGTCGCAACCCATCACCGCTACAACCCACGCGGATGGAAAGCGTCTTCATGCGGACAAATCTTGCATGATCGATACAATCCCCGGCAGCGCACCTGATGGACACATGGGCGCGCAGACGTGACAGGAACGCGAAAAAGGCGCTTGCGCCTGGCCACCGGGGACAAAGGTTTTCCCCACAGCAGCCACATGGCAACGTCCTCAACAATAAAAAGTTTTAAAACAATGTGTTGACTGGAAATGATAACGGTTCAGACGCAGCATCCCTTTTTGTCAGGAAGGCCGCATTACCTGAAGCTTTTCGAAAACAGCTTCACTAAAAAATTTCTCCTGCTTTCCCTGTCCTCTTTACGGGTAACGGGCTGACATCCGTGCCTTTTGGTCGCATGCCTTATCCTGTGCAATACCAGAACGCGCGCACGCGAAGTATGGAAGCAGCATAAAAGTTCCCTTCATATTATTTATTTATTCACAACTATGACGTGTAAACTATAAACCGTACGGTTTACGGTTGTTAACTGTGTTATTTTTGCCAGATCACGTATCTATTACATATATTCATCTTTTTACGATTGTTGTCTTTCATGGGGTAAATGTATGGTTAACGTATGGCCAGATCATGACGCGGCCTTCGTCCTGACACGTAAACCGCTGTTTCCCGTGCAAAAGCACATCGGCATCTGTCATGAATGCCCAATACAGATTCACGTCTCCACACTTTTACTGATCACCGTTCGTACTTTGAACCTACAGGCTGGTGGATTACTGATGAATACCGATATCGCCATTATAGGGGCTGGCCCCTATGGTCTTTCCCTTGCGGCGCATCTACGCGAGAGGGGGGTGAATTTCCGTATTTTCGGGCGGCCCATGGCGTTCTGGCGCGACCATGTGCCCGCTGCCCTGCGGCTCAAGGCGGAAGGCTTCGCGCTTGATCTGTTCGACCCTGCGCGGCAGTCCACGCTGGCGCAGTTCTGCCGTGCGCGAGGCTACCCTTACGCGCCAACGGGTGTGCCCATCCCCGCTGAAGTCTTTCGGGAATATGGCGAGACGTTCCAGAAAACCCACGTGCCCCAGCTCAGGCCTTTCCTGGTCACGCAGCTTGCGCGCGCGGGCGAGGGCTTCGCGCTGCGCCTGGAAAACGGCGAGAGCGTCATGGCGCGCAACGTGGTGCTGGCGGTGGGCATCGAGCATTTCGCCTACCTGCCCCCCGTCGTGCGCGACCTGCCGCGCGAGCGGATCAGCCACACATTCGACGAGACGGAGTTCGCCCGTTTCTCGGGCAAGCGCGTGGCGGTGATCGGGGCGGGGTCATCAGCGGTGGATACGGCGTGCTTTTTGCATGATGCAGGGGCGGAGACCTTCATCTGCACCCGGCGGCCCAAGATATGGATCAACAACCCGCCACAGAAGCTCAGCCCGCTCAGGCGGCTGGTCACGCGCATCAAGAAACCCCTCTCCGGCCTTGGCACGGGCTGGCGCTCGCGCATGGCGTGTGACCTGCCCGATGTATTCCACATGCTGCCCGCGCGCCTGCGGCTGCGCATCACGCGCGGGCATCTCGGGCCCGCCGCAGGCTGGGTGACCGGGCAGGTCGTGCGCGAGAAGGTGCCGATCTGGCTCAATGTGGAACTCACCGCCGCTACCATGCACGAGGGCGCCATTCACCTGACCTTCCGCGACAAACAGACCGGCCTGACCCGCACGGCGGATGTGGACCACGTCTTTCTGGGCACCGGCGTGCAGGTTGCCGTTGACAGGCTGCCGTTTATCGATCCGGCGCTGGCGCACGCCGTACGCACGGAAGACAACATGCCCGCGCTGTCCCGCCACTTCGAATCCAGCGTGCCGGGGCTGTATTTCATCGGCCCGATGGCGGCTGGCAGCTTTGGCCCGTTGCTGCGCTTTGCGTGGGGCGCGCGCTTTACCGCCCGCAGGCTGACGGCGCGGTTCAGGCGCCAACGCGCCCTTGCTCCCATCGCGCAGCCGGCTTTCGCCCCGTAATGCTTCCCCTGCCGGTCATGGCCGCCATGACCTGAACTGGAAAGTCCCGACCCATGAAAAACGATTTTACAGTTCTGATCGTCTCCTCCGTCTGGTGGTCCGCCATTACGCGGGCGGCGGTGGAATTCATCGAAAGCGGGGTAACGGTGCATGCCATCTGCCCCCAGGGGCACTCGCTGCATTGCCTTGATGGCATCGAAAGCTTCAGCCGCTACCCCTATTTTGCCGCCCCCGCCGTTCTGGCCGAGGCCGTGGCCCGCATCAGGCCCGACCTGATCGTGCCGGCCGATGACCGGGTGGTGCTGGCCCTGCACCAGGCCTATGCCGAGGCCGACCCCGGCACCGGAGCGGGCCGCCTGTGCCGTGAAACCATCACGCGCTCGCTCGGGCAGCCTGAATTCTTCAGCTATGCCGAAACACGGCTCAAGCTGATCGATGCGCTCCGGGCCAGAGGCGTGCCCACCCCTGCCGCGGCCTCCCTCGACACGGCGCAGGACCTGCGCGCGTGGTGCGCGCAAACGCCCGGCCCGTGGGTGCTCAAGCGCGACCGGAGCTGGGGCGGATCGGGCGTGGTCATTGCCGATACCGCGCCCGAGGCCATGGCCGCCTTCCGCCGCCTGTCGCAGCCCGCGCGCATGGCCTGCGCGCTGCGCGTGCTGCTGGCCGATCGCGACATCTATTCCTTCATGGAGGCCTCGAGCCGCCGCCCCATGCCGGTCATGGCGCAGGCGCATGTCAGCGGCATGCCCGCCAATATCATGGTGGCATGCTGGCGCGGCGAGGTCGTTGCCACGCTGGGGGCGAACGTGGTGGCCTATCAGGGGCGCACGGGGGCGGCCACGGTCATTGAAATTACCGAGGCGGCGGATATGGAGCACGCCGCACGGGTGGCATGCCGCAGCCTGCAGCTTTCGGGCTTTTTCGGGCTGGATTTTGTGCGCTGCGCCAGGACAGGCACCTATCACTTCATCGAAATGAACCCGCGCCTGACCCAGATCGGCCATCTGTGCCATAATGGCACAACGCTGATCCGCAGCCTGC
Source organism: Komagataeibacter sp. NFXK3 (assembly GCF_054182245.1). Classification (NCBI taxonomy): domain Bacteria; kingdom Pseudomonadati; phylum Pseudomonadota; class Alphaproteobacteria; order Acetobacterales; family Acetobacteraceae; genus Komagataeibacter; species Komagataeibacter sp. NFXK3. The sequence continues at coordinate 235,222 of NZ_JAPIVJ010000004.1, forward strand.
TGCGCCATGTGCGCGGCACGCAGGTTGCCGTGACCTCACCCGACATGCTGGACCTTGGCACGCGCGCGCGCGTGGCCCTGTTTCCGCAGATACTGCGCGCGGAAGCCGATAGCGTGCGCAACGCCTCCGCGTGGATCGACATTCCGTGGCGGCACCCGGCTTTGGTGGAAGAACTGCTGCGCCGCCCCTGGCCGCGCCGTGGCTCGGTGGCCCGGCTGGAGGAGCGCCTGCGGCCCAACATGCCCTACGGCAAATCGGTGGACCGCAGCGAGGCCATGGGCAAGCTCTCCACCCTGTTGCAGGGGGGCATGATAACCGACATGCCTCTCGCACTCCCGTAAGCCCCTGCCCCGTTAATATTTGAACGCAGACCACATGAATGCAAACGGGCCGCATGGCATCACCATGCGGCCCGTTGCGTAACCATGAGGGCGCAATGCCCCCTTCAATGCGGCTTGCCGTGGTCACCTGAAGGCGGCGTAAAACACCCACGGCACAGTCTGAAATTCACGAACACGTCTGTGTATGGCTGTTTTCAAAACTTCAGGAAACACCGCCCGCATGAAGCATGGCGGCACCCCGAAGGCTGTTAGAAAGCAGCCTGGATACGACCGGCGACGGAATTGCCATCACGGCCATACAGGTCATACAGCGCGCTGTTGCGGCTGACGATGATGTGGTTGAAGTCAAGCATGAAGCGGAAATGCCGGTTGGGATACCAGTTCACGCCTGCCGACCAGACCGTCTGCTGCCCGCCACGGATACCACCGGGGGTGCCCAGTGCGCTGTCCAGATCCGCTACGCTGTAACGGGCGGACAGTTCCAGCGCGCCCCAGTAACCGTGGGCGGGGTCAAAGGCATGGTCAACACCCGGAGCGGCGAAGGCACCTTCCTTGATGTTGTAGCTACGGGCCTTGCCAAACAGGGTGTAGTTGGCCGCGCCATAGTAACCCTGGAAATTGACGGAGCCACGGTTGGCGGCACTTGCACCGTAGTTATCACCACGGGTCACGCCGATGTGGTAGTATTCACCCTTCAGCACCAGGCGCTTCCAGCGGAAGCCGAGTTCGGGACCAGCCGACCAGATGCTGCCCACGTTGCCCACCGTCGTGCTGAGGAATTTGGTGGTGGTCAGGTTGACTTCAGGCCCTTCGGAGAAGGTGTAGCTGCGCGAACCGCCATTCTCCGCAACCTTGAATGCGGTAATGCCAGACAGGCCAACATGCACGTCGATATCCTTCGACATGTAGGGACGGCCCGCCACGCGGAAGGTGGCACCGCTCTGGCTGTCGGCAATGCCGGTGTAGCTGTTGACACCGGTTACCTTTTCAGGCGAGCCGCCACGGCTGCCATAGCTCTGGCCGGTCACATAACCCGCAATCCACCAGCGCTTGGCATAATGCAGCGCACCGAAGCTCATGCGCGCGTCACCTGCGGCGATGTTACGCACGATATCGGTAATGGCGGGGCGTTCCATCATCTCGAATTCGTTCGAGCTTTCGGAGTCTTCTTCCGTCACGCGCGGCTGGAAGTAACCGGCGGTGATGACCGTGTTATGGAAGCCGGCATAGTTCAGGTTGGCTTCATACAGCGTTGTCGAACCATCGCCCGTGCCATTACCGAAATCAGGCGTAATGTTCGCGATCCAATTTTTGTAACGGAACGAGATGGGAATACGCAGGCGGCGGGCGTTTTCGGCCAGGCTGGAGAAATCGCCACGCGCCTCGCCCCGGCGCGGGGACATGCCCATGAAGCCACCGATATCTTCATGGAAAGCAAGGCCGATGGACATGGCATACATGCCATCATCAGATGAAATGGTCGGACGCCCACCGGGGAAGCCCACCATCATGCCACCAAGGTGCAGCGCCTCTTCCTTTTCCGTCGCGGCACGGAAGGAAGACCAGGAGGAAGACACGCCACGGTCGGACGGCGGCGTGCCGAGATCGGCCTTCTGCATCGCGCTGCCAAAATTGCTGCCCGTGCCGGTGTCACCACCGATATGGATGTCACGCGCGTAGCTTTCGGGCAGGGGCTGGCCATTGGCGGCGGCAACCCGGCGGGCCTGCGCCGCATTGGCGGCGGCGGTGTTGGGGGCGTGCACTTCAGCACGGGCAAGGCGCTGGCGCAGGACGCTGATCTGGCCTGACATTTCACGCCGCATTTCCTGCATCTCGCGCTGCAGGGCCTGAATCTGGGCAGCATCGGACGCCGATGCCGCATGAGCTGACTGAAGGGAGCACGCCCCCACAGGGCGGAGGAACCAAGCAACAGTGAAGCAGCTGAGCGGCGAATCATATTAACCATTCCGTAATGAAGAATGGGTTCATTTAAGGGCGTGACACAGTTTTGTGTGTTATGTTTCCAATACAGTTTCATGAAGGTTTTATGACAATTGACCATACAGAAAAACCGCCCGGAAACCGGGCGGTTCTGTTATGTCGTTACTATATCGGGAGTGTTATTTAGCGCTGTCCCACTGGCGCAGGATCTCGGTCCTGACCGTGGCGGGAACCGTTACGTAGTCGAGCTTGTAGGCCGCAGCATCGCCGCTCTTGAGGGCGTAGCCAAAGAACTTGCGCACGGCGGCACCATGCTCGGCCTTGGCGGTGGGCACCGGCACGAGCACATAGGTGGGCGAGACGATCGGCCATGCACCCGCACCCGCCGTGTCGAGCAGGTCAACGGCGAAGTGGGAGGCGTCCTTCCAGTCCGCGGCCTCGGCAGCGCTCTTGAAGCTGTCCATATCAGGGGCGACATAGGCGCCGCTGTGGTTCTTCAGCTTGACGGTGACCATGTGCGCGTTGGCGGCGAAGGCATATTCGACATAGCCGATCGCGCCCTCGGTATTGCGCACGGAGGCGGCCACCCCATCATTGCCACGCGCGCCAATGCCGCCGGGCCAGGCGATGGAAGCGCCACTACCCTGCCCTTCGCGCCACTCGGGCGAGACACGGGCCAGATAGCCGGTAAACACCGCCGTCGTGCCCGAGCCATCGGCACGGTGCACGGTGGCCACTGCCGTATCAGGCAGTTTCAAGCCGGGGTTGAGGGCGGCGATGCGCTTGTCGTTCCACTGCTCGATCTCGCCGCGATAGATGGCGGCAAGCGTGGGGCCATCAAGCTGGATCTGGTTGGCGGCAATGCCGGGCAGGTTGATGACCGGCACGATGCCGCCCATGACCGTGGGGAACTGGAACAGGTGGGCGTTTTCCAGCTTCTGCGCATCCATCGGCACGTCGGAGGCGCCAAAATCAACCGTGCCCGCCAGGATCTGGTTCTGCCCGGCGGAGGAACCAACGGTCTGGTAATTCAGGTTGACGCCCGCAGCACTCCGCGCATCCGCCCCCCAGGCGCCATAGATGGGCGCGGCGAAGCTGGAACCGGCCCCTGTAATGTCAGCAGCATGGGCCATGACGGGCAGGGCGCTTGCCAGCAGGGCACAGGTAAGCATTCGAGCAGGAAAGGACATAATACTCATGTTCTCCGACATGAAGAATACAGACGCGTCTGGCCTTGCAGCCGACAGGCCGGAGAATAAAAAATTAACATCCGTAATGAAAATGATATGTCCATGACAGTTTTATGAAGGAAATATGAACCCCTAATACCTGCCATGGCACCCGTCAGGCGCGGCTGTACACATCCTCGAGCCGCACGATATCATCCTCGCCCAGATACGGGCCGGACTGGACCTCGATCAGCGTGAGCGGAATGCGGCCGGGGTTTTTCAGCCGGTGCGTGGCACCCAGCGGCAGGTAGACGCTCTCGTTCTCGCGCACCAGGATCTCCTCCTCATTGCGCGTAACCAGCGCCGTGCCTTCCACCACCACCCAGTGCTCGGCGCGGTGATAATGTTTCTGCAACGACAGCATCTGCCCAGGCTCCACCACGATCCGCTTGACCTGGAAGCGGGTGCCCATGATCAGCGTTTCATAAAAGCCCCAGGGGCGGTAGCGGCGGCGATGGGCGGTGGCCTCGGGGCGGTTGGCCTTTTTGAGCCGGGCCACGATGGTTTTCACATCCTGCGCATGCTGGCGGTGGGTGACCAGCACCGCATCCTCATTGACCACCACAAGCAGGTCTTCCACCCCGCTCACCGCGGTCAGCACGCCATCGGTGCGCACGTAGCTGTTGGTGGTGTTATTGAGCACCACGTCGCCACTGACCACGTTACCCGCGTCATCCTGCGGGCCGAGTTCCCACAGCGCATCCCAGCTGCCCACGTCCGACCAGCCGAAATCACCGGGGATGACGGTCATGAGGTCGGTGCGCTCGGCCACGGCGTAATCGATCGAGATGTCGGGCGAGGCCGCGAAGGCGGTGGGGTCCAGCCGCTCAAAATCGATGTCGGAGCGCCGCTCGCGCACGGCGGCGAGAACGGCAGGCTCGAATTTTTCCATCTCCTGCAACAGCGTCCGGGCGGTGAACACGAACATGCCCGAATTCCACAAAAAGCGCCCCGAGCCGAACATGCGCTCCGCATTGGCCGCATCGGGCTTTTCAACAAACCGCTCGACCGCGAAGGCGCCGTCATACCCCGCGAGCGGTGCCCCCTTTTCAATATAGCCATAGCCGGTCTCGGCGCGCGTGGGGGTCATGCCGAAGGTCACGATCCGCCCGGCGCGCGCCACCTGTGCCGCCAGCGCTAGTGCCGGGGCCACGTTCTGCGGCTTCTGCATCGCGGCATCGGCGGCCATGATCCACAGCACCGCATCGGGGTCGGTCTCGGCCGCGAGCACGGCGGCGGCGGCAATGGCGGGGGCAGAATTGCGCCCGACCGGCTCAAGCAGGATGCGCGGCGCGGTTATGCCCACCTCGCGCAACTGTTCGGCCATGATGAAGCGGTGCTCGTTGTTGCACACCACGATGGGCGCGCTGAAACCCGGCCCATGGCTGCGCAGCGCGGTCTCCTGCACCATGGTGCGCTGCGAGACCAGCGGCCAGAACTGCTTGGGGTAGGCACTGCGCGAGACAGGCCACAACCGGCTGCCACTCCCGCCTGACAGGATAACCGGAACCACGGATGGGGCAGGATGCGGGAGGGTAGCGGTCATGGAAACTCCTGAAGGGAAACGGGACGCAGGATATTTACAAAGCGTTTAAAAATGAAGGAAGTTCTGGGGCGCGCCTTTTTTGGGGAAGCGTGGATGAAGTGCTGCCTTTCCGCACGGGGCCGGCCGCCGGAAATTGTGATCAGCGCCCTGTTTTTAAAACGCACGCTCAATGAATTTTCTGGGCATCGGCGCGCAGCACGTCAAGCGAGGCGCGCAGCTGCATCGCCTTCTCGAAAGCATTCATCTGCTCGCGCTGATCGGCAAACAGGATGGCGTCTATGCGCAGGACCAGCTTGCGCAGCCGCCAGAACTGCTCGGCATCGACAATCAGCGTATGGGACATGTCCTCGAGCGCGCCAACCTGGATGTATTTGCTGTTGTGGAGGGGATCATCATGCAGTTCCTCCACAAAAATGGGCACGAAGCACAGCGCGACCGAACAGGGCGTGGGCGTGAAGGGGCGGGTCTCATGGCCATCATAGACCTTGACGCGGCTGATATCGAACTTGGCGTATTCCTTCAGCAGCCACGTCATCTGGGCGGGGGGGGCGATGCGGGCAAAGTCCGCGCGGGTAAAGTCAAGGAAGACCTTGCGGTCCCTGATGATGGTCTGGTCATCGATGGCAAGCTGCTGGGCGAAGGCCGCCTCCTCCTGCGAATGCTTGATCAGGATGTTGTGCTGGGCAAAATCCGTCTCGCTGCGCGCGCTCCAGTGCAGGTAGAGCGCGAATACCGTTCCCAGGCACAGCAGCACCGGCACGCTCATGCAGGCCCACCAGTGCCGCCGCGCAAAGGCCCGCAGGCCCTTATCTTCATCCATCTGGGCCGGATACATGCACCCGATCTCCCTGTCTGTGCCCCTACCGGGCCCGAAAGCCCCATGCGCCGGGCCCTGATGGCCCGCCACACCGGGTGGCACCGCTTTTTCCAGCCGCCATGATAACAGAAGGGCGGCAAAGCTGTCATGCCACGGGCATGCACAGGACTGCCCCCTGCCCTCCGCCCCTGCGCCATGCCGTGGCCCTTCTGGCTGCGCCCGATACCATATCCATCATGATTGATAATAACGGATACATGCAGCCCGATCCCGATGCCGGGCCATGGCAGGCGGGCCCGCATAACCGGGCTTTTATGACTGCACGGTACAGGATACGGCCCGCAACCCGCGCTCCGGCGCCAAAAACCGCGCCTGCAATAATCAATTCTTAAGGGATGTGCCCTAGCAGGAGGGATGTGCACCAGCACACCCCATGATGCCCCCAGCCAAGGTAAGAGCCATTGTCCGCGGACCTGCTCCTGACACTGACGCCCACGGAACAACAGGACCTCCAGCAGATCAGGGAGTCCGGCCAGTTCGACGCCGCCTTCTATCTCGCCACCTATACCGATGTGGCCGGATCGGAACTCGATCCCCTGCTGCACTACGTCAAATACGGCTACCGTGAAGGGCGGCAGCCCAACCGCAACTTCCGGCCCGATGCCTACCTGATCCAGCACCCCGATGCGGGGGCGCGCAACCGCAACCCCTTCCTCCACTTCCTGCACACGCATGCGGGCTGCCATGTGGCCCACCAGGGTCTGCTCACGCGCTTCCACCTCGAGGACCTGAGCATCGGCGTGCGCACGCTGGAGCAACTGCCGTTTTTCGAACCCGGCGCCTATCATGACAGCAACCGCGACCTCGACCGCGACATGACGGACATGGCCGAGCACGCCCTGCTGTATGGCGTGCCCGAAGGGCGGCGCATCTTCAGCCCGCTGCGTGTATCGGAAACGCTGGGCGCGCTATGCGCGGCAAAGGGGCTGGATGATGCGGACTACCTCGCCCCCGGCGGCCCGGTGCCCGAAAGCATCGGCGTCTATTACAATTCAGCCGGGAATGTCTTCATCCACGAAATCGCGGCCGACCTGCATCGCAGCCTGAGCGACGGCGGGCTGGACTGCCGCCTGCTTGATGAGACCGCCAGCATCGATGACCGGCCCGCGCTGTGCATTTTCGTCGCCCCGCATGAGTTCTTCCATCTCGGGCGCGGGCGGGACTGGGCCACGGGCGCCATCATCCGTGATGCCATCATGTTCAATACCGAACAGCCCCAGACCCTGTGGTTCGAGCGCGGCCTGCCCTTCATGCTCATGGCGGCGGGCGTGATCGATATCTGCCACCAGATGGCCGAGAGCTTCCGGCAGGCCGGGCTGCCCGCCATCCATTTCACCCCCACGATCGGCGCCACGCGGGATTATCTGGAAAAAGACGACATGCAGCACCCCATGGTGCGCATCCTGCCGCCTGCGTGCCGCAAGCGCCCCGACCCGGCCACGCCTTTTGCGGAGCGTGGGCTGGATATCAGCTTTTTTGGCGGCCTTTCGGCCCACCGCGAGAAGTTCTTTGCCCGCAATGCCGGTTTTTTCGCGCAGTACCGCACCTATTTCTACTACCGCAAGTTCACGACACCCATCGATACCAGCCCGCGAGACAGGCCGCTCTCGCGCCTGGCCTCCCATGTGGCGGGGCATTCACGCATCGCGCTGAACATCCACCGCGATGATTACGGTTTTTTTGAATGGCACCGCATCGTCAAGGGCGCCATGGCCAATGGGGCGGTAGTGGTGTCCGAGCCGTGCCTGCCGCATCCGGTGTTCCGGGCGGGCGAGCATTTCCTTGAGGAAACGGGCCGCCATATCCCCAACCTTGTCGAATGGCTCACCCGCACGCCGGAAGGGCAGGCAAAGGCCGAGGCCATCCGCCAGAGCGCCCTGGAACTGATCGGCACGCCATCGGGCAACCGGGCATGCTGCACGCGCATCCGCGACTTTATCGCCCATGTATGGAGCACACCGGAAGAATGAGCATCGCTGCCCCCTGGATGGCGACCGAACAGGACGCCTTCACCTTCAGGCACCGCCGCAGGAAGCCTGCCGACCTGGTCAGCCTGTGCGTGACCAACTTCAATTATGGCCGCTACATCATCGAAGCGCTTGACTCGCTTGCCGCCCAGACCCACCCGGCCCTTGAGCTGGTGGTGGTGGATGACTGCTCGGGCCAGGATGATTCGGTCGCGCTGATCACCGCGTGGATGGAGGAAAACCACGCGCGTTTCTGGCGCTGCACCCTGGTCGTGCATACGCGCAACCTTGGCCCGTCAGCCGCGCGCAACACCGCGTTCCGCCATGCGGCGGGGGCGTTCGTGTTTGTCATGGATGCGGATAACATGATCTATCCCCGCGCCATTGCCCGCCTGCACGCGGCGGCGGTGGATGGCGGGTTTGACGCCACGTACTGCCAGCTTGAATATTTTGGCAAGGAACAGCGCATCGGCTCGGCCGATATATGGGACCCCGCCCAGATCGTGCGTGAAAACTACGTGGACGTGATGGCCCTGCTGCGTCGCGAGGCGTGGGTGGCGGTGGATGGCTACAGCCATATTGACGAAGGCTGGGAAGACTACGATTTCTGGCTGAAATTCATCGACCACGACTTCCAGGCCGCCTACGTGCCCGAGATCCTGTGCCGCTACCGCGTGCACGGCAATTCACGCACCACCAACGAGGCATGGGTGGCGCATGAAAGCCTGCGCGCCATCATGGCGTTTCGCCACCCTGCGCTGAGCGCGCGTTACCGCCAGCCGCCTGCCGGTACCAGAACCTGAAAAAAGCCCTGTATTTCCGCCCACACCGTCCTGTGCTTATATGCGGCCATGACGCCGCCTGCCCGCCCCGAGACACCTGCTGTCCGCCGCATTATCGTAACCGGGTGCGACCACGCCTATTTTGAACTGGTGGCCGAACTCATCGCCTCCATCCGCGACCATACCGACACGGCCATCGCCGTGATCGACTGCGGCATGACGGCAGGGCAGCGCACGGTGTTGCAGGCGCAGGGCGTGCGGCGGCTGGCACCCCATATTCCCGATTACGCGCCCCGCCGGGCACTGGCCAGCCGGCCGAACCTTGCCATCAACATCAGCAAGCTGTGGCTTGACCAGATGCTGCCCGATTTTGACCTGATCCTGTGGCTCGATGCCGATACATGGGTGCAGGACGGGCAGGCGCTGGAACGGATGTTTGCCGCGGCACAGGGCCAGAGCCTTGCCATCGTGCCTGAAATTGGCGCCAAGCTGGCCAACCTGCTGGGCGTGCGCTGGATCTGCCCCGGCTGGATGCAGATCCGCTCGTTCCTGTATAAAAACGCCACCCGCGCCCGGCTGCCATTTGCCATCCGCAAGCGCATCGGGGCCAAGCCGCTGCTCAATGCGGGCGTATTCTGCCTGCACCGCCAAGCGCCCATCTGGCCGGTGCTGCGCCAGTGGCAGGCGCGGATCCTGCCCCGGCGGCACATGGCCTTCACACAGGACCAGCTCTGCATTGCGCTGGCCGTATATATCGATGGCCTGCCCGTAACCTTTCTCGATAACAGCCACAACTATATCGGCCCCTGGCTGCTTGATGAGGCCACGGGCACGCTGGCCAACCTGTTCTTTCCGCATGCGCCGGTGGGCATCGTGCACATGGCCTCGCAAAAGGCCATGCGCAGCGGGCTGGAGAACACCCTCACCATCCCGACCGTGCAGGGCGGGCAGGCTGCGGTCAACCTGCGCTATGGCGGCATGCGGGCGCTGTCAGGTCGCGGGGGTTGAGGCACTGTCCTGCTTTTGCGCGCGGGCGGCCTGACAGCGCTCGGCGGCCTTGCGCAACTGCCCGGCAAGGTTGAGGGCAAGTTCAGGCGGCAGCACGGTCACCACGCGCCTGTCACCCTTGGGCATGTGCTCGGGTGCGGTGGCCATGAACAGGTCCATCACCACGATGGAATCCTGCACGGCCTCCGCCCCGCAGCTTACGGTGGGGTAGACCACGGCCCGGCCTGCGGCGTCGCGTTCCTCTTTCATGGCGGGTTCTCCCTCGGGCGGGCGCATTCAGCGCGTGGTGGGGCGTGACGCATCACGCCGCAGTTGCAGGTTCAGGTCCTGTATGGTCTTGCGGGCCTGTGCGAGTTCTTCACGCAGGCGGGCGAGTTCCGCCTTCAGCGCCACGATTTCTGCCCGCAGGGCGGGAGGATGATCGGCCATGTAACACCTTCCTTGCAAATCAGGTTTTTGGGGTGGTCGATGCGAAGCGGGCACGCACCTGCTCGAACAGGGCGCGCGCGGCCATGTCCTTCGTATCGGTATGTTCGATGTGATGGCGCATGCGGGCGGCGATTTCATCACCATGCAGCACCTTCGCCTCGACAAGCATCTGCATGAGGTCCATGACAACGATCTGCTGGGCCGCGATCATCTTGACCACGGGCATGACCTTGGCCTGCGCCGCATCGCCCGCCGCCTGGGCCAGCGCCTTGCGCAACTGGTCCGTTTCAGCCTGATCGTTCATGATTATGCTTCTCCGCTCTTGTCATCACGTGGCGGGCATGGTGATAGCAAACAGCCCGTGCAGCAATGCCGCCCACGCAGGGCGGCCCATAGGCGGATGCCGCATCTGCCCCCCTTCAGGACCGTAAACCGCCATGCCGCCCCCCACCATCCCCGATGATGAATTACATGTGACCTACATCCTGGCCTCGGGGCCGGGCGGGCAGAACGTGAATAAGGTGGCAACGGCGGCGCAGTTGCGTTTCGATGCGCGCAATTCTCCCTCGCTGTCCGCCCGCATCAAGAGCAGGCTGGTGGCGGTTGCGGGCAGCCGCATGACGGCGGATGGCGTGATCGTGCTGACCGCGCGGCGCTTTCGCAGCCAGATCCGCAACCGTGAGGATGCGGTGGCCCGCCTGCATGAAATGATTGCCGAGGCCAGCCACGTGCAGGCCTACCGCGTGCCCACCCGCCCCTCGCGCACGCAGCGCCGCAAGCGGGTGGATAACAAGAAACACCGCAGCCGCATCAAGCAGGGCCGCAGCGGCAACCATCTGGACTAAGGACAAAAGTTTCTGATGAAGCCTTTTTCAAAAAGCTTTGAAAGAACACTGCCTTTTTCAAAAAAGGCGGCACCCGGAAACTTCCCCCTTACCCCTTCCCGGTCACCTTCTGCCCTTTGGGTGGCGCCGGCACGGGCGTATGTTCCGTCCAGCCGCCGCCAAGGGCGCGGTAGAGGGTGATGAGGTTCTGGTAGCGCGATACCGCAATCGAGATCTGCCACTGCTGCGCCTGCAACAGCGTGCGCTGCGACACCAGCGAGGTGAGGTAGGAATCCGTCCCCGCCCTGTAGCGCATCATGGCCAGGCTGTACGCATCGGCCGAGGTCGAGACATACCGGTCCATCTGCCCCGTCTCATCGCGATAGGTGTCACGCGCGGCCAGCGCATCCGCCACTTCACGGAAGGCGGACTGGACCGCCTTTTCATACGCTGCCGCCTTGACGGCGCGCATGGCGCGCGAGGCCTTCAGGTTGCCGCTGTTCTGCCCCCAGTTGAGCAGGGGCACCTGCAGCTGCGGCGACACGCCCCATGTTGTCGCAGCCGAGGTAAACAGCTTGTGCGGCTGCAGGCTGCTGATGCCATCGGATGCGGTGAGCGTGATGCGCGGGTAGAACGCCGCCTTGGCCGCGCCAATATCGGCATTGGCGGCCAGCAGATCATGCTCGGCGGCCATGATGTCGGGGCGATGCTCGAGCACCTCGGCGGGCAGGCCCGGCGGCAGGTCCTGCATGATGGTCTGCTGCCCCAGCGGGCTGGCAGGCGGCAGGTTGTCAGGAATAGGCTGGCCGATGAGCATGGTCAGCAGGTTTTCATCCTGCCGCACATGCCTGCGCGATTCATCACGGAAGGCCCCGCTCTGCGCCACCTGTGTTTCCGTCTGGCGCAGGGTCATCTGGTCGGTCTCGCCATGGGCGAAACGGGCCTTGACCATCTCCAGCGTGGCTTCCTGCGAGGCCATCGTCTCATCGGACAGGCGCAGCGAGGCCTGGTCGCCCAGCCATGAAACATAGGCCGTGGCCACCTGCGAAATGATGCTGATCAGCATGGCGCGCGCATTCTCGCGCTGCATCAGCGCATGTTCCGCCGCCTCGCGCGACATGCTGCGGATGCGCCCGAACAGGTCGATCTCATACGACGAGACGCCAATGCCCATCTGGTAATACTTGAACATGGGCGGGTTGCCGGTATCGAGGCCAGGCGCAAAGCTCAGGCCGGCTGCATCCGATGGCCCCTGGAACATCGCCTCGCCACCACCGCTGATGGCGGGGAACAGGCTGGCGTGCTGGATGTCGAACTGGCCCTGCGCGCGGCGGATGTCGGCTGCCGCCTCCCGCAGGTCGCGGTTTTGCCGGATGGCGATGGCAATCAGCGCCCTGAGCCGGGGGTCGGTAAAGAATTCCGCCCAGCCCAGATTGGCCGCGAGCGGGTTCTCGGCCACCGCATCGCCCGTGGTGGCGTAAGCGGGCCATGCCTTGGCCAGCGGCGGGGTGGGCCGCTTGTAATGCGGGATCATGGTGCAGCCCGCCAGCAGCATGGCCGCCAGCGTTGCGGCACCCGCCCGCCTGAGTGTGGGGAGAACGGTCATCGCATTACGCTCCCTTGGTCCGCTCGGACAGGCGCCTGACGCGGAACAGGCGCAGCACCACCACAAAGAACAGCGGCACGAAATAGACGGCCAGCAACGTCGCCGTCACCATGCCGCCCACCACCGCCGTGCCGATCGCGACACGCGCGGCCGAACCCGCCCCCGAGGCGATGGCCAGCGGAAACACGCCCACCACGAAGGCGATGGAGGTCATGAGGATGGGGCGCAGGCGCTCGCGGCCTGCCTCGAGCACCGATTCCTCAAGTGTCGCCCCGTTCTCGAAAAACGCCTTGGCGAATTCCACGATCAGGATGGCGTTTTTCACCGCCAGCCCCACCGTGGTCAGCAGCCCCACCTGGAAATACACGTCATTGGCCATGCCGCGCAGCAGGGTGGCCACGATCGCGCCCAGCACGCCCAGCGGAATGACCAGCAGCACGGCAAACGGAATGGCCCAGCTTTCGTACAGCGCCGCCAGGCAGAACAGGATGACGATCACCGCCAGCGCGTAAAGCGGGCCGGTGGAAGAACCCGAGGCCATCTGCTCGAACGAAAGCCCGGTCCACTCATAGCCCACGCCGGTAGGCAGCTTGGCCAGGATCTCCTTCATCGCAGCGATCGAATCGCCCGAACTGTAGCCTGCGGCGGGCTGGCCAAGGATTTCGAAGGCATTGAGGCCGTTATAGTCCTCGACCTTCTGCGGCCCCATGATCCACTGCCCGGACACGAAGGCATTGAACGGCACCATGCCGCCGGTGGCGTTGCGGATATACCATTTGTTCAGGTCATCGGGGATCATGCGCGCATCGGGCTCACCCTGGATGTAGACCTGCTTCACGCGGTCATCGCGCAGGAACTGGTTGACATAGATCGACCCCAGCGCCCCCTCGATGGTGGTGTTGATGTCGGCAATGGTGATGCCCAGCGCATTGGCCTTCTCGCGGTCGATATCGAGATGGAACTGCGGCGCGTCTTCCATGCCGTTGGGGCGCACGGCGGTCAGGCGGCGGTCCTTGGCGGCCATGCCCAGCACCATGTTGCGCGCGGCGAGCAGCCTGGTGTGGCCAAGGTGGCCACGGTCTTCGAGTTCAAGGTCGAAGCCGGTGGCGTTGCCAAGTTCCAGCACGGCGGGCGGGTTGACGGCAAAGATCTGCGCGACCGGGTCGGTCCAGAAATGCATCATGATGCGCATGGCAATCGCTGATGAGGTCTGGCTGGCGGCGGGCCGCTCATCCCAGTCCTTGAGCCGGATGAAGAAGGCGCCAGCGCTCTGCCCCTGCCCTGCGAAGTTGAACCCGTTCGTGGAATAGACGGATTCGACGTTCTTGCCCTCGGTCCTGAGCACGTACTCGGCAACCTTGCGGTTGACGGCCGCCGTCTCCTCCAGCGTGGCCCCGGCGGGCATGGTGACCTGGCCAAAGATCAGGCCCTGGTCCTCATCGGGCAGGAAGCCTGAGGGCAGGCGCATGAACAGCCAGCCCACGCCCGCCGTAATCAGCACGAACACCAGCATGGACAGGCCCGCATGCCCCAGCACGCGCCCCACCCCGTTCTTGTATGAGGTGGTCAGCCGCGCGAAATGGCGGTTGAACCAGCCTGCGGCCCCGGTGGTCTTTTCATGCGTGCCGGGCTTGAGCATGGTGGCGCACAGGGCCGGTGTCATGACCATGGCCACCACCACCGAAAGCCACATGGCCGCAACGATGGTGATGGAGAACTGCCGGTAGATCACCCCCGTCGAGCCGCCAAAGGCCGCCATGGGCAGGAACACCGCGGTAAGCACCAGCACGATGCCCACCAGCGCGCCCGAGATCTCGTCCATCGATTGCCGGGCCGCATCACGCGGGGAGAGCTTCTTCTCGGTCATGACGCGCTCGACATTTTCCACCACCACGATGGCGTCATCGACCAGCAGGCCCACGGCCAGCACCATAGCCAGCATGGTCAGCGTATTGATGGAAAAGCCAAGGGCGGCCAGGATGCCGAACGTGCCCAGCAGCACCACCGGCACCGCGATGGTGGGGATGAGGGTGGCGCGGAAGTTCTGCAAAAACACCAGCATGACCAGGAACACCAGCGCGATCGCCTCGATCAGCGTAATGACCACTTCCTTGATCGACAGCACGATGAAGGGCTCGGTATCGAGCGGATAGACGGTCTTGAGCCCCGGCGGGAAGAATTGCTCGAGTTCCTTGATCTGCTCGCGCACCGCATTCTCGGTCTGGAGCTGGTTGGCACCGGGGGCGAGCTTGAGCGCCATGCCCGATGCCGGCATGTTGTTATAGTAGGAATGGGTGTTGTAGGTCTGCGGCCCCAGCTCGACACGGGCCACGTCACGGATGCGCACCTGCGAGCCATCCTGCTGCACCTTGAGCAGGATCTTCTCGAACTCCTCGGGCGAGCGCAGGCGCGTGGGGCCAATGATGGTCGCATCGAGCCGCGCGCCCTTCACCGCCGGCACGCCGCCCAGCTCACCCGATGAAACCTGGATGTTCTGCGTCTGGATCGCGGTCTGCACGTCGCCCACGGTCAGGCCGTATTTGTACAGCTTCGAGGGGTCGAGCCAGATGCGCATGGCGTATTCCGCGCCGAACAGCGTGTGGTCGCCCACGCCGGTCACGCGGCTGAGCGGATCGGAGATGTTCGAGGCCACGTAATCGGCAATATCGGCGCCGCTCATGCTGTTATCGGTCGAGATGAAGCCGAGCACCATCATGAAGTTCTTGACGGCCTTGGTAATGCTCAGGCCCTGCGCGGTCACTTCCTGCGGCAGCTTGGGCTGGGCGAGCTGCAGCTTGTTCTGCACCTGCACCTGCGCGATGTCGGGGTTGGTGCCCTGCGCGAAGGTCAGGTCGATTTCCATCTGCCCCGAGGCATAGGACTGCGAGGAAATGTATTCGAGGTGATCGAGCCCGAACATCTGCTGCAGGATGGGGCGCACCACCGTATCGTTCACCGTATCGGCCGAGGCACCCGGATAGGTCACGGTAATGGCGATCTGGGGCGGTGCGATGGAGGGATACTGCGCGATGGGCAGGCGGAAGATCGACACCCCGCCCACGAGCATGATGATCAGCCCGATCACCCACGCGAAAACGGGCCGGTCAATGAAAAAGCGCGACAGAGACATGGGGGGTTATCCTGCCTTGGCCGGTTCGGCCGCGTCCTGCGGGGTTACGGTGTCGCCGGGGTGGATCTTCTGCACCCCCTCAAGCACCACGCGCTCGCCGCTTTTCAGCCCGCCGGTCACCAGCCAGTCCGTGCCGATGGCCTGCCCCACCGTGATGGCGCGCAGGCTGACCTTGTTATCGCCGTCGACCACCCATACCTGCGGGTCGCCGTGGGAGTTGCGCTGCACGGCCTGCTGCGGCACGAGCAGGGCGCTGGGGTCCAGGCCCTCGGCCAGCTGGGCATGCACGTACATGCCCGGCAGCAGCAGCCGCTCGGGGTTGGGCATGACCGCGCGGACCACGACGGTGGCGGTGGCTTCATCCACGTTCACTTCCGAGAATTCCATGCTGCCGGAATGCTCGTAGGTCGTGCCATCCTCCAGCGTGATGCTGATGGAGGCGGCATTGTCGCCCGCGCGCGTCAGCCGCCCCTGCGCCAGCTCGCGCTTGAAGCGCAGCAGCTCGGTCGCGGGCAGGTTCACATCCACGTAGATCGGGTCAAGCCGGGTGACGATGGCGACGTTGTTGGTCTGGTTGGCGGTGACCAGCGCGCCCACGGTCAGGATGGAGCGGCCGATCCGGCCCGTGATCGGGGCATTCATGTGGGTGTAGCCCAGATCGACCGTGGCGCGCTCGAGCTGGCCCTTCGCAGTCAGGATATCGCCCTGGGCCGCGCGCTCGGCGGCCAGCGCATCGTCATATTCCTGCTGGCTCACGGCATGGGCCTTGAGCAGCGGCCCGTAGCGGTTCAGCTTGGCGCGTGCCGTGACCTCGCTGCCCTGCGCATGCAGCAGCTGGCCCTGCGCGCTGTCCACCGCCGCCTGGTAGATGCTGGGATCGATCTGGTAGAGTTGCTGGCCCACCTGCACGTCCGTGCCTTCAACGAACAGGCGCTTCTGGATGACGCCGCTGACCTGCGGGCGCACCTGCGCGATCTCGAACGCCTCGGTGCGGCCGGGAAGCCGGGTGTGGATCTCCACCGGGGCGGCCTTGAGCGTCATGACCGTGACGGGCTGGGGCGGCATCTTGGGGGGGGCGGCATGCTTCTGGCACCCCGCCAGGGCAAGCATCAGAGCCGCCGGGGCTACGACACGGGAATATTGCATCATGGTCACCAACCGGCTTGAGGGCCGTAATCTAAAAATGTTTCTGAATCACGTCCGTGCTGTTTGCCGCACATGGCCGCCATAGGAAAGCCAAATAAGGAAACCATTTGGTTTTCAATGAATGGAAAACTATATCGTCTCCATAAGGCGGTCAAGCAGGGCACCCATTCAAAAATGGCCGGAGCAGATTACGAATGAGCAAGATTAGACGGGAAGGACACGGCCCCATGCATGATAACTGTGATACCCCGCGCCGCGGCCCCGGTCGCCCCCCGGAAATGGAGGAATGCGAACGCCGCGAGCGCATTCTCGACGCGGCAAGCGAAGTGTTGCAGAAATGCGGCTATCATGCAGCCTCGATGGACAAGGTGGCCCAGCATTCCGCCATGTCCAAGCGCACGCTGTACCTCATGTTCCATTCCAAGCAGGACCTGTTCCACACGCTGGTCAGCAGCAGGCTGTTCAATGTCAGCCCCGGCAAATGCCTGCACATGGCCGACCCGGTGGAGGAACTGACCGAACTGCTCATGCGGCTTGGCGGCGTGATCCTGCGGCCTGACCGCATCAGCCTGATCCGGGCACTCGTTACCGAATCACCACAATCGGAAGACATCCGCCAGATCCTGGGCAGCCTGCGCGCGGGCGGAAAGGACAATGTGCTCACCACCTGGCTCGACCGCTACGTGCGGGCACACAACCGGAAGGTTGAGGATATTTCGATGTACAGCAACATGCTGTTTGGCATGACCATAGGCGAGCTGATGCTGCAAAGCCTGGCCTGCGCGCCCGAGCGCGCATGGAGCGAGCAGGGCATGCGCCCGCGCTTTCACCGTGCGGTGCAGATTTTCCTGGCGGGCTTCGAGAGTGGCTGCCCCGCCGCTTCATAGCGTGCCTGAAAACAGTGCCTGGATCGTGTGGGGTCCGCGCCTTTTATTGCTATTAGCGACGGCCCCGAAGTGTTTTTGAAAAAAAGTGTTACCGGATCTTTCCTGTTACTGCTGGACTGGCTTTCCAGCCGCTTCCGGGTTCAGGCAAGGGTGATCTGCTGCCGTGCTGCCAGCAGGCGCCACCCCATATGGCCCTCCGGCCAGAACCTCCAGGCACAGCACGCCCAGCATGCCGGGGTGGCGCGGACCGAGATGCAGCAGCGCCTGTCCATCCGTCCAGCGGCAGGGTTCGGGGCGGGGCGCGTAAAAATTCTCATGCCATCCTGCCGGTGCCTTCTGGGCCAGATGCATCACGATATGGCGGGCCACGGTGCCTTCAAACAGCTTGATATGCCGGACCAGCACGCCACGCGGGCGGCACTCATCGCCGCAGGCCCCCGGCATGCCAACCGGGCGGACGGTGCGCGACATGACCCGCACCGTGCCGACACCGGGGGGCAGCATGAAGACCGCATAGCGATTGGCCTCGCGCATCTTGCGCAGGGTGACGCCCTGGTCGGTCATCAGGTGAAGATCGGCATCATGGGTTGTCGCGGCGGATGCGGCTTCCTCGCGTTCCGGCGTGGATCTTGCGCCTGTCATGGCGCCATTGGGGAACACGCCGCCCCTGTCATACCTGCCCCTGTTGGAACGGCTCATACCCGTGGTTAGGCCACCAGACATTTTCTTCCCCCCATGGCATAAATCCAGTTCCGGCAAGGCAACAGCACCAAAACTGACATGGAGGAAAAATATCGGCGTAAAGAATTAAAAATATTCTAAGAGACCGCCTGAAACGCCAGCCCGGAACACGTCCGGCAATCATAAGAAAGTTTTCTGCAGGCCCTCTTTTTTCAAAAGCCCGCGTTCTTTGAAGCTTTTCCTGATTCACTGATATGCCGGAAGCGAAAAATGTAATCTGCAATCTGTTATTTTTTAACAATGGTTTGATTTGAATACATGCCTGCCCACCCTTCCCTTCCCTTCCGGGCCAAAAGGCACGGCCCGGTGCCCCCGCCTTCAGGCGGCATAACGGGCGCGAATGCAGCCCTGCCGTTCATTTTTATAATCTGCTGCATCACGCGTTCCTGCGCTATCGTGATAACAGGCATGTGAGGATAAGGGAGAGGCCGCGTGAGTCAGACGTGGGGTGATTTTCAGGCCGTCGTGCAGTTATCGGCGGGCCTGAATGTAGCTATTCTCAGCTTTGTGGATATCAGCCTGCCCGCCATAAAGGAACGTCGGCGCGTCTTTGCCAAGGCCCAGCAGGAACTCGACATGCACCGCTCGGCACCGGGAAAGGTGACCTCCGCTGCCCAGCTCGAGCATGACTGCCAGGTCGATGAAATGAACCAGAAGCTTTACCTGCTGTGGAAGGAATCCTCATCGTTCAGCAGCGAGGAAGATTCCCTTATCCATTCCACCGGCATCCTTGGGTTTATTGGCGCGGCACTCAGCCTTTTCCTGCTGTGGTATTCAGCGGAATATTACGATGCCAGCATCAGCGTGACCGGAAAATTCGTGATCGGCCTGTCATTCTGTTCGCTGATCGGGGCTTTCATCATCAATTTCATGACCGCATCCCAGGCCAGCGTCTTTACCAAGCAGTGCAACCAGATCCGTACGGAAATGCGGCAGAAGCTCTAGCCGCGGGATCCAGGTCTCTTTACGGCAACCACAAGATAACGCTCGCTGCGGGGCGGGTAGCGGACAAAGACAGTACGGGCACGGCGGTCATAGCACCTGCGATACGACGCCAGTCCCTGATTTTTCCGCAGAGGTTCGCGCCCCCGTGCCGCTTTCCATAATCATGCCTGCAGCAAGGCCATCGCCTTTTTCCGGTTTTCGCAAACGTGGATGGCCCCCAGCCTCCCGCATGCGGGAGGAAGGCGCTGCCTTTCCCGCCATCAGAATTTTCCTGTGCGCCTGTAACGATCATGCCCGCCCATCTCCTTGATGGTTGTCATGAGGCCGTTACAGCGACGGCCAACAGCATGGAAAAAACACATGGCCGATGAACAAGCAGGAACCAACGGTATCGAGCCGGTCGAAACCGATATCCAGACCACGGCGGATGTCGCCACATGGGGGGACGGCGCCCCGCGCGGCGGCAGGGCCGTAATGAACCGCGTGCTCAAGGATGGGGCGAAAGTGCCCATGTTCTTCGGGCAGACCCTGATCCGCAGCCTGCGCGACCAGGGATATTCATCCATCACATCCGCCCTGTGCGAGATCATCGACAACGCCATCCAGTGGAGCGCGGAGAACATCCATATCTATTTCCGCCAGACTGGCGGCAGGGGGGCCTACACGATCGATGTCGCCGTTCTGGATGACGGCAAGGGCATCCGGCTTGACCGCATCATCGAGGATGCGGTTGCCAGCCTCCCTCACGATCCGGCCGGTATCGCGCGCGCCGTCCGCTCCGGTGCCCGCAGGGCGCGCCACCGCCGGGCGGCCCGCAGGCTGGCGGCGCACCTGATCAGCCCTGCCGCACAGCCAGACGCGGAACACGCCAGCATCTGGCGGCAGGCCTGGGCGCGCTTTGGCGGTGTCTTTTCCACAACTGACCAGCGCCTCCTCCTGTCCAGCGAGACCACCGCCCGGCAGGCGCCCAGACCGGGTGCCGAACGCACGAGACTGTCGCGCCTCAGGTCTTCAGCATCCTACAGGCGCATGCACCACGAAATCCTCGCCATTGAGCACGAGCCTACCTGAACCGGGCTTCAGGCATGGCAACCCCGGAAACCCTTCTGCCTGCCCGTTACCCCGGCGCGTAATGCAGCATGAGCATGCCATGCACCTCATCCCAGCTGCCTGAACGCGAATAGCCCCCTTCCGCCCCCAGCCGCAGGGAGGGGGTCAGCTGATAGACCGCCCGCGCCAGCACGTTGCCCGCAAGCCCTCCGGTGGACTGGCCCGCATATTGCTCGCGCGCCGCCATTCCGCCTTCCCCCATGGGGAACATCGCCGTGGCATGCTCGGTGTAGTGCTGGTAGCCCGCCTCGCCCTTGAACATCCAGGTCCACCTTCCTGCATGCCCGTCATAGGTCAGCGGCACCAGCGCGGCCATGAATGCATGCGGCGAGAAGTAGCCCCCCTGCCCCCAGGTGAAGAAATACGTGTTGCGCTTATAGCCAAAATACACGAGGTCCAGCCCCAGCCGCACGTGATGGGCGTCGTTGCGGTGCCAGACAAGGGCGGACCCGCCGGCACCCGCCTCGCTCTCGTGGTTGGCTACCGTGTGCGTGCCCTGCATCACCGCGTAGCCACCGCCTGCATACAGGTTGTAGCCCGGCTGCGCCCATTCCAGCTGGCCATGCCCGCGGTTGCGCGTCACCCCGCCCCAGACCTGCCCGGTGCCGGGGTCGCGCGCGCCGGAATAGGACAGCAGGCTGTCGGTCACCGCGCGGCGCTCGCCGGTCAGGCGCAGGGTCAGGTTGTGGGTCAGGTGTGGCGTAAGCTCGATGCCGCCCAGCACGTTGGTGGTGGTAAAGCCCAGCGGCGTCGAGCCGACATCGGCCGCCAGCCACCGCCACTGGTAATGCGCCGACAGCGCCACTCCCGCCACGGCGGCAGGCACGTGAAAGCCCGGCCGCACGCCATTGGCCGCGACACTGCCATATTGTTGCGCGGTGGCGCTCGAGGCCAGCGGATCGCCCGACATGAGCACGCTGGGCATGACCGAGAAGGCAAGCTGGTGCTGCGTGGACGAGAACGGCAGGACGGCGGTCATGGGAATATTGACGACCGTCATGTGGCCCAGCCCCGGCTGGCCCGAACGGTCGCGGATCTCGAGGTTGCCATCCGCCTGCGGCCCCAGCGCGCGCGACAGGTAGCCAGCCTGCCGGTCCAGCGCCTGCACGGGTGTCAGATGCGGGTCGTAATGATAGACCTCCGGCATGCCTGCGCCCATGCCGGGCACGAAATTCGTGCTGATATCAGGCCATTCATCCGCCGCCCGCGCGCGCTGGCGCGCGCAGCCTGCATCAATGCGCGTGCCGTGGCCGGTGGTATCATCCTCATCAACCCGGGGCGTGCAGTCGAGCGCACGGGCGCGCTGCACGTCATGCAGGCGGCGGCGGTCGTGGCCGGTCAGGCCATCGATCTCGGCCTGGATCTCCCACGTATCGCCCCATTGCGGGTGGATGGCCTGCAGGGTGCGGGCCATGTCACGCGCCGCCTGTTCATTCCCGCTGGCCAGGCTGTCACGCGCAAGCGCGGCCTGGGCCATCCTGTCATCTGGGCGCTGGGCCAGCGCCCTGCGGTCATAGGCCACGGCCTCGCCGGGCAGCCTGCGGGCGGAATCGACACGCCCGCGCGCCAGAAGCAGGTCGGCATCGTTCGGGTTCTGCGCCAGCAGCAGGTCGAGCAGGCGGCGGGCGGCATCGGGGTGGCCATCAAGATCATCGCGGTCCGCCTGCGCAATCGCAAGACTACGCTGCATGTCGCGCAGGTCGCGGGCCTGCGTGGGCGTAAGATGCCCGCCCTGCATGATGGGCAGCCCGTCGAGCACGCGCTGCGCGGCCACGGGGTCATCCATCTGCATGAACAGCCCGGCATAGGACAGGCTCTGGTTCACGCTCACATGCCCCGCACTGCCCGCAAGGGCGCGGTGCAGCACGCCAGCAGCCGTCGCCACGGGCGCGTGGCGCCTGAGCAGCGCATCCACCACCAGCCGCGCCTGCGTGCCCTCCGGGTCGGGCAGGACGGGCATGGCTTCAAGCAATGCGATGGCCTGCCCGTCATCGGCGGGGAGCGTGCGGATCTGGTGCCACAGCCTGACCTGCGCCACGCCATCGGCCATGGCCGGGGTAATGTCCGCACGCGGCAGGCGGGCGAGCAGCGCATCGGCGCGCGGCATATCCTGATCCAGCAGGGCGAAGCTGAAGCAGGCCTGCAGGTCCTCATCGGTTGCCGGGGCCGGGTTGCACAGCGGCGTCATCAGCCCGCGCGCGCGCGTGGCCTGCCCCTGCGCCAGCCATAGCTGGGCCAGATGCAGGCGCAGCCAGCCATTGCGGGGCGCGTCACGCACCGCCTGCTCAAGCAGCACGGCCCGCCTGGCAGGGTCTGGCTCGATCTCGGCCATGGCGCCAAGCAGCCTGGCCTCAAGGGTAGTCCCGCCGGGGTAATGCGCGGCCCGCAGACGCGCGACCCAGCCTTCAGCCTCATGCAGCCGACCTTCCTCGATCAGCACGTCGGACAGGGCGGCGGCGGCCGGCATGTCACCGGGCGCCATCTGCAACACGGCCCGCCATTCTGCCTCGGCCTGCGCAAGCTGGTGGCGCGACTGTGCGATGATGGCCCGCACCCGCACGGTATCGACAATCCGGCCGTGATCCTTCTCCACGGCGGGCAGGATGGCCCATGCTTCCTCATACTGGTGGCGGGCCACCAGCGCCCACAGCCGCGCAAGCTGCGGGTCACCACCCGGCGCATCCAGCCCGGCAAGGGCAGCGCTTATGCCTTCATTCGTGGGGGCGAGGGCGTGCGCCTGCTCCAGAAAGGCGCGCGCGGCCTTCACGTCACCCCGGCGCTGGGCTACGAGGCCAAGGCCCTCCAGCGCCTCGGGGCGGGGCGTCGTACCCTGCATGGAGGTATGGAAATCGCTTTCCGCCTGGTCCAGTTCCCCATGCGCCAGCGCGTGATAGCCCGCCCCCACCAGCGCCAGATGCTCGGCCAGCGCATGCGCGGCCTCCTGCGCGCTGAGGCGGCTGGCCATCTCCGTATCATCAGGGTGCAGCGCCAGCCATTCGCGGTAATAGGGGGCGGCCTGCGGGTCGGTTCCCATCCAGTCCAGCGTCTTGCGCCATGACTGCGTCGCCTCGTCACGAATGAAATCCGGCGTGGCGGGAGAAGTCGCGAGCGTGCGCATGTCCTCGATCGCATCAATGCGGGTGGCCGGGCGGTAGCTCAGGGCCTGCGCCAGCGCCATGCGGATTTCTAGGTCATGCGGCAAAAGGCTGCCCAGCGCGCGCAGGCGTTGCGTGGCCTCCCCATAGCCCAGTACCGAGCCGGACAGCACGCGGTCATATTCCAGCTCGGCCTCCGGCAGCGGGTGGCCGCCATGGTAAATGCCGCGATAAGCCAGCGTGGCCTGCAAATTCCTGCCCGCATCCGCCAGGGCCCGCGCCCGCGCCAGCGCCGCCGGGTCAACCGCCCCCTGCCCGATCCAGCCCTGCAGGGCATCAACCTGCGCCTGCGCCCCGCCCTGGGCCTGCAGGGCCTGCACGGTGGCGCGCGCGCCCGCCATGTCATTTTCATGCACCTGCACGGCCCCGAGCATGAAGCGGGCTTCCAGATTGTCCGGCTCGATGCGCAGCGCGCGCTCGAGCGCGTGCCGGGCATGGGCGTCATCGCCATGATGGATCCAGAACGCGCCTTCTTCTATCTGCGCGTTGAGAATACCCTCGGCATAGCGCACGGGCGCCTGCGCCCAGGCGGGCGCGCACAGGCTGAACAGCCCGGCAAGGGCGATGCCGCCCCATGCCCCCGCCCCCACGCCACGCCGGGCCAGAAGCAGGGCGCGGCAGGATGCGGAAGCCCGGTCATTCATGGTCATGGTCACAGGTCGCCCGTCAGATCATCGTTCAGGATGCGCCGCCTGCTGCGCGCGCCAAGTACCGTCATGGCCCATGAGGTGCCGCACAGCGCGGCCAGAACCCCCAGCCCGCACAGCAGCAGCGGGTGGCCACCCAGATACCAGTCCGGCAGCATCCATGCGGGCATGTTGCCCACGGTATAGATCCCGCCCGTGCGGTAATCATCGAGCCGCGCCCCGTGGCGGATCACCATATCGCCCTGAAAGCGCTGCATCGTGGCCGGGTCGCGCAGGTCGCGCACCATGGCGGGCAATGCGGCGGGCACGCCACCAAGCACGGCCACGACCGAACGGTGCGCGACAAAGGGCGACTGCGCCGCCACCACCGCGCCTTCGGCAAGGTTGTAAACAGGGGGGGCCACGCCGGGGTGCATCACCCGCATGCGCAGGCGGCGCAGCAGCGAGGGGCGGCGCACGTAACCGGCCTGCGCCAGCGCCGCCTGCCCGTTGCCCAGCCCGTCCAGCGTGGAAAAGACCAGGATATCGCCGGTAATCGTGTCATCGACCGGCATGTCGGTGCTCCGCACGCTCACGCCAGTAGCGGGATAGCGATTGATCGCACCTGCAAAGCCCATCATGTCCACAAAGGCGGCCACCGTGTCAGGCGCGGGATGGGGCGGCAGCAGCACGGTCGTTTCCGACAGGTCGGCCATGCGCGAAAACGGAAAGGCCGAAGAAGCGAACATCGCCACATCAGGCAACACCGCGAAATGGCGCGACTTGGAAAAATCGATGGTGGAGGACGGGTCGAGTTCAACCACATCGGACGATGCGGCCGCCTCGGCCTGCGTCATGTGCCGGGGATACACATCGAAATACAGCCGCAGCGTGTTCTGCTGCCCCATTTTCCATACAGGCAGTTCCAGGTCATGTTGCACCGGCGCGCCCGCCGTACGGAACGGATTGATCGACCAGGGCACCAGCGGATAGACATGCAGGAACGTGCCGTTGAGCATGACGCTGACATGGGATTTCGCCCGGTCCAGCACGCCGCCCTCCGGCGCGCTGAGCTGCAACCGCGCCATGAACGGCCGCGACCGCCATGAGCGCAGGTCTGGCGGCAGCGACAGCGGCACCGTGAGCGTGCCCGATGTCAGGCCATGGGTGCGCAGGTCCGCCGTCGAGACCAACTCGCGCAGGGTTACGGGCTGGTCGGTGCGCACAAGGCCCGGCGCATCATAAGGCTGGCGGGCGGCAGGGTGCACGGCTGCCGCCGCGGCATAGGCCCCCGCCGCATCATGTTCCGCGCCCAGCACCAGCGCCCGTGTCGCTGTCGTGACCTCGGCCATGCTGCGGCCGGTCACGACAAGGATCGTGCCGAAACCATCATGCGGGTTGGGCATGACCGCGAGTTCCGGCCCCGGCGGCAGCACGCCCCACGGCCCCGGCTGGTTGGGCGCGATGATGACCGCATTGCCCTGCGCGGGCACGACAGGCGTCACGTTGAAGCTGATCTGGCGGTCCTGCGCATGCACGCCAAGCCATGACGCCACCATGCCCGCAGCCTGCAACAGGGCCGGATCCGACATATCGGGCAGGGCGAAGGTGATAACAGGCGTCTGTGCCGCATCGGGGTCCAGCACCGGATAGGGCAGCGCCGAGAGCAGCCGGTGCGGCACGAGGCTGACCGTGGTCAGCGCAAGGGTGGAACGCGGGGAAATCGTGATCGACGCATCCGCATTGCTTATCCGCGCCGTATCGGGCGCAGGGGCGCGGGCATCCGGCCCGCAGGCCGCAACGCCAGCATTGCCGGTGCCCGGGCGCATGAACAGGCGGAAGTTGATCCGGTTATGCGTATCAAAGAAAAAGGGGCTGACCGGCAGGGTGACGGGTGCAAACGCCCCGTCGGCTGTCGGGCAGATCACCCCCACATCCTGATTGTTGACGCTGACGGCCACCGCAGGCCGCCCCGCCGCATGCCCCATATGCGCGGTGCCCGAAAAGGCCAGCGTGCCGCCCGTGATGATGACATCGCGCCCGACCCGCACACCAAGCCCATGCAGCGGCGCGTCGGCACGCAGCACCATGTCGTCCTGCTGCCCTATCTCGGCCAGGCTGCGCGTGCGCGTGAGCGGCTGGTGCGAGACCCGGTCCACATCGAGCACGGTCATGTGCGCGTCATCCACCGCCGTTACGGACTCGCCCGCAGCCTCTACCGGCGCCATGTCCGGCGGCATGGGGGCGGCCTGCGCGCGGCCTGCCATGCCGCACAGCAGCAGGCCCACCATCACGAGCGGCAGGCCGGAATGACCCGTGCGATCCCCGTGGGCGGGGGGGACAACCAGTTGCCGGGGCGGCAGTTTTTCGTCTGCCACCTGGGGCGGCGCGGGCGGTGGAGGCGCGTCCGCCTGAGCGCGCGGATAGGGGCGGAACAGGGCGCAGATGCTGGCCAGCAGCAGGTAAAGACTGTGCAGCGGCCTGTCAGGCGGAAAGTCGGACCATTGCGACCAGGCATCATCACGGCCAAACACCAGGGCCACGACCTGCGCCTCGGTGGCCAGGTCGGGTATGGTCCACGCGACATGGACCCGCCCCTCGCACCGGGCAAGGACGGTTGCGCCCAGCGTGATCGGGCCGGAGGCCAGGGTGGCGTGCAGGCGCACCTCATCCCCCACGGCAAGGGGCAGCGTGGGCGGGATGTCAAGCTGGCAGCCGCCCATCGACACATCCACCGAGCGACATGTCGTGGCCTGCGCGCCACCCGTGGATACGCTCAGGGGAATGCTGGCCGCAACGCGGTGGTTCCGGCGGCGCTGGCGGGTTTCACGCGCGGCCGCGACACCGCCGAGCACGATGACCAGGCTGAACAGCACCCACACCGAGTTGACCGCCATGGCGCGGAATACGACCGTTTCATGATAATGGGCGATCGCAGCCCAGATGCCGCTCACCAGCCCCACCGCCAGCACCACGGCCATGATCACGCCGGGATAGGCGGCGCGCCAGTCAAAACGCTCGCGGTACAGCAGGCCGCCCTTGTCGGTTACGTTGAACGTGCCCTTGTGCGGCGCCAGCAGGGTCACGAACGTCATGCGCACCAGGAAGGGGGCGAGCATGGATTCATAGATCTCGCTCCAGAACGAATAGCGCCACCGCCCCTGCAGGCGCGACATGGTCATGGTGGTATGGAACAGGTGCGGCAGGGCATAGACCGCGAGTTCATACGGCGAGGCCGCGATCATGGTCACGCCCAGGAACAGGTAGGCCAGCGGGGCCATGAGGAACATGATGCGCGGCATGGCGAAGAAGTAGTTCGTCGACGCCGCCATGTAGCAGATGCGCTGCGTCAGGCGCAGGCCACGGCCCAACATGGGGTTGTCGAGCCGCAGCATCTGGATCATGCCGCGCGCCCAGCGCACGCGCTGCCCGACCTGCAGCAGGAGGGTTTCGGTCTCGAGCCCCGCAGCCAGCGGCTCGCGCAGATAGGCCGTGCCCCACCCCCTGCGCTGCATGCGCAGGGCGGTG
Source organism: Komagataeibacter sp. NFXK3 (assembly GCF_054182245.1). Classification (NCBI taxonomy): domain Bacteria; kingdom Pseudomonadati; phylum Pseudomonadota; class Alphaproteobacteria; order Acetobacterales; family Acetobacteraceae; genus Komagataeibacter; species Komagataeibacter sp. NFXK3. The sequence goes on from NZ_JAPIVJ010000004.1 coordinate 263,040, forward strand.
TGGGCATCTTCCGTCACGGTCTCGACGGCAAAGCCATTGATCGATTCAATGGCCTCGCGCCGCAGCAGGGCGCATGAACCGCAGAAGAAGGTGGCGTTCCAGAAATCATTGCCATCTTGCAACAGGCCGTAGAACAGGTTGCTCTCGGGCGGCACCTGCATGCCCCGGCTCATGTTGCGGCGGAACGGATCGGGGGAATAGAAGTGATGCGGGGTCTGCAACAGCGCGAGGTTGGGATCGGCGATCATCCACCCCACGGTCTTTTTGAGGAAGCTGCGTACCGGCACGTGGTCGCAGTCGAAGATCGCGATGATGTCGCCCCCGGTCACCCCGATGGCATGGTTGAGGTTGCCCGCCTTGGCATGGGCGTTTTCCGCGCGGTTGATGTAGCCGACCCCGGCCCGCTCGGCAAAATCACGGAAAGACCGCCGCCGCCCGTCATCAAGGATATAGACATTGAGCTTGCCTGCCGGCCAGTCCATGCCCAGGCAGCCCAGCACCGTGGTGCGGACGATCGCCATGTCCTCGTTATAGGTCGGCACGAACACGTCAATGACCGGCCAGCTGCTTTCATCCTCCGGCAGGGGGTGTATCTGCCGCCGCAGGGGCCAGGCGAGCTGGAAATACGTGAACCCCACCCGCAAGGTGGTATAGATTTCGCCAATCGCCAGCGCCAGGACCAGAACTGTCTGCAACACGCCATCGAGATCGAGCGTGGAGGTAAAGCGCCACACCAGATAGCGCCCGGAGACCACGATGGACAGCACCATGAGGAAACAGCGCGACCAGCGTTCATCATGCCGGCGAACAAGAAAGAACAGGATCGCGCCACCTGCCGCCACGAAAAACTGGAGGTCGGGGGAGAGGTAGGTCAGGCATACCACCGCCAGCAGCACGGCGAATAACGAGCCCGAGACGAAGGGAGATTTGAAAATACGCCAGATCATGGAAATTCGCGACTGTACCGTGCGGGCCTTGGACAGGCTATTGAAGGAGCGGACAAAACCGCCATGCGGCGGCGGTTCTTACGGATTTACATTGAGAATGACCCGCACCGACGAATAGCGGAATGCCATTACATGGTGATTATTCATCAATAACCCTGATCGACGCAAAATAATGTTAATATGTATATTTTATACTATTTTTCATCCCATTATATTGAAAATATATCCCTGTCAACGCCAAACGAAGGAAACCAACATGACGTTTCAGCTTTTATTTTTGCCTTTGGAAGGGGACGGCAAGAATAAATTCCCGCTACGTGCAAGCCTGTCCTTGCATAACAGGATTTGTTTCCTAAAAAAGATGGTAAACTAGGACACAATGACCGCCACGAACCGGAAAGACTGCAATCAATGCGTGTGTCCGTGCATTTTTACTACCGGACGATGTGCGCTTTCAGGCACAATGCGGCCCCGGGCTCCGGCAAGGCAGGCCGCACGCCCTGCCCGGTCGCCACAAACAGCCGCACACACCACCAGCATGCCATAAATCCTGACGCATGGGTTGGGCCAGGGACAAAATGCGTCAGGCAAAAAGATAATGGCCGGCCAGGGCAGTCAGGCTTTTGCGCCTGGCAGGGGCAGCTCGCCGGTCAGGAACTGTGCACGGCCGAGACCGAAGCTCCAGTGCTCATCCCTGTTTTCAACAACCAAAACCATGAGGTCAGACGGCAGCAGCCCCGTGCGGGCCTGCAAGGTCTCGGCCAGCAGCCTGTAAAACGCCTCCATCGACTCCTTGCCACGTGGGCGCGAAACCACCTGCAGCAGCACGACTTTGGGCGTGCGCGGAATGTCCAGTCCCGTATCTTCAAGGATCATGTGGGTCGGCTCATGTTCCGTAACCAGTTGATAGCGGTCACGGGCGGGCACCTTGAAGGCTTCGAGCATTGCATCATGCGCCGCATCGAGCAGGGCGCGCAGTTCCGCGGGCGTGCGCTCGCCTTTCATGACATGAAAATGCATTAACGGCATGATTGCCTCCTGAGTGCTGATGATGGTTCTTGCGTCCGTGGCCAGTTTACGCAGCGTGCCGGTCATGTCACGCAAGTCCGGCACGGTTGCATGAACCGGCCCCAAAGGCCCTGTACCGCTCATGCCATGCGTTCTTCTCCGCCATCTGCCGCGCAGCGACCGTCATCTTCCGGATGCCGTCCGGCCCCTAGCATTCTGTCATTGAGGCCACCGTGCCACGGCGCGGCCATAGAGCCAGAAAGACGATTTGCAGGGCAACCGCCCCGAGCGGAAGCCAGACAAAGCCTGCCATGATCCAGTGCTTCAGACCGGGTGAAACGGTATGAACATCGCCTGCATAATGGCCATAAGCAAGAAAGGCGGCGAGGATGAACCCCGTCACACCCATGGACATTTTTGTAACCAGAGTATTGATCGAACACGCCATTCCTGCCGTATTGACGGGCGACATCATCCTGCTGACATCTATGCCATGTGCCAGGAGCACATAATATAGCGGGGAGGTTACACCCTGCGCCAGCGTCAGCATGGCGAAGGCCGCGAAGAAAAATGGCAGGGAGCCCCCTGCTGATGCCACAAGCAGATATGCCATGACCTGAATGAGCGCACACACGGTTGCGCCGCCGATAACACCAAGGCGGCGGACGACGTGGGGACATATGATGGCGCCGGCAAACCCCATCAGGGTGGCTACGGTCAGGAGGATGCCCCCCATTTCCTCGGTGCCGCCAAGAACGACGCGGGCATAGTACAGCGCAAAACCATACAGCGCGGCCAGACCGGAAAACTGCAGGAACACAAGGGCATTGCACAGCCACCAGCACCGGTTCCGCGCCAGTGCGCGCAGCACCACCACAGGCGAGTGGCGCGCGGGCGGCGGCGGGTAACGCGTCATGCAGGACCGGCCGACATAGCGCCACAGGATTGTCGCGGCCATGGCAAGCCCCAGCGCATACAGCGCCATGCCATGCTGGCGCTGCATCATGCCGGTTCCACCACCAAGCCACGTAATGGCCGGAATCGTAAACAGCGATACAATGAACTGCCCACTCTGGCAGCCCATCATCCTGAAGGCATTCAGGCCAACCCGGCCATGCGCCTGGCGGGTGATCATCGTGCCCAGTGCACCATAAGGCGTATTGATGCATGAATAGATGGCGCCCAGCACAATATATGTCAGCAAGGCCCACAGTATTTTCCCATCCGGGGAAAGTGGCAGGGGCAGGAAGCACATGAACCCGGCAACCCCGAACGGAAGCGCCAGCGAACGGATCAGCCGGGGAACAATCCGCCCGCCCTGGCGATCGATGACATACCCGATGGCAGGATCACACAAGGCGTCAAATACGCGCGCCACCAGCAGGATCCAGCCCACGGCGGCTACGGGCAGCCCATATATGTCCGTGTAGTAATACATGAGGTATGACGACGTCATGCCCCACATCAGGTTGGAAGCAAGGTCGCCGCACCCATAAGCGACTTTCTCGCGCAGGGAGACTTCACTGGTTATGGATGACATGGCTGCCCTCCCGGCTGGAATGAACGGTTACAGGCGACCGGCCCGAAGTTCTGCGGCCAGATGGTGGCAGGCCCGCATGCTGACCGCCATGACCGTCAGTGTCGTGCCCAGCGCGCCGCCGGTAGGAAAACTGGAAGCATCCGTAACGAACACGTTGGGCACGTCCCATACCTGACAGAAGGGGTTGAGCACGGATGTTGCGGGATCATTTCCCATCCGCGCGCCACCGCTTTCATGGATGGCGGCCCCCATGGTCATGCTTTTTGGAAACATCTTGCGTATGAACCAGCGGATGGGAAAAGGCCTGTCGGGATAGAGCCCCGCATCCCCCTCTCCCAGCCCCAGAGGGGAAGCCCAGAAATCGACATGGCCGCCGCGTGCCTCGATCATGTCCGCGCAGTCGCGGATCTGCTTGCGGAGCATGGCGCGCTCATTTGCATGGAGCACGCAGCGGATATGGGGCAGGGGCACCCCCCACCTGTCGCGCCGGCGCGGATCAAGGGTAATGGCATTGGTGCGGTAAGGCAGCATTTCCCCAAAGCCCATGATCGTAACCGGCACGTCAGGGCCGCCTGCCGATGCATGGCGCCCTATGGAACCCTGGAATGTATAACCGCGCCTGAAAGCGGGGTCATGCGCCCCGCAGGCATTCTCGTAACGGGGAACGTACAGGCCGCCTGTCGTGCCGAACAGGGCATGGGTGGGCAGGGGCGTATCCGCGCCTTCCCGGCCGCTTGCAGGCCAGCGGCCAAACATGAGGCTTGGGCACTGGTCCATGAAATACTGCCCAAGCGTGCCGAAACTGTTCCCCAGCCCATCGGGGTGCAGGCGGGTGCGTGAATTCAGCAGCAGGCGCACGCTTTCTATGGGCGATGCGCAGACAACCACCGCTTTTGCATGGGCAACGCAGACCGCGCCCGTCCTGCGATCGGCATAGCATACCCCCGTAGCGCGCCCCGATGCGGGATCCGTCATGACTTCGCGCGCCACGGCATCTGACTGTATCGTCAGTTTTCCCGTTGCCATCGCGGCTTTAAGGGATTTGGGCAGCGGGCCGCCATTATGCGGATTAAAACGCCAGGGCACCACATGCCGGTTCGGCCAGCGCGTTTCCACCGCGCTGCGGAAGCTGCGTTCCTCTGGCGTCAGGGGGGTGGGTTGGGCCATGACGCCATCAGGCGCGGTTTCAATGCCATCACGGGTGCCATGGATGCCGAGGAATGTTTCCACCTTTTCATACCACGGCGCGAGATCCGCGTACGATATGGGCCAGTCCACGCCCCCGTTACCCTGGGCTGCACCTTTGAAGTCATGATCGGACCATCGGAACAGCACGCGCCCGAACGCATGCAGCCGCCCGCCCGTCTGTCGCCCCCGGATCCACAGGAAAGGGGCATCCTTCGGGGTTGTATAACCGTGCTGCCGGTCATTGACGAAGAGATGCTTCAGCGTCTCGCTGAAGAACGCCACCCGGGACTGTATGTGCTGGCCCGAAAGCGTGGCCTTGATGCGGGGGAACAACTGCACATTGTCGCCCCCGCCTTTACCGGCGGGTGGCCTGATGTCGCTGGCCGAAAGGGAACGGCCGGCCTCGATCATGAGTACGGACAAGCCCTGTTCTGTCAGTTCCTTTGCCGCGAAGCCGCCAGCAGCCCCCGATCCCACGACAATGACATCATATCCTGTTCCGGTCATATTCCGTTCCTGATGGTGCAAAAATGAGGTCGTGGCCGTGTGGCTATGCCTGCAGCGAGGTCCATGCGCCGTACTGCGCGCCGGATTCCAGTGCGGCTTCGATAAACGCCTGCCCGCGTACCCCATCGGGCAGACGGGGCAGGAGAGGTGCTTCATGACCACCCAGCAGGAAGGCCGTATCGGCATAAAGCCGGGCAAAGGCTTCCTCATACCCTTCGAGGTGGCCGCGCGGCAGCAGGGAGGGGGTCTGGACAGCGCTGCCCCCACGCGCGACATGGGTCGTGCGGCCATCCGCCGTGGAAATGACCAGGCTGTCCGGCTGTTCCTGGCGCCATTCCAGTCCGGCTTTCTCCCCGAACAGGCGTAATCTCAGTGCATTGCCGCACCCGGTTGCAACCTGACTGACCCACAGGCTGCCAACTGCGTTGTTGGAAAAGCGCAACTGCACCTGTGCATCATCCGGCACGGCGTGGCGGGGTACAAGGCGTGAGACCCGGGCCGAGAGCACTTCGCACCGCAGGCCGGATACGAATTCCGCCAGATGGAAGGCATGCGTCCCGATATCACCCAGGCAGCCACCCGCGCCGCCCGTGCGCGGGTCAAGACGCCAGCCGCCATCGCCATCAGCATCGCCAAGCCAGTCCTGCAGGTATTCAACCTGAATATTCCTTAGCGCGCCCAGGGCGCCATCGTGCACCAGCCGCCGCGCCTCACGTACCATGGCGTAACCGCTATAGGTATAGGCAACGACCATGTTGCGCGCCTGCGCGATGAAACGCTCGGCAAAATGCCGGGCCTGCCCTGCTGTAAGCGCAAGCGGTTTTTCGCACAGGACAGGAATGCCTGCTTCCAGAAAAGCGGTGGCAATGGGCAGGTGCATATCATTGGGGGTGACGATGATGGCAAGGGCGATGCCGTCCGGCCGGGCCGCCTCGGCCCGTGCCATCTGCGCCCAGTCGGTGTAAGTGCGCGCCGGGTCCAGCCCCAGCGCCTGCCCTGCCTTTAGGGCCGGACCCGCGTGCCGTGACAGGCACCCCGCAACCAGCGAGAACTGTCCGGTCAGGGCCAGCGCGCGGCGATGCACGTCTCCCATAAAGGAGCCGGGCGCGCCGCCGATCATGCCGACGGGCCATTTTTTCATGTCGTTCTCCTGAAATTCACAGGCCAAGACAGCGCCGCCGTTCGTCATCCGACAGGGCGCTTGCGGCAAAATCATCAAATGACTGCGTGGTCATTTCGATCATGTGGCGTTGTATGAAGGGCGCGCCTTCACGTGTGCCCTGTGCTGCGGTCTTGAGGCAGCATTCCCATTCCAGTACCGCCCAGCCGTCATAGCCATATTGGATCAGGCGTGAAAAAACGCCGCCGAAGTCGATCTGCCCATCGCCGGGGGAGCGGAACCGTCCGGCCCTGTCGCGCCAGTCGGCAAAGCCGCCATACACGCCCTGCCTGCCGGTTGGGTGAAACTCGGCATCCTTGACGTGAAACGCGCCGATCCTGTCATGGTACAGGTCGATAAAGGCGAGGTAATCCATCTGCTGAAGCAGCATATGGCTGGGATCGTACAGGATTGCGCAACGCGGGGCATTGCCAAGCAATGCGGCAAAACGCTCGAAGCTTGTGCCGTCATGCAGATCCTCACCGGGGTGCAGTTCGAAACACAGGTCGACACCGGCTTCATCAAACGCTTCCACAATCGGTCGCCAGCGCGCGGCAAGGGCTGAAAAGGCAAGATCTATCAGGCCATCATCGCGTGGCGGCCAGGGGTAAAGATACGGCCATGCCAGCGCGCCGGAGAAGGTGGCATGTGCCTTCAGCCCCAGCCGTGCCGAAGCCCGTGCGGCCTGTGTCAGCTGGGTAATGGCCCATTGCGTGCGCGCCGTGGGGTTGCCCCGCACGGATGCCGGGGCGAACCGGTCGAACTGGATATCATAGGCCGGATGGACCGCAACGCACTGGCCCTGGATATGGGTGGACAGTTCCGAGATGACCAGACCATGCCCTGCCAGCATGCCCTGTATCTCATCACAGTAATCCTGGCTGGACGCCGCCCGCTCAAGATTGAAAATACGGTCAATATACGTAGGCAACTGAAGGGCTTTATAGCCAAGCCCCGCTGCCCACCGAGCCAGGCCGGGCAGCGTGTTGAAAGGGGCGTCGGGCCCGATGAACTGAGCCGCAAAAATGCCGGGGCCTTTCATGCCACATCCCTTCCAACCAGGAGATTGACGAACGTGACGCCGCGCTGCAGCGCGGGCACGGGATGGGGGCAGGCATCAAGTTCCAGAATGGGACCGCACCGGAGCGGGGCATGGGCCAGCAGGGCCGCCAGCCGGCCAAAATCGGCCTGCCCATTGCCCAGTTCACAGAAATGCTCCCGGTGCCGGGCATGAATGTCTTTACCGACGGGGGTATCGACCGGCATGGCCCCGGTTGCGTCTTTCCAGTGCGTCGCCACCACGCGCCCGACATGCCGGGCGAGCACATCCGCCGGGTTTCCCCCTTCAAGGATGATATGCGCCGGGTCAGGGCACAGCGAAACATAACGCGGATCGGTCAGCAGCATGAACAGGTCCACATCGCGCGGCGCGCAGGCAACGCTGTGGGCTTCCGTATGGATCGCCAGCGTAATGCCATGGCGGGCGGCCGCGAACCCCATGCGGTTGAGCAGGCTGGCAATGGGGGCGGCAAGGGGAAGGTCCACAAATGCAGGCGGTTCGGCCAGGAAGGTGGCGCGGCAGGGCAGCCCCGCTACCAGCACCGTGCCCCCCATGGCCGCAAGAAAGCGTGCAGCAGCCTCGACCTGCGCCACAATCCGTGGCGCGGCATTGGCATATTCATGAACGGGGATACGGTCCAGCGCCGCGAAAAAGGCGGACCAGATTTGCAGGTTCCGGGTTTTCAGTTCATGGGCCAGCGCGGCCTCGGAGCCGAATGCCGCAACGGCACCCGCCTGATCGAATGGCGGGAAAGTCAGTTCAATGCCCGTTATGCCTGCATCATGCAGGCTGTCAAAGATCCGGGTCCAGAACATGCGGCCATCTTTTGCGGCCAGACTGGTGACTTCCGGCTCCGTGCTTACGCCCCAGAAAGCAGGATTGTAGAAAGTAACCAGATCCGTTCCGATTTTCACCTGCATGCACTCCCTGATCAGGTCCACATGCGGCGGAGGTATGTATTAACCGTAACAAAACTGCCGCAAATGTAGCCTCAGGACCTACATACAGGAATAGAACAGGAATGCAAACGCTTGCCGAATCTGATCAGGTCGACTGGCGCACGACAAAGGTTGGCGCAAGGGCAACAAGGCGGGGGGTCGTGATCCGGCCATTATGGATATCGGCCAGCGCCTGCACCGCAACGCGGCCGATTTCCAGTGTGGGCTGGATCACGGTGGTCAGGGCCGGGCTGGTAAAGGCGGTGTAGTCCATCCCGTCATAGCCTGCGATGGCGACATCTTCGGGTACGCGCAGGCCGCTGCCCAGAATCGTGTGCATGAAGCCCAGCGCCAGCCCGTCGCTGCAGCAGATCACGGCAGTGGGGCGTTTTTTCAATGCAAGAAAGGCCTGCGCCGCCTTCGTGCCCGATGCCATGTCAAACGGACCGCCCTCCAGGCGGACCAGTTTCTTGCCTAGTCCAAGCGTGGAAAGCCTGCTCTTGACGGCATTATAGCGAATCTGTTCATGACCACTGCCCTCCGGCCCGGATACGAAGGCGAAGTGACGATGTCCGCGTTCGACCATATGATCGACAATCGCGACGTATCCATCCACTTCCTGTGTCATGACACTGGTGATCCCGGCCATCGTCAGGTCATTGAAAATACTGACAACCGGCAACATGTCCTGATCCGGGCTCCGCTCTGCCGGTGGCAGCCACTGTTCGGGCGCCACCAGCAATACGCTGTCCGCCACGCCGGCCTGCAAATAGCGCATGACATCGCTGGCCGAAATGGCCTGCCCCAGGTACTGCCGCAGCATGACATTAAGGCCGAGGGCTTTTGCCTCTTCGCATACACCGAGCATGATTCCGGTAAAAACCGGGGAAATGACCTGCCCTGAAAAGCTGGCGGCCAGCACCAGAATGGTGTCCGTCGTGCCGCGACTCAGGTTGCGGGCCGCGACATTTGTTTCATAGCCGAGTTGGGAGGCGACCTTTTCAACCAGTCGCCGCGTCTCGTTGCTGACCCGGTCCGGCCGTGACAGGGCGCGGCTTATGGTGGAAATGTTCAGGCCTGTCTGTTCCGCCAGATCTGCCAGGGTTACGCGTTTGGTCACCTGTCAGGTGTCTCCTTGGTTCTTGCACCCACACAGGCGGTGGGGGGTATGGCGCCTTCAGGCTGCCGGTCCGGTTCATGCCCGCTGCTCTGATTTCCTTAGGATATTGCGCGGCCGGGCGCAGGTCGAGTGCCTGAATGCGGCGTCGCGCTACCGTGTAGCCCATTGTGGGCCGCTTCGATGTCGCCGCGTTCCTCATGCCGCGCCGGGATGCGGTTTTGGCATGCACTCCCGAACTGTCGTCAATATGCAACACCCGCGCTGGAATGCAGGCCGGGAACAGGATGACCCGATGTATTCGCAACAACAGGAAAGCGCCATTGCCAACGCTTGCCATATGTTTTCATAATGCAATGATAAATGGGGCTTTTTGGTTGAATCACCGAAAGGGCAAGGAACACCTTTCGTGCAATATGATGACCTCTTTACCGCTATTTTTAGCGGAATATGGCGCGCAATGATTGTCCACCATAAGCAACAACGGGATAGACTTGTCATCTGGAATCATGGCAAGCGGTTCCCGTAAATGCTGTCCTGGCCCGGTGGCGCCGCCCGCTGGGTAAAGCATGTTATCGTTTACGGGGAGGTCCGGTATGGTTGCAGGTGCCATGTTTTGCGGCAAGCGCTGGTTATTAACAACTTTTCTTCTCGGTACCACCGGGTTCGTTGCTGTTTCTCATGCACAGGGTGCGAATGATGTGAACGCAACGACCAAAATCCGCCATGCAGCCCCTTCCACATCCCACGCGTCGCCATCTGGCGCGGCAGGGCAGGATACGCATTCCATCAAGGCCCCTTCCGCACCGGAAATCCTGCAGGTCAGTTCCGGGCGTTCGGGCGGCGGCGGCATGATGCGGCAGGAAAAGGCTTCGCACAGTATCCAGACCGTAAGCCGGCAGTTCATGGATATGCGCAGCCCGGCCGGAACGGCGCTGGATATGGTCAAGAACCTGCCCAGCCTGAACGTATCGACCCAGGATACATCGGGCATGACGGGTGGCTCGATTGAAAGCCGCAGCCTGAACGATGGGGATATGGCGCTGCTGATGGACGGCGCCGTGGTGACATCCGGCGCCGGATACCTTCAGGAAGACATCGATACGGAAAACATGGACCGTATCGAGGTCACGCCCGGCACATCCGCCATTGACCAGCCGGTTACATCGGCAGCACTGGGGGTCATGAATATCATGACGCATACACCCAGCCATAAATTTGGTGGGCTGACGGATTTTTCATACGGCACGAATGACATGTCCCGGCAGTTTATCCGGCTGGAAAGCGGTGATATTGGCAGGACCGGCCTGCGCTCGTTCTTTTCATTTTCGCATACCCATGCTGACAACTGGATCGGTGCGGGGGCATCGGACAAGAAGCATATCGACTTTGGCATGCAGAAGGATATCGGGGCCGACTCTTACGTGAAGTTTTTCCTCTCGTGGAATCAGGAACGCTACGGGATCTACAATTACCCCACGGCTGACCAGTTTCATGCCAAGAAAAACGGCACGGGCACATGGGGTGCCAGCAGTAATCCGAACAGTCCGAATTTCTGGGGCAATCACCAGGAAGGACCATGGAATGAAGTCTTCATGACCCTGCCCGTGCACCTGCGCCTGACAAACCAACTGAAATTCGATCTGGTGCCCTATTTTGCCTACGGGCGTGGATGGAGTTCATCCGCCAGTGGTGCTGCCGGGCCCGGGCTGAGCTATGCCAATGGCAGTGCGGTTTCTCCTTCGCAGTTTTCAGTCAATTATTATGACCAGCGCACGCCCACCACGGGGGCCACGATCAAGCTGACCTATGATATTTCACGTCATAACCAGATGACGTTCGGATACTGGTATGGCTATACGCAAAGCCGGCAGTGGGGCCCGAACAGTGCCGTGAACCAGAACGGTTTTTCCAATAATCCCGATAACCTGTCCACTGCCTACTTCCTCAATGGTCAGCGGGATTATTCATCAAACCAGCAGACAGGCGACCAGATCCACGCGCTGTTCATTCAGGATACGGCAAAATATTTCCAGGATCGGCTGGTCGTGTCTGCCGGTTTCAAATTTGCCATGATGAACTACTGGTTCGACAATTACCTGACGCATCAGCATATGGGCTCGAATTCGGTCGTGCCCCTGCCGCGTTTTTCAACGTCGTACAGCTTCAACCGCCACCACCAGATTTACGTCAATGCGCAGGGCGATTTCCGCGCGCCCGACCCCAGCAACCTGTCGCAGAATACAGCCCTGCCCCGCAACCAGTACACAATCAAGGAGGAACTGGGGTACCGCTATAATAACCGCTACATGATCTTTGATCTTTCGTTATTCAACTATGCAATTACAAATCGCCTGCTCAGTGTCTATAACGCCAACAATTCGTATAGTACCGTTAATGCGGGCAACCAGACGGCGCGTGGTTTCGACATCATGATGTCCACGCATCCATTCCATCATGTCAGCCCCTATGTTTCGTTTGAATACCTCAATGCGCACCAGGATTCGAATGTCCAGTATGGCACCTCCTATCTGCCCACCAAGGGCAAGGAAGCGATCATGGCGCCGCATGTCATGGCCAATTTCGGCCTGACCTACGATAACAGGCACTTCTTCGCCAATGCCACCGTGCATTATACAGGCCCGCAATCCGTTACGCTGGTAGGGGATGAGAGGATACCGGGCTATGTTACCGATACCATCTCGCTCGGGTATCGTTTTTCGCCCTTCCTGGTGGCCAAATCCCCTACGTTCCGGCTGAACTTTACAAACCTGACCGGTTCCATGGTCCGGACGGGCACGACCGGGGTCGCGGATAATTATCATGCGGTAACACTGTTGAACGGGCAGCATATTGCAGGTTCATCCGGGGCGCAGTTTTATGTTGAACCACGCTTCAGCATGACCGGCACCATCTCCACTTCATTCTGATCACACCCCAAGCGGCCAACCGGAACATCGCGCGATGGCTGACTTCGAGGTTTATCTCGACCTTCGCGGCCACACGCGTCCGATCGGGCTGGCGCGGAGCAATCGCGTCCGTGGGGCCGAGACAGAGGCTGGTAAGCTGACGAGGCAAATTGGCGGAAGATCCTGCCTCATTAGATTGCGCAGTTTTCACTAACCAACAAGGCTGACGACAAGGATCACACCATCATGATCCTTCTCTCCAACAAAATACGTTCGTATCTGGCGCTCCATTGCCAACCCTGCGCGCCACCTGGCAATCAGTGATTGACCAGATCGCGACTGCGCGCATATGCAGCTCTCTGCCCGATCTGGCGCATCTGCGCACGCAGCCCCTTTTTGCCGGGCGTTGGCTCGTTGGCGTGATGGCTGCCGCGATGGAAATCAGAATTGAAGGCAAGCCAGTTCATGTCCTGCTCCACGACCTGCATCGCGCGCTCCACCGCCTGCGGAATGGACGGATCATTGCCCATTTCCCATGCAGGATGTTCGTGCCCGATCACCACATGCACATCAACCTCCGCCTCATGGCCATATTCATCGCGGCCGATAAGGGCCAGGTCGATGGAGCCGGTGGCCTCATCCGGCGCGACCATGGAGAAGCAGCGGCGATCCGCATCGAACGAGACCCAGTCCGGCAGCGGCGCGCCGCCAGCCTGGCGTGCCGTAATGGTCAGGTTGAGATCCGTTCCATCCGAACTGATGAAGGCGCCAGCCGGCACATCGATATCGTATTTCTGGTTGGTGGTCACAAACCGGTAGAGTGATGTGCCGCGTATCCATGTCTGGTGCGCGACGCCAAAGCCACGCTGGAACTCATTCTCGAACCCGTCCTCCACCGATGTCTTGAGCAGGTCGGAAGAACTGAGGTCATTATTGAGGGTCGAACCCGAAAGCGCGGGATTGCCCTCCTGCTGCGTCACGTTCGTGTTCAGTGCCACCGTGGCCTGCGAGACATGGCTGGTCTCATCGGCCATCAGCGCCGAGACATCGGCCACCTGTGCCGCCGTGCCCGTGGCCAGCGTGCCGTTGGTCTCGACCAGTGCGGCAGACAGCCCGCCCGGCGTGCCGGTAAAGCCTGTTACGGGCGCAAAATGCAGTTCCGCGCTGGCAGGCAGCACAAGGGCGGCCGTGGCGGAAACCGAGGTGCTGACATTCTGCCATGTCCTGCCGCCATCGGTTGAATACTGCCATGTGCCCTGCGTTGCCGGGTTGGCCGTATTGCCCACAATGGCAACGCCCTGCAGATGATCGGCTACCGAACCATCGGGATTGGAGGCACTACGCTGCTGATCGGCCTGATCAGAGAAAGTGGGCCCGAACAGTGAGGATACGCTATCGCCCCTGACCTGCTGGTTGCTGGTATCAGCCGAGGGCAGCGTGGCGCTGCCGCTGGCTACCGGCGCGTCATTGACCTGTTCAACACCGGTGCTCACCTGCACCGGCACCACATCAAGCGCGGTGCCGCCACCGGTATTGCTGACATCAACCCCTGCGGTCACGCCGATTATGGCATTACCCGCCACAGCCTTGCCATCCGCCCCCGTGAAGGCGGTGGCAGTCGTATTATCGACCACTGTTGCCGTAAACGAGATGTTGGACGGGTCGCCGTTGAAGTTGGGCGCAGGCTGGAACCAGATCTGCGCATCCTTGGGCAGTACTACAGCACTCGTGGCGGAAAGATCAGTCGGCAGCGCCTGCGCCGTGCCACCGGGCACGGCATACATCCATGTCCCTTCGCTGGCGGGCGTGGCATTGCCGGTAATGGCAACGCCGCCCACGCCATTCGGGTCGGTGGTGGTGAACAGTTGCGAGACCGTTTCCTTCGTGCCAGGCTGGTCTTCCTTGCCAGGCGTAATGTTTACTGCCGTATGGACGTCCTGGTTAACCTTGACCACAAGCGGCTGGCTGTTGGTGCTGACCGACCCGTTGGGGTGATCGTGCTGCATCTGGGTTATGTTCACGCCCGTCAGGGCCGTGGCGGTGCCATCGAGCGCCTGCCCGGTCACGCTGGTGGCAACGCCATCGCTGGTGCCGGTCAGGGGCACGTCGGCCGAGGTCTCGACAACCTGCGTGGTCAGCCCGCCCGGCGTGCCGGTAAAGTTCGGCACGGGGTCAAAGCGCACCTTGGCCTGGTCGCCCAGCACCACGGCATTGCTGCCTGAAACATTGGCGGGCACGTCCGTCCATGTCTTGCCGCCATCGGTAGAATACTGCCACGTGCCCTCGGTTGCGGGGTTGGCCGTATTGCCGGTAATGGCCACGCCAGCCAGATGGTCGGCGGTGGAGCCGGTGGGGTCGGCCGCGCCCTGCCGGGCATCGGTCCCGTCCTGCACGGCATTGGAGTACAGGCCTGCAACCGCAGCGCCCGTATTGGCGCTGTCAGCACAGTTGGATGTCACATCAGGCAACGTGTAGGCACCTGCCGAGGGGCCTGCGGCCATGGTGGGCGGGTCATTGACCGGCGTCACTGCGGTGGACAGGTCAACCGTGCCCGCGCTGAGCGCGGTCTGCCCGCCACGGGTCGAGACATCGGCGCCGGCTATCGCCATCGTGCCCGAATCAAGCGCGGCACCGGTCAGCGGTGTGCCATCCGCCGTGGCCAGGACCTGCCCGTTTGCCCCCACAAGGGCCGGACTGCCTGATGAGGCACCCGAATTGTCGATCAGCACGACCTTGAGGTCATCGCCACTGACAGGCTGGCCGTTATAGTTGGCCGCAGGCGTAAACTGCAGTTGCGCATCCTTGGACAGCACAAGGGCATTCGTGGTCGAGACGGCAGCCGAAAGCTGCGTCCATGACTTGCCGCCATCGGTGGAATACGACCATGTGCCCGCAGCCGAGGGCGTGTAACCCACCACGGCCACGCCCGCCATGGTGTTGGCCGTGGAGCCATCGGGGTTGGTGGCACTGTGCTGCTGGTCGGTCTGGTCGGAGAAGTAGCTGCCAAACAGCCCCTGCACGCTTGTGGCCTGCGGCGTGTCTTCCGTCACCTTCCACGAGGCGGGCTGGTCCCCCGTGACCGGGGTTGCGCCGGGGGTGCTGTTATCGGCCACCACGTTCGGGGCATCGTTCACGTTGTCATCCATCAGCGCCACGCTATCCGTGGCTGCTGAATAGGCAGAACCCGGCGTGTTGGTACCCGTGCCCAGCCCCGCTGTAGCGGGCAGCGCGGAGATGCTGCCATTGGCCGCGCCATCAAACTGGTCCCATGCACGGAAGGTCAGGGCATCATTGACCTTGCCGTTCCAGTTCGGGTCGGTGGACTGGAAATAGACCCGCGCCTGGCCATTATCGATCAGGTGCAGGGCATTGCCACCCCCAACCGCGCCGGATGCGCCGCTACCGGCAAATTCGGTCCATGTCCTGCCGTTATCGGTGCTGTACCACCATGTACCGTGTGTAGTGTCAGCACTCGTAATGGCAATGCCGGGCAGCAACGTGGCGCCTGCAGCACCCTGGCCGGGCAGGCCCGCGCCATCGGGGTCGGTCACGTTGCCTGCGCCACCTGTTGCCCCTGCATAGCCCACAAGCTGCGAAACCGCCGTACCCACCGCGCCCTGCGGCGGGGCTGAATCCTCCTGCGCATCGTTGAGGGAAACCGGGACCGAGGGATCAAGCACCGGGGAGTCATTGGCAGCCGTAACTGCAATGGTGCCATTGGTGAGGATGGGCGTGTTCGCCCCGTTTTCATAAACCGATATGCTCACATTGCGCGTGCCCTCGATGGGCGTATCGGAGCTGTCGTAATATTTCAGGCTGGCCAGCGTGGCCTGCCAGTTCTTGAGCGTGGTGGCGGTACCCGCGGTCAGAGTCAGGGTGCCGGTTGCGCTGTCGAGGCTCGCGGTAATGCCGCCCGCCGTGGTGGCGGCCAGCACGTCCTCCGCCGTGGCGGAACCGATCTGCACCACTACTTTCTGGATCGACCCCGCACCCGTGCCTGATGCATCCTCTACCGAGACATAGGAACCCAGATTGGTCGCAGCCGTTGTGGGCGATGCATCATTGGGTTCGGCAAAGGTGGTAGCAAAGCTGCTGCCGCCAACACTCACATGCGTGAACATGGGCGCGCTGGTCTGCACGCCCCCCGTACCCTGCGCGCCCGTGGTGGCCTGCTGGCCCGCAAGGTCGGTATTGCCATCGGAGAACGTGGCCCCCAGCGTGACATCAAGCTGTGTTGCCGGGTCGCTCGCGGTGGGCGTGTAGGTATAGGTCAGGTCCTGCGCCAGTGTGGCGATGCTGGTCTTGGTGGCGGATGCATTGAACGTGAACTGCAGCATGCCGCCCGTGTCGGTATAGGTGCCGATTACGGTGTTGTTCACGCTCACCTGTCCGCCCGCCATGCTCACATCGGTGCCCGTCGCGCCAAAGCTGTCCGTGGCCGAAGGGGCGGCCTTGCCATCAACATAGCGCTGCACCGTCAGCATGGTACCGGCGTAGCTGTAGGTGCCGCTTTCCTTCGTGGTCAGCGTATCGAGTTCGTGGTCATCCACCGTTACCCCGCCATCGCCAATTGCCGTGGCGGTGCCAGCGGTCGTGACATGGGGCGTGGTGTCCTGCCAGCCTGTTATGGTGGGCGCGGTATCGGGCAGTTCATAGGCCAGGTCGGCATGGGTTGCGCTCATGCCACTGGCTGAATCCGCATCGACACTGACAGCGGTCGTGGCAGACGTTACCGCGCCATCATGGTTGTAGACCTCCGTCTCGCTGGCAGGCACGCCATCCGTGCCCCCGGTGAGCGGCACGGTAATTTCCGCAATGGAGGACGTGGGCGTGCCATAAACGGGCACCAGCGCCGCGTAGTCGCCATTGCCATCGGTCTTGATGCCGGTTTGCACAAGGCCGGTGGCATAGGTACCATCCTGCCCGCGCGCGGTTACCGTAACGCCTACGCCCTTCAGTGGGGTATCGATGGCGCTGTCATAGGTGCCCGGCGTGTTGCCCAACGCCTGCCAGATCTGGCCCGACAGCGTGCCAAGGCCCATCGTGACCGAGCGCTCATAGGTATCGGCGGGGTTGGAGCCTGCCGTGCCAGCCTGCCCGGCCGAGCCATCGCGGCTCTGGTCCGTTGCGCCTGAAGTGGCGGGCGTGGCTCCGGCCAGCGATTCCCACGTTACATTGGTCGTGGTCTTCTCCAGCCCCTGCGTCAGGTCGGTCAGCTTGACCGTATAGGTCACGGTCTCGCTGGCGCCGGCGGCCAGTGTAAGGCCATTGGTGGTCACGCCTTTCGCATCGGAAGCCGCCACGCTGCCACTGGCATTGATCGTGGTATCCACCGTGCCCGCACCCGTAGCCACGACAGCGCCGTCAACGGTTTCCTGCCCTGCCACCAGCGGGTCATTGAGGGCGACATCATAGGCCGTGGCATCGCCGGTATTGGTCAGGGTATCGGTAAAGGTGACGGTACCATCACTGTAGTCGATCGCAGTGACCGCCTTGCCCAGCGAGAGAGTGGGTTCCCTGACCGTTTCGGTTACGGTGGATGCGGGGGTGGACGTGGTTGATGTGGGGGTTGGTGACGTACTGGCCGTCAGGCTCTCGCTCAAGGCGGTGCCATCCTTGTTGGCCGTGGTATTGAGCACCGTGCCCGCCACCTGGATGATGGCATAGTTGGGAACGGATGACGTGTCGTTGTTGGTGACCGTGCCGAGATTGATGGTGAGCACGGTCTGGCCGGCGGAATCCGTTGTCACGCCGGTTATGGCCGCGCCACTGCTGTTGAGCTCGGCCTCCGCCGCACTCGAAAGCGTGAAGGTCTTGCCGTCCACCTGCACGGCCGATGTCGACCCTTCCGCAAGCTGCGTGGCACTGCCAAAGCCGGATGATGTGACTTCCCCGTTCGGGCTGGCCAGCAGCAGGCGCAGCGATGTGGGATCAAGCTGCACGTTGTCCGGCACCTTGAGGGTCAGCGTCACATCCTGGTTCTGCCCCTCGGGGATCGAGACCTCGCCCTGCAGGGCCACCTGGTCGCCGGGCACGGTATTGGCCGCCGTAACGGGCGTGGTGGAAGAAATGCCGCTGGTGGTGCCGTTGCTTTCACCAACGATATCGAGCACGGACGTGAAATTGCCAACCGCTGGCGCATCGCTGGCCGTGCCCTTGAACGCTTCGGGCACGTCCTGCGGTATCACCGGCGCATCCCCCGACCCGGACGGGGTGCCCGATGGCGGCATGAATTCGTTGTTCCTGGGCGCCGAATGCCAGGTGTAGTTGTCCGTTACCGCAAGTTTCGTGCCTGCGGGCAGGTCGGAGGCGACCGTGCCGGTAATGGTGTAGGTGACCGGGGCATCGGTAGGGACGAGAGAGGCAAGCTGGGACAGGGCGACGGATGTCTGCCCTGCAGCGACAGTGATGGTCTGCCCCCCGCCCGTGATGGTGACGTCCTTCAGGTCCGAAGGCAGCGTGATGGCATGGTCGACGTCATAGGCCGTGACATCACCATTGTTGCCCAGCTTCAGGGTATAGGTGACCTGCTGGCCGCTGTACAGCGGCTGGCCGTTGGTGTCATCGGTAATGGTTTCGGTCAGGGAGGGCTTGCGCTCGGTTACGGTCACATCGGCGGGCCCGGCCTGCTCGGCCACGGTGCTCGTGTCATCATGCACGCTGTAGTTCAGCACGGCCGATGACGTGATCGTGGCGGCATTGGCTGGCGCATTGTTCTCGCCATAATAACCGTTATAGGCCAGCGTTATGGTGCCGGGCGTGGCACTGGAATTGGTAACCGTCCTGCCAAGGTCAAAGGTGAGGGTGGTGGTGCCATCGGCGTTCCTGACCGCCGTTGGCGCAGGCAGGTTGCCGCTGGCATCGACGCCTGAGGCGGTCGCGCCCGTCAGGGTAGCGGTAAAGCCCCCGGCATAGTCCATGCCAGCGGGCAGGGTTTCCACCACCGTCACATCGCCCGCGCCATTGCTGAGCGTGCCCTCGGGCACGGTTACGGTAATGGTGGTGGTGCGCGTCTCGCCACTGACAATGGTGCCGCTGGAGGTGGCTGTATCCACGCCATCATTTGCAGGCAGGTTGGAGGGGCCGATGCTCTTGCTGATGGTGGGCGTCTGCAGGGTGATGCTTGCCGGATCGGTCAGGTCCGAGGCCTGCCCGCCAAGCGGCACGCCATTGGTCACGAACCCGTTGCCCTGCGCAACCGCGCCGGGGCTGTTGCCAAAGTTCACCACGTTTGCGCTGGCCACCAGCGTATCGCCCAGGTTCTGGCCGGTGGGCAGGGCCAGGTCATAGGTAATGGTCAGGTCCTGCCCCTTGGCCAGGACCGCAGCGGTGGCCGAGGTGGCCGGTATGGTCAGGCCGCCGGTGGTGAAATAGCTGCTGGCCGCAGTCGTGGCATCCGCCGCCGAGGAATAGACCACCGTGCCATCGGAGCGCGTGACCTGGAAATTCTTCACATCCCCCGCAGAGAACCCGGCAGGCAGGGTGCCCGATACCGTCAGGTCGTACATGCCGGCCGAGCCGGTATTTTCCACCGTGGAGGCAATACGCACCGTGTCGCCGCCCTCGGCCCCCGTGGCGTTGAGGTCATTGACCGCGCCAAGGCCACTCACGCCACCCGCGGGCACCGCTGTATAGGCGCCACCATCCGATCCCGCCGCGTTGAAGGTGGAGGCCGGGTCGGCATCCGTCCCCTCACCCGTTGCCTGGGGCGTATAGGTGACGGATGAGTCCGCGCTCGCGCCATTCATGACCGACACCACGCCCGTCTTGATCTCGGCCGCAGGCTCGGCAACCGTAATCGACTGCAGGGTGGACTGGGCTTGCTGGGCATTCTGCCCATTGGTCAGGGTGGACTGCTCCTGGCTGGTCAGGCTCAGGCCATCGGCAAAGGGGCTTGATGTCGCCTTGAGGGTAAACAGCACGGCGACCTGCTTGCCAGCATCACTGGTGGCAAGCAGGTCGCTGTTGCCCATATCGAAGCTGATACTGTTGGTCGCGGACTGCGTCGAGACCGTAACCTTGCCCGGATCGACCCCGTTCGGCACGCTCACCACGCTGTAGGTGCCAGCATCCTGCTTGGTCACGTCCGTGCTGGCGGCAGCCGTGAAGGCGGAATCACCGGTGCCCGTGGGGTTGCCCGTGTCATAGAGCGGCAGGGGCAGGTAGGACGAGAGGTCCAGGTCAGTATAGGTGCCGGTCTGGAGGGTATAGGTTGCCTCGTAGGTTACCTTGTCACCCGCGTGGATGACAGGCGTGGTCGTGTCATCCACGGCAACGCCATTGATGGCCACGATCTTCAGCCCCGTCGTGCCCTCGGGCACGGAAAGCGTGCTGCCTGAATTGTCCTGCACCTGCGAGGTCGTGCCATCGGGGCCTGTTGCCTGCGCGCTGACACTGACCTGGCTGCTGATCGTATCGCCTTCGGTCACCGGGGTATTTGTGGCGGTATAGTTATCGCTCACCGTGCTGGCATAGCTGATCGTGCCCTGCTTGCCCGCCCCCATGGCTGGCAGGCTGTTATCGGCCAGATACCGGGCGATGTTCATTGTCACCACGGTCTGCCCGTTATCGCCCGCCGTGGCCGACCAGTAGGCGCTGCCCAGTTGCACGCTATGGGACGTGCCGGTGGCATCGGTATAGGTAAAGGTGGGGCTGGTGCCCGGCTGCAGGGCCTGGCCATCGCCCAGCGTGGTGGTGACCACCATGCCGGTGCTGGAATAGTAGTCCGAATTCTCGATATGGATGTCATGCGTGATGGTATCGCCGGGCATGACCTGCCCTGCCGCCAGGCCGGTGGCGCTGCCATCCGCATTCGTGATCGTATCCGTCTCCTGCACCGCGAAAGCCTTGGCGTTGAACGTGGTGGGCGATGTATCCACCGTCTGGTCCAGCGCAACGGCCGTGGCTGTCTGGCCTTCTGCCACGGGTGGGGTCCAGCTGCCGGTATAGGATATGGTCGCACCCGGAATGGTGGTGGGCATAGTCGTGCCGCCAGACGCATTGAGGATGGAATTCCCGGCCGCATCCGTCTGGCCCACATAGACCGGAATATCAATCTTGTAGGGCGCAGTTGCGCTGTAGGCCACGCTATCGAGCGTAATCCTGACCGACCCGCCTTCCTTTGAGCCGTCAGAGGGCGGCACATAGGTGGCCGTGCCGCTGATGGTCGAGCCATCGGCCCCGGTCAGGGTAATGGGGCTGTTGTTGTAACTGACGCTGTCAGGCAGGGTGACATTGAGCGTCATGTCCTTGATGGCGTTGTTCTGCGTTACTTCGGCAGGGGTGACGGTCACCTCGTAGGTGGCGGGATAATCCGGGCCGGTCGGCACTTCATCCTCGCCACGTGGCGAGGTGATGATACCGGCGCTCACCTGCACGATATTCTGGTCAACGGTATTGGTTACGGCAGCCCCCTGGATGGTCGGGTCGGTGCCGGGGTCATTGAGCGCATCGGCGCCATACTGGTAGCCACCGGCCGCAGCGATGGTAACGGGGGCGCCAGCACCTGTGGGCGCATCGACGGACTCGGCCGTGTTATTGGCAAAGCTGGCCGTAAGCGTGAGGGTCGGCTGCTTCGGCGTGTAGCTGCCAAACGGCAGGGAAACCACATACATGGTATCGCCCGCCTTGAAGCCCGCAGGCGCCGTGACAAACTGCGGCTTGCCATCCGTGCCGCTGCTGTAGGGATTATAGGCCCCGATCTTGCCATCGACATCCACCAACGTGACAGCCTTGGCGGACAGGCTCTGGCCCAGATAGGTTACAGAGGTAAGCGGGGTATCCTGCATTGCATTGGTCGGGGCGAATACCTCGACAAAGGGCGCATAGCCCACGCCATT
This sequence comes from Komagataeibacter sp. NFXK3, assembly GCF_054182245.1. Classification (NCBI taxonomy): domain Bacteria; kingdom Pseudomonadati; phylum Pseudomonadota; class Alphaproteobacteria; order Acetobacterales; family Acetobacteraceae; genus Komagataeibacter; species Komagataeibacter sp. NFXK3. The sequence goes on from NZ_JAPIVJ010000004.1 coordinate 285,252, forward strand.
GGACGCATTGTTGGAAAAGGTGATGGTCTGGGAAAAGGCATTGCCCAGCAGGTTGCTGGTATCGGTGGGGCTGGCAATGGTGACCGTGGCCGTCGGGCTGTCGAGCACGCTGTCGTAACCGGCCTCGGCCGCGGCAGAGAACGGCGCATCCACCGCATTGCCATCCAGCCCGGCCGTGCGCTCCAGTGTCCAGTCCCCCCCAAGCACGCCAAGGCCCGTGGCATCGGTCGAGGCGGCAACGCCCGCGCCGGTCAGGGTATGCAGGTCATCGACCAGCGCCTGACCGGCAGCCCCCTGCCCCACATCGCAACCCCAGAACAGGATCTGCCCCTTAGCCCCCAGCGCATCGCCCCACTGCGCCACCTGCGTGCTGTCCGCCATGAGGGTGGCGGCATTGATGGTGGTGCTGCCAAGCTCGATCTGGCCTGCCTGCCCGTAGGTCAGGAAGCTGACACTGTTGAGGTCGTGCTGGTGCGACAGCACGCGCGAGACGACGGACATGCCATCACGCGTATTATCCACCACCACCACGCCCACATTATTGCCCAGCGAGGCGGTGAGTTCGCGCCAGTCGCTGACGCGGGAATCCACAAAAACGATATCGGTAAAACTGTCTTTTTTTTCACCATTGCGCTCATGTACCGACTTATCTGTACCAGTGGTTGCAGGTAAATCAGGCAGGGAACCAACAGTTTCATCCACGACAGGGGCATCATGGGCATTTTCCCCCTGATGCTCGTGATGGTGTCTGTCTGCTTCATGGTGATGGGAGACATGCGCCACGCTGCCATCAAAGAGATATCTCTGCTCAAGAATCAGACGCATGAAAAATCCATTTTTATCAACAATTTGTTTAGGAATACCAGGTTATGGTTTCCATTAGATGAATCATTTCCACTCAGACAGGGCACTACGACTGCATTTTCAATTCCTGCATTTCATCTACAATTTTTTTCATCGTGTTACAACAAATGAAGTTGACAAAAATGTGTTCTCCCCATAACTACCATGCCGTGCCCGGTATCGAGCGCAATGCAACTGCAAAATAGGCGGAAATTACCAAGCCGTACCTATATATAGCTCTATACAGTTCTATATAATCAGGTAACCACAAGCCTGTTCCCGCCAGCTTGCGTTGAATTTTTTCTTGACGACCTGAATACAACCCGGAAATTCATGGTAAACCCTGTGACGCATCAGCTTACCCGTGGCAAAATACGTCTGGTCTCCTGCGCTGCGCTTTCGACAGTCATGCTGCTGGCGGGGTGTGGCATGCGGCCCAGGCCCATGCCCCTGGCTGACCATATAAAGCGTGCGGATGCCGATCACGCCACGATCGAGGCGCGTTATCTGCCGCTCGATGGTGACCTGACACTGGGCACCGCCATCGCGCGCGCGCTCAAGTTCAACTATGACTCACAGGTTGCAAAGCTTGAGATCAACCAGCAGGAAAAGCAGCTTGATCTAGCCCTGATGCAGATGCTGCCGCACCTTGCGGCCGATGCGGGCTATACCGACAGAAGCAACAACAATGCTGCTGAAAGTATTGATGAATTCAGCAACCAGCGCTCACTGGATTATTCTTATTCCGAAATGCCCAGCCATGGCAGCGGGGATATCAGCTTTTCATGGAACGCGATGGATGCGGGGATCAGCTATTTCTCCGCCCGCCAGCAGGCCTTCCGCGCGCTGATTGCCGTCGAGCGCCGCAGGCGCGCCATCAATGATCTGGTCAAGGCCGTAACCACCAATTACTGGGAGGCGGCCGCCGCCCAGGTCATGCTGCCCCGCCTTGACCCCATCATCCATGATGCGGAAACCATGCTGGCCGCATCGCAGGATGCCGGTAACGCGCACCTGCAGTCCCCGCTGACGCTGCTCGATTACCAGCAGAACATCATCCAGATCCTGGGTGAGATGCGGCGTATCAAGGATGAACTGGTTGGCGCGCAGATCCAGCTCGCCTCGCTCATCAACGTGCCACAGGATGAAAAGCTCAACCTCGCCACCCACCCGCAGGATGTGCAGCCGCTGGGCAATCTCGACATTCCCACGCTGGAGCGCATGGGGCTGGTCATGCGCCCCGAACTGCGCATGGAAGTCTACCAGCAGAAGGTTGACCGGCAGGATGTCTATAAGGAAATCCTGAAGATGATGCCCGGCATTGGCGCCATCGGGAACGGCAACTTTGATTCGAATGCCCTGCTCTACCACCACATCTGGGGGCAGATCGGGGTGCGGGCGACCGTCAACCTGATCAACATGATCCAGGGCCCGCGCGCCATCGCTGTGGCCAAGGGCAATGTCAAACTCTCGGAAATGCGCCGCCTTGCGCTGAGTGTCGCCATTCTGGCCCAGATCAACCTGAGCGCGCAGAAATACGTCACGGCGGTGGATTTCCTCAAATCCTCGCGGCAGATCAACGATGTGAGCCTGCAGATGGAGCAGCTTGCCGTCTCCGCTTCCGCGGCAGGTGCGCAGTCCGAGGCCAATCGCGTACGCCACCAGATGGCGGCTCTGCTCGGCCAGCTTGAATACAGCCGCAGCCTTGCCCATACCCATCAGGCGCTGGCCAACCTGTATGCCTCCATCGGCGTGGACCTTGTGCCCGCCAATGCCGATATTCAGGACCTCAGGCACCTGACGGCGCAGGTCGAGCATTCCATTGCCCTGTGGGAAAACGGCCGCCTGCCTGACCTGACGTTGCCCGATAATGTCAGGAAACCGGATGCGGGCAACAGCACGGCACCCGTCGCGGTGCCGGTGCGACAGGCTGCGCCGCCTTCCACACCTGTCGCGCAGACAGATACGGCACAGCCTGCTGCTACCCCCGGCTGATCTGCCATTTTGAAAATCGTTATCAATAAGTAATGTCATAAGGCCCTATCGCCCCGGTGGTCGTGGCGCCTTATGTTCCGGAAGGCCGGTTGCATATATGCGTATGTATTCGTTTATCTCCGCACTGTCGCTTGGCCTCGTACCCGGCATGGTCCTGGCCCAGACAGCAGGGCCGGTCGCACCCGCTGACATGACACCGACCGCCACGGCACCTGTCCAGCAGCCTGATCTTGCGCCCACGTCGGAGCCGGACAGCACGGCGGTCCATGCCCCCAGCGTGCAGGTCACCGCGCCCATGAGTGCGCAGATCAGCGCTAGCATGTCGGGCCAGCTTGAAAAATTTCCTTTGCGCGACGGTGACCATTTTCACAAAGGCGATGTCCTTGCCGAGTTCCGCTGCGGCCAGCAGAAGGCAACCCTTGCCCACGCCCATGCCGAATACATCAAGCGCCGTGGCCTGCTGGATGTGCAGAACAAGATGAAGGCGCTGGGGCAATGGAGTGTATCGGACCTGCGCTCGGCCGCAGCCGATGAACAGGCAGCCAATGCGGACCTTGAAATGGCCAGCGCCGTTGTGGCCCAGTGCGTGATCCAAGCTCCGTTTGACGGGCGTGTCTCCAATACCATGGTGCATAATTACCAGTATCTTTCAGCCGGAACCCCCATGCTGGAAATACTGGATGATACCTCGCTGGAACTGTCCATGATCGTCTCATCCATGGAGCTGCGCCATCTGCAGCCCGGCACACCGTTCAAGGTTCATATACTGGAGACGGATGCCACCTACCCGGCAACCGTCAGCCGCATTTCGGGCAAGGTTGACCCTGTCAGCAAGACCATCAAGGTCTATGGCAAACTGACCCGCCCTGCCCCTGACCTGCTACCGGGCATGACAGGAGAAGCCCAGTGCGGTCAATGAAGGTGGATGGCTGACGGATCATGACTTCCCCCCCGCCTGATCCCGTACGCCTGCAGCAGGGCCGGCAGGCTGCGTTGCTGCGGCTGTCAGCCCTTGTGCATCTGTGCGAGCGCCTGCGGACCTGCCCGCCCGATGAACTGGATTTCGTGCTGGTCAACGAAAGCCATAATCTCCTTCCCTACCAGCAGGCCGCCCTTTACCGCACGGACAAGGCAGGGATTGCCGCCATATCCGGCACGGCGGTGTTCGATTCTGCCGCCCCCTATGTGCGCTGGCTGGGCCGGGTGTTCGAGAGCATCGCGCCACAGGCACAGGCCAGGGTGCTTGATGTCGCCACCCTGCCTGCCACACTGCGCGATGAATGGACGCAGTGGATGGCCCCTCATGCCGTGCTCATTCCGCTGCTTGGACGACATGGCCATGTGGGCACATTGCTCGTTGCACGAGAGGATGCATGGACACAGCCCGACATCCAGGCCCTGTGCATGATTGGCGGCGAGTATTCGGAAAGCCGGCAGCTTATCGCCTCTCAACCGCCCAGGCCACGCAATACACGGATGCGCAGGCGCGTGGGCGCGGTCATCGCGGCAGCGGTGCTGGTGGCGTGTTTCCCGGTTCATTCATGGGTTCTGGCCCCGGCCGAAGTCGTGCCGGTTGCCCCCACCTATGTGCGCGCGCCCTTTGCCGGTATCGTCCACCAGCTTGATGTCGCTCCCAATACAGCCGTGCATGCGGGCGCGCCGGTGGTGGAACTGGAGCGCGCGCAGCTTGAAAGCCAGTACCAGGTTGCCCGCAAGGCGCTGGAAGTCGCCCGCACCCAGTATGATGAAGCCATTCAGGCGGGCATGCTGGATGCCAAGGCCCGCGCGCAGGCTGGTGAACTCAAGGGCCGCATTGACGAGGAAGCGGCCCAGATGCGCTACCAGAGCGAACTGCTGCACCGCGCCACGCTGACCGCCCCGATAGACGGGCTGGCGCTTTATAACGATCCTTCCGAATGGATAGGCCGCCCGGTGGAAGCCGGCGAGCGTATCCTCATGGTGGCCCCTGCCCTCTCGCGCCGGATCGAGATCCGCCTGCCCGCAACCGAGGTCGCACATTTCGCGCCCGATGCGCGCGTGCGTTTTTTTGACAATGTGCACCCCGACCACCCGGCAGAAGGGCATCTGGTCTTTACCTCCTACGCAAGCACACCGACCCCTGCCGGCACGCTGGCCTACACCCTGCGCGCCGATCTGGACAGCGACATCCGCCTTGGCCTGCGTGGCACCGCGCGCATCTACGGCCCGCGGCACCTGCTGGTGCTGTGGGCCCTGCGCAAACCGCTGGGCACAGTACGGCAATGGCTTTCCTTCTAGCTGGCCTGAAAGGCAGCGCATGAACGCGCCCGCGCCCTGGCCTGCCCTGCGTGATGACCTGGAGCTGTTGCGTGGCCCTGTCGTGACCGGTGCGCCAACATGGACGCTGTATGATCCCGCCCGCCACCGTTACGTGCGCCTTGGCAGCATGGAAATGGAAATCCTGCAGCGCTGGGACCTGGCTGACCCGGACACGATTGCCCGCGTTGTGCGTGAGCAGACCACGTTTGATGCGCAACCTGCCGATGTTACGGCCTTTGCCGCCTTCCTGCGGCAGGCCGGGCTGACCACGGCGCAGACCAGCGCGGATAGTACCCTGCTGGCCCGGCAGGCGCGCAGGCCACCATTGCTATCATGGATCCTGCATCATTATCTTTTCCTGCGGATACGGCTGTGCAATCCCGATCCCGTTCTCAAACGCTGCGTGCCGCTGACAAACTGGCTTTTTACCCGCACGTTCTGCATCGGGCTGGCACTGGCAGTGGGGCTGGCGGTCATTCTGGTCGTGCAGCAATGGAGCCTTTATGCTGCGGGGTTCATGCATCTCATCACGCCGCAGGGTGCGATCGGGATTGCCCTAGCGCTGGCATGCAGCAAGATGGTGCATGAGCTGGGCCACGGCATCGCGGCACGGCATTATGGCTGCCGGGTACCCGCCATGGGGGTGGCCTTTCTGGTCCTGTGCCCTGTTTTATGGACCGATACCACCGACGCATGGCGACTGCTCCGCGCGCGTGACCGACTGGTCATCGACTGCGCGGGCATGGTGGCCGAAATCATGCTAGCCACGCTGGCTACCATTATCTGGAGCATCGTGCCCGATGGCCCGCTCCGTGATGGCCTGTTTACGTTAAGCAGTTCGACATGGATCCTCACCCTGTCGGTCAATCTCAGCCCGCTGATGCGGTTTGACGGGTATTATATTCTCTCTGACCTCATGGGCATTCCCAACCTTCAGGAACGCGCCTTTGCATGGACGCGCTGGCGCACCCGAAAGTTCCTGTTTGGCATGGATACGCCCCCGCCCGAGGTCTTTCCCGCGCGCCGCGGGCTTATGCTGATCGGCTACAGCGTGGCCACGTGGCTTTATCGCTTTTTCCTGTTCACCGGTATTGCACTGGTTGTCTATCATGCGGTCTTCCCCGCGCTGGGCGTGGTTCTTATGGGAATTGAAATCTGGTTCTTTGTTGCCCGCCCCATCATGGGGGAACTGGCGCAATGGGCGCACCAGGCCCTACATGCCCCCGGCAGCCGTCGCATGCATGTTACGGGCGCAGTGTTTGCCATATTGATTGCCCTTCTTGTGCTACCATGGACCCACACTGTCCGCGCACCTGCCGTATTGCGGGCGGAAGGGCAGAGCATGCTTTACACGCAGGATCCGGGCCAGGTGGTACGCCTGCTGCCCACAGGCAGCATGGTCCAGGCAGGCGAGACCGTGGCCGAACTACGCTCCCCCCAGCTTGACCATGACCGTGCCGTATCAATTGCACGACTGGCAACGCTGGAGGCCACGCTGTCGGAACGGATGTTTGGCGTGGAAGATACCGCCTCGCTTGATGATACGCGCGACAAGATCGAGCAGGAAACAGCCGAACGCCTGCGGGCTGAAGCCGCGATAAGACAGTTGACCCTCACCGCTCCATTTACTGGCATGCTGGTAGATGTTCCACCGGAAATCCATGTCGGTGATACATTGAAACAGCATGATTATATTGGCTCAGTCATAACAGAAGACCACGCCGCCATTGAAGCATATGTGTATGAAACGGACATCAGCTTCATACAGCCCGGAGCAAAAGCGAGTTTTATGGCCAACACCCCTGGTGCCAAGCGGATAGCGGGGCATGTACAGTCAATTTCGGTTGCATCAGTCCCTGAAATCGATGCGCTGGAACAGGCCTCCCTTTATGGCGGACATATCAAGGCACACCGGGACGAGACCAGCCACAGGATCGTGCCGGAAGAAGCAGTCTATCAAGTTATTATTTTGCCCGATGGGCCGCTGCCACCGATTATGCGGCGCATAGGAGGCGTGGTCCACATACACGCCACTGCTACCAGCTTCGTGCAGCGGACCTATCGCAAGATTATCTCGGTCTTTATGGGGGAAGCTGGCCTGTAGCAGCAATATGCAGGATCTATTTATGGATAAAGCAAATTGCATCTGGATTAAGCACTCTGACTGGCTGCGGCAGCACGAAAGGACACATGAAACTTTCGTCTGCCATGATCCCGAAATGGCGCCTCGTCTTGTCCAAGATAGCCTGCGGCAGGAATCGCCAACTGCACGAAATCCTGCACGCTAACATCCTATATTTCTGCAGTATCACTCGGCACCTGGCCGGGCATCGGTCCAGAAGCTAAAATTACAATAGTAAAACCCCGCCAACCGATTGGTTTAGCGGGGTTTTCTATATGTCGTCTGGTTGCGGGGGCAGGATTTGAACCTGCGGCCTTCAGGTTATGAGCCTGACGAGCTACCGGGCTGCTCCACCCCGCGATTGTAGGGGAGACTGGAAGACCTGGCGGCGACCGACTTTCCCGTGCC